>DASVNP010000156.1:0-101126 GCA_036383775.1 Paraburkholderia sp. | reverse complement strand
GCCCTTCTGCTGACCGCGGTAATCCTGCTGCTGTTTGCCGGCGTGGCTGCGCGCTACGTCTTTCAGGTGCCGCTCGTGTGGTCCGATGAACTATGCTCGACCTTCTTCTTCTGGCTGGCCATGCTGGGCAGTGCCCTCGCCGCGCGCCAGCTCCGGGTTACAAGCCCGCGCCGGCTCAATACACGCCGACTTTGATATCGACGACTACCCGATCGTTGTTCACGATTCTGTGAACGCGCCCCCACTCATTTTCATAGGGAAACCTGATCGTGACTGATCGCCTAAAAAATAAAGTAGCTATCGTGTTTGGCGCAGGAGGGCCTCCGGGAGAATGGAGCAACGGGAAAGCAACGGCGGTCGCCTATGCGCGCGAAGGAGCAATAGTGATCACCGTTGATCGACTCGCCCAGGCGGCAGAAGAGGCAGCGCAGGTGATTCGAGACGAAGGTCATGAAGCAATGAGCATAGTTGCCGATGTCTCGAACACTGATGAAGTGAACCGCGCCGTGCAGGCTGCGATCGAAACGTTCGGGCGTATTGACATCCTGCATAACAATGTTGGTGTGGCGCCAGCTGGCGGACCGCTCGAGCTTGATGATGCCGCATTCGAGCGCACCATGAGCATCAACGTAGGTTCAGTTCACCGCACAGTAAGGGCGGTTCTTCCGCACTTTTTGGCGCAGCGCAGCGGAGCCATTATCAATGTCTCGTCGCTGGCCGCGATCCGCTGGACGGGCTATTCCTATTTCTCCTATTACGCATCCAAAGCGGCGGTCAACCAAGCTACCGTGGCCATCGCCTTGCAATATGCAGACCAAGGTGTGCGCGCCAACGTCATCATGCCAGGGGTGATCGACACGCCATTGGTCTACCAGCAGATATCTGCCCAATACTCGTCAGTCGAGGAAATGGTCGCAGCCCGCAGCCGTGCGGTTCCTATGAAAAAGACTGGCTCGCCATGGGATATCGCCAACGCAGCTGTGTTTCTTGCGTCCGAAGAAGCGCGATTCATCACAGGTGTCTGCCTACCCGTCGACGGAGGCCACTCCTGCGTATTGCCAGGACTGGCGTGACTCACAGGTAAGCGCCGAGTCTCAAATAGCAGATCCGGCACCCTTGATTAGCGACATCTTCGGTCGTTCAACCCTCCGCCGCTTGGTCGCTTCTCTCGAAGCAGTGGAACTCATCCGACGTGCGCGGCCTTATTTACGCGGGGTTTGACACCGCAGCCGTTTTGCGCTGCTGCGGCAGGGTCACGCATCCGGAAAGGACATCATCTGACTTTTCCCTAGCAGGAACTCACGATTCAACTCTGCAGCCTTGCGCAGGTATTCCCATAGCACGGAAATCCGCTTGAGTTTGCGGAGATCCTCGCGGCAACACAACCAGAAATGACGTGTGATAGCTATCTGTTCGGGGAGAACCGTAGTGAGTCGAGGGTCTGCGTGGGCCATGAAGCATGGAAGGATCGCGAGGGCCGTTCCTTGAAGCGCAGCGTGATACTGCGCAACGATGCTTGTCGTGCAGAAGCTGGCCTTCGCGTTGGGCACTGTCCGGTCCAGATAAAGCAGCTCAGGACTAAACACCAGATCCGTAACGTAGTTGAGGAAAGTGTGGCCGCGAATATCGCTTATTTTCTGTATCAGCGCATGCTTCTTAAAATATGTAGACGTGCCATATAGACGCAGTTGATACTCGCAAAGCCTCGTATGAATGTACTGCCCTCGTTCCGGACGCTCTAGCAGAATCGCGATGTCCGCCTCCCGCTTGGAAAGATTGACGAAATGAGGGACCGGCAGTAAGTCGATTGAAATATCCGGATGCATTTCAGAAAAGTAGGCCAATTGCGGTGCCAAAAAGAACGAACCGAACCCTTCAGTTGATCCTATGCGCACATGCCCGGAGAGAGTATGGGCGCCTCCATCGAATTGCTCGCTCGCGGACTGTAACGTCGTTTCCATCGCGTCTGCGTACGAACGGAGGCGCTGCCCTTCCGTCGTAAGCGTGAATCCTCCGGACCTGGACTTTTCAAACAGGACGGTGCCCAGTGACGCTTCAAGCTCCCGGATCCGGCGCGCCACAGTGGTGTGATCGACATCAAGCCGTTTCGCTGCCGCGCTCGCGGATTGGCTTCGCGCTACAGCAAGAAAATAGCGCATGTTATCCCAATTTATCGCCTCCCGTCCTCTTGTGTTTTTTTGCATAACCGTTGCGCCTTTATGTCCATTCGTCGTGGATATTCGAAGAACTATACTCGTACATAGACTTAGACGAAACGTGCACTTCACAAGGCACGAAACACGAACACGGAGACAAGATGGACGCTAGTACGTTTCGCGGGCTCTCGCCCCGCACGAGGCGATTCGCGGCTGCGATCAGGGCGAGCATGGTGTCGACTCCCGCCGGCCCGTACGCCGCGCTTTCCTTTGACCTGCGAACATCCTCGCTTCTCAACAACCCTCCCCTCTCGGATCATGAATCGTGCACCAAGGAAGTCCGCTGCATCCGAGACAAATCTTGACCCTTCCGGCGCAAAACTTAGCGCTGATCTGATCGTGGCGAACGGCTCATGACGATCGAATTGCACGCTTGCTTTTGCCCGAGGCATGTCAACGCCGCTCCCATCTTCAACAATGCAAAGTCCTAGAGAGTAAACATGAACGCTGTTACCCAGAATTTGAACGCGGACGTCCCGAAAGTCAAACTGCTGATCGATGGAGAGTTTGTCGATTCCCAAACGAATGAGTGGCGTGAGGTTGTCAACCCAGCAACGCAAGAGGTGCTAGCCTATGTGCCGTTTGCGACGCGAGCTGAGGTCGACGCTGCGGTCAAGGCTGCACATGCAGCCTTTGCGACTTGGAAGACCACGCCGATTGGCGCTCGCATGCGAATCATGCTCAAACTGCAAGCGCTGATTCGCGAAAACATGTCGACGGTTGCCAAGACATTGAGCGCTGAGCAGGGCAAGACGATTGCTGATGCAGAGGGTGACGTATTTCGCGGACTTGAGGTTGTCGAACACGCAGCGTCAATCGGCACACTTCAGCAAGGTGAATTCTCTGAGAACGTGGCCGGCGGCGTTGATACTTATACCCTGCGCCAACCGATCGGTGTCTGTGCTGGCATCACGCCGTTCAATTTCCCGGCAATGATCCCGCTCTGGATGTTCCCTATGGCTATCGTGTGTGGTAACACGTTCGTGCTGAAACCGTCGGAACAGGACCCTCTTTCGACAATGATGCTGGTCGAGCTCGCTATCAAGGCTGGCGTACCGAAAGGTGTTCTCAATGTCGTGCACGGCGGAAAGGAAGTAGTTGATGCAATCTGCACGCACGAGCAAATCAAGGCAATTTCCTTCGTTGGCTCAACGGCAGTCGGCACTCACGTCTACCAGCTTGGAAGTGAGCACGGTAAACGCGTGCAGTCGATGATGGGCGCAAAGAATCACGCTGTCGTGCTACCGGATGCGAATCGCGAACAGACGCTGAATGCACTGGCGGGCGCCGGCTTCGGTGCGGCTGGCCAGCGCTGCATGGCCACCTCGGTTGTGGTGCTTGTTGGTTCTTCCGCGCAGTGGTTGCCCGATCTTGTGGAAAAGGCAAAGTCGCTCACGGTGAATGCGGGCAACGAGTCCAACACTGACATAGGACCTGTTGTCTCACGCGCAGCGAAGCAGCGCGTGCTGGGCCTTATCGAGGCAGGCATCAAAGAAGGGGCGACGCTTGCTCTCGACGGCCGAGACGTGGTTGTGAAAGGCTACGAGGATGGGAATTTCGTCGGTCCCACGATTTTCACAGATGTCACAACCGATATGCAGATCTACAAAACCGAGATATTCGGGCCGGTCCTTGTGGTACTGCAGGTCGCCACGCTCGACGATGCGATCGCACTGGTCAACAGCAATCCTTTCGGCAATGGGGTCGGTCTTTTTACCCAGAGTGGCGCTGCCGCCCGCAAGTTCCAGAGCGAGATCGATGTCGGGCAGGTCGGCATCAACATTCCGATTCCGGTTCCGGTTCCCTATTTCAGCTTCACCGGATCTCGGGGGTCGAAGCTGGGCGACCTGGGACCCTACGGCAAGCAGGTTATACAGTTCTACACGCAAACAAAGACTGTGACTGTTCGATGGTTCGACGACGCGGCCGTTAGTGACGGCGTCAACACGACTATCAGCCTGCGCTGACCCACCTGCACGCTGGAACGAAACTCATGAAGATCGCATTCATCGGCCTCGGCAACATGGGGGCACCAATGGCGCACAACCTGCTCAAGGCAGGTTACTCGTTGAGCGTGTACGACCTCAGTCCGCGAGCATCGCAAGCCATGGCAGACGCGGGCGCGCGGAGTGCCCTCTCGCCAGGTGCCGCAGTGGATGGCGCGGAATTGGTTATCACAATGCTACCGGCATCGGCGCACGTGCGAAGCGTACTCGAGGGACCAGAAGGCATTCTGGCGGCAATCGCACCGGGCGTCACAATCATTGATTCGAGCACGATCGCCCCCGCAAGCGTCAAGGAATTCGCATCGCTTGCAAGCGCAAAAGGGAACACCTTCATTGATGCTCCGGTATCGGGCGGGACGGGTGGCGCCGTTGCTGGGACGTTGACGTTCATGGTTGGCGGTGAGACAGCCACTGTGGATAGCGCTCGGCCGATTCTTGAGGCAATGGGCAAAAATATTGTTCATTGCGGGTCGGTTGGCACAGGACAGGTTGCAAAGATATGCAATAACCTTGTGCTCGGCGTTACTATGGCGGGCGTGTCCGAGGCGATGGCGCTCGGCGTAGCGTTGGGCATCGATCCGCAAACCTTAGGGAGCGTTATGAACACCTCTACTGGTCGCTGCTGGAGTTCGGATACGTACAACCCTTATCCGGGGCTAATCGACACCTCGCCCGCGTCCAGGGGATACGCCGGGGGCTTCGGTACTGACTTGATGCTCAAGGATCTCGGACTTGCAACGGACGCTGCTCGCTCAGTAGCCCAGCCCTTTTTTATGGGCGATATGGCGCAGAAGCTGTACCAGACGTCTAGCAAAAACGGTAACGGTCGACTCGATTTCTCGGCGGTCATCAAGCTTTACCAGCAGTCATCAGCTGTCAACGCCAGTTAAGCCGGACCTATGCGACGTCAAAGACCGTCGCATAGCAACTGTCGTCGAGACCACGCCTCTCGACCAAGAACGTCAAGCACGTGATCTGCGCCGGCAGACTCTCCCGTATTAACGTCTCGCAATCACCGTTTCACTGCCGTTCTCAACCCGAGTCCATGCATCGCTCGGTACCTCCCGCTCGACCGAATTACGATCCAGACCAGCGTTTTCAGACGGACTGAGGTGTTTCTCGCCCATGCTGCCTCTGCCGGCCCCGGACCGACTGGCCGGGGGCGCAAAGCTGCCGATCGGCAACAGCCCGACGTAGCCGTTGCGGGCGTAGAGTAAGTAAATGCAGCTAGCGGCGGTAGATGGCGGGCCACGCCCGGTGAAGATGAGCACTACGTGTACGCTGCGGCACTACGATAAGCGTTGCAGTCTCACTTCGGCCAAGCGTCAGGCCAAGCCGCTGCTGTCCAGCACCATCACCCTGCTCCTGCGCGAGGCGTTCGACACAGCTGTCGCCTAAGATACGGTAGGCGATGGTCTACCGCGCCGGTCACCCAAAGATCTCGCCGCGACGGTCGCGCTGAACGAAGCTCAACATATCATTGTAATCCGCATCGGACGCGCAACCCGGGGCCGATCGCGCAATCGCCGCGCGGCAGGAGCTGAATGACTAGTCGGCGGACGCAGGGTAAAATAGTTGTTCGGTTACCAATAAGCTCCATTGTAATATGTTGTCAGCGACTCTCCATTCGATATAGTGCTGTTGTGACAAAGCTACTCTAGGGCACCCCAAACCGCGGACCTGCCGAACACGCCGTCCGCGACCAGAGAATAAGGACTGCTCGGGAATATTTCGGCCATTATGGATACACAAAAACGACGGTTGCGGACCTCGCCCGTGAACTGGGTTTTTCAAAAACATATGTCTATCGCTTTTTCCAATCCAAGCAGGCGATAGGTGAAGAGATTTGCGCAGCGCATTTGGCGGCTCTTCTGGATCAAGCCAGAGAGGATTTGCGCAAAGGCACAAGTGCGCCTGATCAGCTTCGGCGTTTTTTTGGAAGTGTTTCGGCGCACACCGCCAGGCTTCTGCACGAAGATAAAAGAATATATGAGATAGCCGTTACCGCATGTACAGAGGATTGGGCTCCCGCCCTTGCTTATCTCGATACTTTGCGCGCTATCATCACCGATATTGTCCAATATGGCCGTGATCGCGGTGAGTTCGAAAAAAAGACGCCTATCGATGAGATAGCGCGGTCGATTCTGTTTGCGATGACCCCCTTTATCTAGATCGCAACCTCAAGCATCTGCCCTCGGCACAGATCGAAACCGTAGGATTGGTCCTCAGAAGTCTTGCTGTGTAAATTACCAGTTACCGATTGACAATTCAGTAACACGGCTCCAAATAATCGTCACTCCTTGAGGATTGGCTCGTCGGAAATCGGTCGTTTGCACCCTAAGACCATGCCGGCGAATCCAGTGCGGTAGGTGCCTTGATCGGAAACACGGGAACCTCAGGCGCTAAGTATCTCGTCTGCGGCGGGATGCACCATGACCGAAGATCGTGACTTGAACCGGGTAGGAAATCATATGAAGCGAATTCAATATCATCGCTACGGCGACCCTGATGTTATGCAGATGGAGCGGTTCGAGACGCCGGCACTGCGTACGGACGATGTAGCCGTAAGAGTGGCGTTCGCGGCGATCAACCCGGTCGATTGGAAGATCCGCAGGGGCGATTTGAAGCTCATCACGGGCCGCAAGTTTCCCCGGGCGATGGGGTGTGATTTTTCGGGTGAGGTGCTTGCCGTCGGTGCCGGCGTCACGGCGTTCAAGCCGGGTGATGCAGTATTCGGGGTGGCTCCTGTTAAAACCTGCGGCGCACTCGCCGAAGTCGTTGTCGCCCCGCAGACGGTCGTAGGACGAAAGCCCGACAGCGTAACTTTCGAAGCGGCAGCATGTCTGGGGACTCCCGGCGTTACTGCCTGGAACGCCCTCATCGACAAGGCGCATCTGAAAGCCGGACAGCATGTGCTGATCAATGGCTGCACCGGCGCGGTGGGAGCCGCCGCCGTCCAGATCGCCTTGCTTCAAGGTGCAATTGTTTCGGGGACATGCAGCGCCGATGCTGCACCCCAAGCCGAAGCACTTGGTGTCACGGAAGTGCTGGATTATCGCAGAACAGATCTGTCGACCCTGCCCCGCCACTTCGACGTCGTCTTCGATACTGCTATAACGATGCCGATGGCGACCGGGATGCGCTTGCTCAGCAAGGGAGGCGTATTCCTCGACCTTGAGCCCGGGCCAGCAAAGATCATCCGTTCCCTCTTCGACCGGCGGCTGAAGCCGATCATCTGCACGCCGCGCCCCGAGATCATGGCGGCGTTGGCAGAAGCCGCGAGAGCGGGTCATCTCTCGTCGCCGAATGCCGAGATCGTTGCTTTCGATGCCGCGATCGGCAAGATCGCAAACCTTGAACAGGGTGTCGGCCCGCGAGGCAAGGCGATCGTCGCGATCGGGGCGGCTGGTTAGTGGCCGCTCTCTACGTCCGCATCGCTTTGACCGGGTTGCTCAACAGACAACCTTCGACAGAAGCCGAAGGTCCTCGCGCTCGTCAGTCAGCGACGTAGCCTATCGCTGGATTACCGAGCCTCAAACTCCGCAAATATAGAACCAAGGATGCCAAAGATGAGCGCTTATATGAGTGTCGAACTGACCGTTCGTGATGTCGAAGCTAAAGACCGCTATTCGGCCGGAGTGGGGCCGATCCTGAAGTCGTTCGGGGCCGAATTCATAGTAAGTGGCCCGATCACCTCTTTGTTTGGCGAACAGCCTTTCGCCAACGGCTCGATCATTCGCTTTCCGGATCACGAAGCGGCGATCAGTTTTTTCAATTCGCCTGAGTACCAGTCACTGATCGAAGATCGTACGCTGGGAATCGACTGTCGCTTCGGCTTGCTCGGCTAATTCGCATCACCTGAGAGCAGTCGCGCTATTTGGTCGTTCGCGCCGCCCGCACCACTTCCGCTCGATAGGCGTTGCCTGAGCATTTGGACGCCTTGTTTTCCGGTCTTGGCACTAATCATCGCGGGCAAGCGGCAATCGGGTGCAAATTGCGCGATGAATTTAGGTTGGTTAGACGACCGGCAGTCCGATCACGTGACGCTCGATGAGGTTGACCATCCTGCGCGCCTCGCAGGATCTCGAGGATGCCTTCTCGACATTGGTGCAGCAGGAGGCGCTCGCGGCAGCGTTGGTCCAGGGTGAATCATCGCTGACGCGCGGACGTAACGCCTCCTTTGCCGCCGACAAAGGCGGGGTGGCCAGCCTGATCAAAGTGCTCGATGCGACCGTCGGCTACTCGATACCCGTGATGGCGCGATCCAGGCGCACGCTGCGGCAAGCCGCAGCGCGGTCGCCTCGTTCCGCGCGCTAGGCGGCGGCTGGGATCCAGCTCCCGCGACGAACTAAAAGACTGGCAAGATGATTGCGCGTCCGGAGAATTCGCCGTTGCAACACATCAACTGATCTTGGACGTGCAGTATCGCGCGATCTGCCACGCTCCGGCAGCCGACTTACGTAGCAGAAACAACTCATGGTATGCCGCAGGGGTGACGACGCCGGTCGCCTTATTTGTTTCGGTACCCTCGGTGGCGCTCCGGACGAACGCCCAGTCGGCGCTGGTTTGCACAACCTCTTTGATCTCAAATTTCATTTCGAAGTCGACCGCCTCGAAGACGGCGGGATAGGCCATGGCGAGCCTTTCCTTGCCCTCTGACGCCGGCCTACCGGGCCCCATCAGTACGCCGTCATCGGCGTATGTCGCTATCACGCCGGCCACGTCGGCGCGATTGAACGCGGTCAGGTAGGAGACCGCCGTCGCTTCAATCGCGGCCAATTCATCACTAAGTACGTTACGCATATTCAACTCCTTACATGGGGTGGTCTAAAACATAGCGACTTTCGGTGAAACCGTCTCAGATGACCGTTAAGCGCCACAATCAGGCGCTCATCGCTCTGGCCCGACGACGCTGTGACGTGCTGTTCGCCATGCTGCGGGACGGCACCCTATATCAACCTAAATCCGCCCCTAATGCTTGACGAATCACATAGGGGCACCCTCCGCTACCTTGGAACTGCGACTGCGAGCAAAACGTGATAGAACGAGCCTGATTGCAGGCGCGCCGGGCGAATGTAAACTTTAATCCGGCTGCACGATTGGAGCCACCGGACGCAGCGACCTGGCCTAAATCGCGGCGGCTTCGACGCCGAGATCGAAAAGCGGTGATCACCAAAGCGCGCACCTGTGCGTCGGGATTTAGACCCTTCAAAATTTCGCGTAAAGCTACGAGGCCATCTGGAACGAACGCGTTGACAGGCGGTCGCTCCAGCGTAAGTCCGCGACGGCGCCGCCATATTCGTAGTCAAGCTCAAATATTTGGTAACTTCATTGGATTTTCTGACGCGTCAGACCGGGCAATCGCGTCCGTGCAACCTGGTTGTTTTCTCGCTGATCCTGGCGATCGGCAAACCTCATAGCGCTCACCACCCACTTGGCAGGACGTGCACGGAACTGCGTTCATCCGAGGCAGCGGCCTCTTGCCACGACCTGTCGCGCAGAGCAACGTGCGACGCTGAGGTCTTGCGTTACCTCCAAGTTGACCGGTGGGACGCAAAGAACCTGGAGTTTAGGGATATGATACGTTACCGAAATGTCCCTCCCGGTCAACTCTCCGGCGCGACAATACCATGAACCGCCCCGGATTCCCGGGACGGTTCATTTCGTTTTGTCATGTGATGTTTGTTACGTTTTAAGTAAGGTCGCTCTGGCAAGCGGTTGTACTTCGTCAGCCGTGTACCCCGACGCACGAAGCCCCGAACTCTGGTCCTGATTCAAGCATCTTCAATCGAAGCCTCCCTGCATTTTCGATGACGTTAAAAACCATTACTTTCATGTTGTCCCCCCTGAGGAACCTCGGCCTTTGTCAAACCAAAGTAGAGCGATGCGGCCATGACGTTTCCGCGACACAGCACTCGCCCGCCTCCGCTTACTTGAAGTCAGCGCGCTGTCGATAATCGAACCACCATCCGGCGTGAGGCTGTAGCCCGTCAGAAACTGCGCATCCCTGCTAGCGAGGAATAGGACGACCTGTGCGATGTCTGTCTCCGGCGATCCGTAGCGCGCGAGCGCGTTGGTCGGCGATGGCACGTTAGCCTCTTTGCCCCACGTATCGGCCAGCAGCAGGATATTATTGACGGAGACCTTGTCGACGCCTCACTCGCGTGCGGCGGTTCTCGTCAGCGCGCGGACCGCCTCTTTCGCGATGTTGTATTGGCCACCATAACCTGCCAGACCCCGTGACACCGGCCATCGAGCCAAAGGTGATTACGCGACCTTCTCCGCTCGGCAAGCCTGCAGCACGGGCGGGAAATGCTCAGTTCATCGTGTTTGCTCTAGAACAGGGTAGTCGATATAGCCTCCGGGGCCGTCGGAATAGAACGTTTCGCGTTCCGGCGTATTGAGAGGCGCGCCGGCGACGAAGCGTTGTAAAAGGTCGGGATTTGCGAGGTACAGACTACCGAACACGGCGGCGTCAGCGTCGCGGCTCGCGATCAGCGACGCGGCGCTATCCCGGTCGAGTCCCCCGCCGAGAAGCAGTGCGCCGTTGAACAGCGGCCGCACCAGCGCGCGGTAGTCAAACGCGCTGCCGGTCCGTGCGAGATGCAGGTACGCGAGCTGCAGCATGCCGACCCGCTGCACGAGATACCGATAGGTTTTCTGCGGTGCCGCGTCGGTCACGCTGTTGAAGCCCATTTCCGGCGAGATCTTGATGCCGACGCGATCGCTGCCCGCTTCGTTGATCATCGCGTCCAGCACTTCAACGATGAAGCGTGCGCGATTCTCCAGCGATCCACCGTAGCGATCGGTGCGCTGATTGGTCCCCGACGACAAGAACTGTTCCGGCAGATAACCGGAGGCCGCATGCAGTTCGACTCCGTCGAATCCGGCCTGCAACGCGTGACGCGTGGCGAGCCGGTACTCGTCGACGATGGCAGCGATCTCGTCGGTGTCGAGCGCGCGCGGCGCGATGAAGTCCTGCGGTCCTGTCGCGGTGTATGTCTGGCCAACGGCGGCGATCGCCGAAGGCGCGACGGGTGTCGCCCCATCCGGCAGCATGCTCGGATGCGAGATGCGTCCGGTGTGCATCAACTGCAGGAAGATCAGGCCGCCCCGCGCGTGAACCGCGTCGGTGATGCGCGTCCATCCCTCGATCTGCGCGGCGGAGTGTATGCCCGGCGTGCGAACGTAGCCTTTACCCATCGGCGACGGGAAGGTCCCTTCGGCGATGATCAGGCCGGCGTCCGCGCGCTGCTCGTAGTATTGCAAGGCGAGCGCGGAGGGTACACCGGTTGTGTCGTCGGCACGCGAGCGCGTCATCGGCGCCATGACGAGCCGGTTGCGCAGCGTATAGCGTCCAATGCGAACGCTTTCGTTGAGTGGGTTCATCTCGATTCCTCGAAAGGGTGAAGGAGTGTCCATACGATGAACTGATTCGCTGGTGGGATAAAGAGGTAAAATTGAAATCACTAATCCACCAGTGGAGCAATCGCCGTGGAACTGCTCAGCTACATGCACCTGTTCGTCGAGGTCGCACGCACCAAGAGTTTTCGCCGGGCGGCGGACGCCCTGGATATGCCGAACTCGACGCTGTCGCGTCACATTGCGGAGTTGGAGAAGAAGATCGGTCTGCGGCTGCTTAATCGCTCGACGCGCAAAGTCGAGCTGACTGAAGCGGGCGAGGTCTATTTCAAGCGCTGCCAAAGCATCGTCGAGGAAGCGCGGATCGCGCACGAGTCACTCCTCGACGTGGCCGAACGTCCGACCGGCACGCTACGGGTGTCGATGCCCGCGGACCTCGCCGCCGGTTATCTCGCGCCGATCATTGCGGACTTCGCGAAGGCGTATCCGCTGATCGCGTTCGAGTTTGATCTGTCGCCGCGCCCTATCGATCTACAGGCGGAGCCCTTCGATCTCGCGATCCGCATCGGTCCGCCGCCCACGGCGCCGTCGACGCTAGTCGCGCGGCCGATCGCGGTGCTGCCACGCTATCTGTACGCATCGCCCGAATATCTGTGCAGCGCTGCACCGCTCACGCACCCCAACGATCTCGACCGGCACGTGGTCTGCATCTTGGATGGCGCAGCGAGGCAGGGGCGAGCCGAGAGGACGTTCTATCGCGGCGGCGAGTCGGTCGGCGTGATGATCGGGACACGCTTTGCGATGAACAGCGTCGCGCTGAGCCGCGCGCTGGCGATACAAAGCGTCGGGCTGGCTGTGCTGAATAATGTGCTCGCGCTGGACGATGTCGAGTTGGGCCGCCTCGTTCGCGTGCTGCCCGAGTGGAGTCTTGCGCCGGTTCAGGTGCATGCCTTGACCGAAACCCGTCTGCTACCGGCAAGAGCACGGCTGTTCATCGATTTCCTGAAGGCGCAATTGAGCGAGCCGTAGAAAGGCGCAATGACCCGTTTCGCCGGCTTGTCGCGGTGAGGCAGCGCTCTTTTTCGGGGACCGGAACGACCGCTTACTGGGCAGATCTGACCTCTGACGTCCAAGTAATAAAGCAAGCGAACGACACTTCATGGCCGGACACGGACAAATGTGTCACGCTCCCCGGAAATCGGCAATGAACTTGTTTTGTGTCGGGGCCTTTTCTCTCGACGTAGCCCGAGCGAAAAAGCTGTCCTGTGATCGACAGTGCAGCGCGCGCATCACTGCGGAAGCCCGGCCGGCATCGACCGTGCCGCTAACTTATGCCTCCCTGTGGACCCATGTTCCATCGCGAGGAGTTTTCAATTTACTCAGAACGTAAAGGCTGCTAAATTGTCCGTCAAGTACGCTAAATAGAACATCGGGTATACCGCAAAACGCGCTCCTATCGGAAGCTAACGGAGCGACTGATCGCGGAGTCTTACGCGTTGATTTTCGTGGCAAATCGTTCGAAGCGACTGCCCGGTCTACAACCAGATTTCTCAATCAACCCGACGGTCTCGGCTTTTGAGCCGCGCATGACGGACCGGGACATGCGCCAGGACGCTAGCGTTCCGGCAGAGGATCGGGCGAATGATGAGTCAGTCGCATGTTGCACAGATAGTTCATAGGAGATCCCCGTGCCGATATTCAGGCTGGACGACAAAGTTCCAGAGATTCATGAGAGCGCGTTTGTGGCCGAAACCTCGTCGATAGTCGGCGACGTCGTTCTCGCAGAAAATGCCAGCGTATGGTTTGGCGCGACGCTTCGCGGCGACGACGGAGCCATCCGGGTCGGCATGGGATCGAACATTCAAGAAAACGCGGTGCTACATGCTGACGACGGCTACCCGCTGCTCCTGGCAGAGTATGTCACCGTCGGGCATCAGGCAATGCTGCACGGCTGTGTAATCGAGAAGTGCGCTCTCGTCGGTATGCAGGCCGTCGTGATGAATGGTGCCGTAATCGGAAGTCATAGCATCGTTGGCGCAGGCGCAATCGTAACCGAGGGAAAGGTCTTTCCTGAACGTTCCCTGATCCTCGGTTCTCCGGCACGGGTTGTCCGACCGCTCACCGATCTTGAAGTTCAGGGTCTTGAGACGGGAGCAATGCACTATGTCAATCGATGCGCTCAATACAAGTGCCGCTTAGTCCGAGTTGCATAGCGTGCGTGCCTGACCGCTCGGCGGGATCAGATAGTCGACGCATGCCTCATGCGGTGCAGACGGCCCTCAGGTAACCGCGCGTTTCGGCGCGATCAGCAGTAGCCATCCTAGCGCCACAACATAGAGAGCGGGTATCGTCAATCGGGAAAGAAAGGGGCCTCAAAATGAACACCAATGCTCCCATTCTCGATACGCCGAAACGCAAATTTATGTCGCCGTGCCCTCAAGCACAACGTCGTAAAACGAAGCACCAGTTTGAATGCCTGACGAGACGCAGGTGTACTACCCGAGAATGACGACGCCCCTGTCCTCGCGAGAGAACAGGGGCATTAGTCAGGGAACCGCGTCAGATCCCGCCGACACACATGTATTTGACGATCATGTATTCGTCGATGCCATAGCGAGACCCTTCTCGGCCCACACCCGACTGCTTGACACCGCCGAACGGCGCGACTTCGTTGGAAATCAGACCAGTGTTAATTCCCACCATCCCGTACTCGAGCGCCTCGGCTACGCGCCACACGCGGCCAATATCACGGCTGTAGAAATATGAGGCGAGTCCAAACTCAGTGTCGTTCGCGAGCGCGATCACTTCTTCATCAGTGTCGAACCGGAAGATTGGTGCGAGCGGCCCGAATGTTTCTTCGCGTGCGAGCAGCATAGACGGGTTCGCGTCGGCCAGTACAGTCGGTTCGAAGAACGAGTGCCCGAGCGCATGCCGCTGGCCGCCGCACAATACGCGGCCGCCTTTGCCGAGCGCGTCGAGAATATGTTCCTCGACTTTCAGCACAGCCGCTTCGTTGATCAGTGGCCCTTGCGTGACACCGTCGCCGGTGCCGGGCCCCACCTTGAGCCTCCCGACCGCGTCGGTCAGCTTCGATACAAACTCGTCATGGACCCGATCATGAACGTAGAAACGGTTCGCGCAAACGCATGTCTGCCCCGAGTTGCGGTACTTCGAGGCCATTGCACCCGATACAGCTTCATCGATGTCCGCGTCGTCGAACACGATGAACGGTGCATTACCCCCAAGTTCGAGCGACAACTTCTTGATCGTGGGCGCGCACTGCGCCATCAATTCGCTGCCCACGGGCGTCGACCCAGTAAATGACAATTTCCGGACCAGCGGGTTGCGAGTCAATTCACCGCCGATAACGCGTGAACTCCCAGTCACGACACTGAATATGCCCTTCGGCACGCCCGCGCGTTCGGCAAGTACAGCCAATGCAAGTGCTGACAACGGTGTCGCGTCGGCCGGCCGCACGATCATGGGGCAACCCGCGGCGAGCGCCGGACCGACCTTGCGCGTGATCATCGCGGCCGGGAAATTCCAGGGCGTGATTGCCGCACATACGCCAATCGGCTCCTTCGTGACGACGATGCGCCGGTCGTTGGCGACAGTCGGAATCACATCTCCGTATGTACGCTTCGCTTCCTCTGCGAACCATTCGATGAATGACGCCGCGTATTGAATCTCGCCCTTAGCTTCGGCAAGAGGCTTTCCCTGCTCCACCGTCAAAATCAGCGCGAGGTCATCGACGCTCGCGATCATCAGTTCATACCACTTGCGCAGGACCGCGGCGCGTTCCTTTCCGGTTTTCTTTCGCCAGGCAGGCCACGCGTGGTTAGCGGCGTCGATGGCGCGGCGCGTCTCGGCTTCGCCCATCTTCGGCACGTTGCCAACCACCGCGCCAGTCGCAGGGTCTGTCACGTCGAAGGTCTCTCTCGTGTCGGCGTCTTGCCACTCGCCGGCGATGTAGCATTTCGTTTGCAGCAGCGACGGATCTTTGAGTTGGATAGTCGTCATGATGTGGGTACCTTATAACGTTTGAACCGCTGCGTTACGCTGCTTCCGCTGCGGTTTGCTCGAGCACCTCTTCGAGAATCCCGAGTGCTTCTTCGAACACCCGGTCTTCGATCGTCAGCGGGAACAGGAAACGGATCACGTTCGAATAAACGCCGCAAACGAGCAGCAAAAGGCCGCGCTCGAGTGCGCGCGCCTGCACACGCTTCGTAAAAGCTGCGTCGGGAGCATCTACTGCCCCTGGCACGCTGAATTCGACCGCGGTCATGGCGCCGGTGCTGCGCACGTCGGCGATCTGCGACACGGTCGAGCTCAGCGTGGTCAGCTTCGTCTTGAGGCGTTCGCCCAGCGCAGCGGCACGATCACACAGTCTTTCGCTATCGATGATGTCGAGCACCGCATGCGCCGCAGCAACGGCGAGCGGATTGCCCGCATAGGTCCCGCCTAGTCCACCAGGCGCCGCCGCATCCATCACCTCCGCGCGACCGACGACGCCCGACAGCGGCATGCCACCCGCCAAGCTCTTCGCAATCGTCATGAGGTCTGGCACCACGTCGTAGTGTTCCATCGCGAAAAGCTTGCCGGTGCGAGCAAAGCCGGTCTGCACTTCATCGGCGATTAGGAGAATGCCGTGCTTATCGCAAAGCGCACGCAACTCATGGACGAAATCCGCGGGAGCCTGATAGAAGCCCCCCTCGCCTTGCACCGGTTCGAAGATGATCGCTGCCACGCGCTGGGGGTCGATGTCGGCCTTGAACAGATACTCGAGCGCCTTCAACGAATCGGCGGTCGTCACACCGTGGAGCGGGTTGGGAAACGGCGCATGGAAAACATCCGCCGGAAAAGGTCCAAATCCAATTTTATATGGCGCGACCTTACCCGTGAGCGCCATCCCCATCATCGTGCGGCCGTGAAACCCGCCCGTGAATGCGATTACTCCGGGGCGGCCCGTTGCGGCTCGAGCAATCTTGATTGCATTTTCGACAGCTTCAGCGCCGGTCGTGAAAAATGCGGTCTTCTTCGCATGCTTGCCTGGCGCGCGCGCGTTGATCTTTTCCGCGAGCGACACGTACGACTCGTACGGGACAATTTGGTATGCAGTGTGAGTGAAGTGATCCAACTGCTCGCGGATCGCTGCGACGATCTTCGGATGGCGGTGGCCTGTGTTAGTAACCGCAATGCCAGCGGCAAAGTCGATAAAGCGGCGGCCCTCGACATCCCACAACTCGGCGTTCAATGCGTGCTCGGCATAAAAGTCACACATCACACCGACGCCGCGCGGCGTCGCCGCGTTCTTGCGTTGGTGCAGGTTGGCATTGCTGTTTCCCATGTCCCTTCCTTCCATGCAGTTAAGTGCGGCGCGTCCGCAACGGTGCCCGCGATCGATTGACTGCCGTTCACTATAATTAGAATTGGCCATTAGCTTTAGAGCCAATCCACGAAAAATATAGGAGCCAAATTGGGGCCTACCATGTTGTCCGATTGGTTAGCGCAACGCCTCGACCGCAGCGACAGCCAGCCCCTCTATCGCCAGTTGCACCGGCCACTGCAACAGGCGATCTTGTCAAGGGAATTGTCGGCAGGCACACGGCTGCCGCCGTCTCGCATGCTCGCGCAGGAACTCGGACTTGCGCGCAACACCGTCATTCAGGTCTACGAACAACTCGCACTGGAGGGCTATGTATCGTCAGCAACCGGACGCGGCACGTTCGTCGCCGGATGAGATCATTGGTGCAATCGACAGCTCGGCCCATTCGAGCAGAAAGCTCCGCATGCCGCCCGGTATTCATAGCTACGCCGCTGGCACACTGGACCCACCGCTACCGCCGCAGCGAGTTTTGTCTGCACGCGGCCTGCGCCTTCTGGAAGGAATAGGCGTTTCAAAGCGTCAATGGGGCGCATTCATGCCGGGGGCCCGACGTCACGCGTTTCCCAGCTCGCGTTTGGACTCGTTTGCACAACAAGTACCGGCGGCACCCGCGCAACGATCTACTACCGTATGCGCCGGGGGGCGGGTTGCCGCTTTTGCGCCGCGCGCTGGCAGACTATTTGCGCGACTCAAGCTCTCTGCGTTGTACGCCCGAGCAGGTAGTGATAACAACGGGAACTCATCAGTCCATTGAGCTTGCGGTCAAGCTCCTGTCGGATCCTGGCGATGTGATTGAGGATCCATGCAATTGTGGCTACGCAGCGTCCTGCAGGTTTCTGGGCTTCAGCTAGGGCCGATCCCTGTCGATGAAGAAGGCCTCAACCCATCCGCAACCGACCTTGCTCAGCCGCCGAAACTGATGTTCGTTACGCCGTCACACCAATATCCGCTAGGGATGGTGATGAGTCTCGCGCGTCGACGGAAGCTGTTCGAGTATGCATTGCAGCATCAATGCTGGATCATCGAGGACGACTACGACAGTGAATTTCATTACGGCAGCCGGCCGCTAGCATCACTGCAGGGGCTGGATACCGCAGGACACGTGATCTATGTGTAGAGTTTCGGCAAGACACTCTTTCCGGGGCTACGCGTCGGGTACATCGTCCTGCCTGAGCAACTCGCGGAAAGTTTCGCCGCTGCGAACGCGGAGCTGTATCGCGAAGGCCAACTGCTGCCGCAGGCTGTGCTTGCCGAGTTCATCGCTGAAGGGCATTTGGGGCCTATTGTGGCTCGAGCGGCGGGCTCTGACCGACATGGGCAATTACAATCCCATCGTATTTTTCGTTGTGCTCGTCGGGCTCTGCGTCCTCGGCGGAATTCCCATCGCGTTTGCGTTCGGAACGGCAACGTTCGCTTACCTCGCGCTCACCACACACGCCCCGCTGCTCATCGTCGTAAGTCGGATGGACGAAGGCATGTCAGGTCGAATGTTGCTCGCCGTGCCCCTGTTTGTGCTGCTGGGTGGATTGATCGAACTGAGCGGCCTAACCCGCAGCCTGATCGAATTCATGGCGGCGCTACTCGGCCACGTGCGCGGCGGTCTGCAATACTTGTTGCTCGCCGCTATGTTCCTCGTATCGGGTATTTTCGGATCGAAGGCGGCTGACATGGCGGCCGTAGCGCCGGCCTTGTTCCCGGAGATGAAGCGGCACGGGTCCAACCCGATGCCCTGGTCGCATTGCTCGCAGCCACCAGCGCGATGACGGAGACCATACCGCCGAGCCTTGTGATGATCACCATCGGCGCGGTCTGCAGTGTCTCAATCTCGGCACTGTTCGTGGGTGGCCTTCTGCCAGCTTGCGTCGCCACGCTCGCGATCGTCGCAGTCTGCTTCGTGCGCACGCGTAAGGAAGAAAGGCGCTCAGCGAAGCGGGCGTCGTTTGGTGAAATTGCGGGCAGGCTGGTCGTCGCGCTGCCCGCTCTCGCGCTACCGGTGCTCATTCGCACCGCGGTCATCGAGGGTGTCGCGACCGCGACGGAGGTGTCGACGGTCGGCATCGTCTATACGATCGTGATTGGATTGGTCGTGAATCTGTTTCGCAAGCGTATCGATTTCCGGCGGGTCTATCCGATGCTTGTCGACTCCGCAGCGCTGTCGGGTGCCATCCTGCTCATCATCGGCACGGCAACAGCCATGGCTTGGGCGCTGACGCAATCGGGCTTCTCAGCTCGGTTGGTGGCGGCCGTGCAGTCGATGCCCGGCGGCACAACGGGCTTCTTGTTTGCCTTGATGGCCGTCTTCATCGTGCTCGGCAGCGTGCCTGAAGGCATCCTCGCAATCGTGCTGTTCGGACCGCTGCTGTTTCCAGTGGCGCGCGCACTCGGCATCAATGACGTCCACTACGCCATGGTCGTTGTGCTGTCGATGGGCGTAGGCCTGTTTGCGCCCCCCTTGGGGTAGACTTCTACACCGCGTGTGCGATCGGAAAAGTGTCGCCCGAGGGGGCGATGAATCGAATCTGGGCAGACATGGCGGCACTCGTCATCGCGCTGATGTGATCGTGCTTGTGCCGTGGATATCGGTCGGCTTTATTCGTTGGCAGCCAGGCATCGCTGCGAGGGAAAATCCGCGATATTCCCTGGATTCTAGTAATTTCGCTCAGGAGTCTATATTGGACATGAAGTCAAAGGTAATTGATTACATCTGGAAGAAGTATCACGTTAATCCCGATTACCCGTGGGAGAGGTATCCTTCGTATGCAGTTTTCCGACATCCCGACGACGAAAAGTGGTTTTGCTTGCTGATGAACGTACCGTGGTCGAAGCTTGGCCTCAACGGGGACGGAGGGGTCGACGTTATCGACGTGAAGGCTCGAGTAGAAGTCATCGGTTCTCTACGCAAACGCTCCGGTTTTCTTCCGGCCTATCACATGAACAAAGAGCATTGGGTCACAGTTGTTCTCGATGGGTCCGTTCCCGATGACGAAGTATTCGACCTGATTGACGATAGCTTCGAATTGACCAAGAGAGGCTAAGCTAGTCTGACTCGGTCACTGGCGATAAGGCAGAGCCGGCCGCTCGCTAACGCACTCGAGCATCAGCGCCGAGCAAGCGGCCATAGGAAGCAAGTCGGTCGCTCTCAAGCGTCGATTCGCCCACGGTTGGCGAACCGCTGTCGCACCGCTGCATACTCGATGGGATTATGCTGTTGGAGCTGCTGGTAATAGCCGCGGCGGCTGATCTGATAGACACCTTGGCGCTTTAGCTCGGCGAGCGACTCAGCCATTTTTAGAGCGCAAGTGTTCGGATTCAATACTGCGGGATTGCGTTTCTCCCCGGTCTGCAGAATCCATTTTTCATAGCTCGCTGAGATGATCGTGCAACCTAGGATGGCCGCCTCGGCGCCTCTGTTTATCATCGCGTTCGCTGCCGCGTTCATCGCTTCCCTCGCAACGCCCTCGGTATCTTCGATCATGTCTGTAACGAACCAGTTGATACACGAAACATCGAGGCAATTTGCCTGTTGACCATACAGTCGAACGAGGTCGCGAAGGTATGGCACCGCTTTGTGATGGTCCGTGACGACCACGTAGTCGTGGCCAAAATACGGTGCGAAATACATCGCGGCTTCAAGCGGTCCGATTACCGGAATATCCACGAGCTCGCGGGCAATGCGCACGCCAGGGTCATAGCAACAGCCGACAATGGCTGCGTCGAACCCCTCTTTCTCCGCCTCGATCACCCGTTCAAAAATTGCTTCCTCGATGAGGTGCTTGTTGTAGTAGTAGTCGATGTTCTCGGGGCAATTAGTCGTATTCTCCACGACAACTTCGACCCCATCCCTCATGTAGGGCGTCAGCGTCTCGCTGATCAAATCGTTGTATTGGTCCGTCCCGAACGGGTTGATGAATTTGATTGAAAGGGTCATCTCATTTCTCACTGCTCACTCGGAGGTTGGTGCTCGTGGGCCAGCCGGCACCAGGCCTAGCCAGCCCGCAGGCCTGAGGCCAGATCAAATTAATTGCCGGAAGGCTCGCGAGACAGGCCGTTGGACGCCGCCGGCCCGCGCACGGGACACATCGCAGCGGCTCTTCCGACTACCCAGCTCACTTGATTAGACGCGCTGGCCCGACGTCGGCACTACGAGCATCAAGCCCGTACGATTTAAGGATTGCAGCGATCGCCCCGCTGTTGCGGAGAGTTGTGATGTCCGCATTGAGTGCCTCTCCTAGCTGGAGATTGCTCTTCGAATAGAGGAACACGATCTGTGCTGCCTCGACGGATGCACGAATGTGCGGATCAGCCTCCGCGACCTTGATCTTCATGCCGGCATACCCGCCCTTCTTTTGCGCGTATATGCCCGCACCAGGGCTGTCCACGCCGGTATCGACCCGCCCCGTCGCAAGATCTTGTTCGAGGGCCACGGGCGTTGGATAAAGCCTCAGATCGTCACCGTACATCTTCTGTAAATCGCCGACCCAGTTGTAGCCTTGAACCGTCCCAACTGTCTTGCCCTTGAGTTGAGAGAACTTCGTGAATCCTTCTTTGGAAAAGATCCCCGCCTGGTCAAGATATACCGGGACCGTGAGTCCTAGAACCTTCGCTCGTTCCTCAGTGGCATACCAGTTCCCGGCACTCGTGTCAGCCTTGCCGGTTGTGACGTACTGGATCTCCGCCGCAGTATCAACCTGCAATGCATGAATCTTCACGCATTCCATTTCACCGATTCGTTTGAGAATGTCGCCCTCGACGCCAGACATGGTGCCATCTTTATCCGGGATGTTGTACGGCGGAAGCATCATCGTCGATATCGTCAACGCACCAGGAGTCAGCGTGTGTAGCTGGTGAGCAGGTTTACAGTCTGCATACGCGTTACTGGCGAGACCGCATAAGCCCAGTGTTATCGCAGCGGCACGGTGGAAAATTGTTCCCGCGAGCTTCATTTGATTATTCCCTCGTCGATAGCGTTGTGAAAAAACGAAAACCATTTCAAATTGCTGAGCGTTTGCTCCGATACTTCGGTCAGCGTTGACCTACGCCGATAACTTTAGGCTTCGTGCCTCGAAAGCCTCCGCTCCAGCGATGACATCAATAATGTCGACGGCACGCAGATGGAGGCATACAGCAACGCCGTCAACGTGAGTACCGGCATATACAGAAAAGTCCCGGTGCCGATCTGATTGGCCCGTGTCACCAGTTCTGGAAGCGCTACCGTGAAGCACAGCGAGGTGGCCTGCAACATGACCAGGGCAAAGCCAAGCAGGGGAGGCACGGAAACACGAAAAGCCTGGGGCAACACGATCAATCTCAGCGTATCGACCTCTTTCAGCCCTATCGTGTAGGCTGCCTCACGTTGTCCGTGCGGGACCGATAGCAGGCCCGCACGCATAATTTCACTTGTGTAGGCTGCCGTACACCAAGCCAGCGCCAACACAGACGATACGAATGAGGAAAGGGTAATATGCAGTGTCGGCAGTCCAAAATAGAAGAACTGCAGCAAAATCAGTGCGGGTGCGCCTCGTCCGAGTTCCACGAGGACTACCGTGAAATGACGAAGAGCTTTGTCGGCCGCACCCACGCCCAATGCAAACAACAAGCCCAGCGGTATTCCGATTACCATGCAGGACAGCGTCACCTCCAAGCTGGTCAGCAACCCAGACAAAAGAGTTGGCAACCATTGAGCCCACAAGCTAATGAGCGTATTCATCGCGAAATCCTTTCTCTGAGCCGCCTCTCTAGTCCTCGAGTGAAATACGCAATTGCCAGGCTGATAAGGAAATACACCAGGCCAAATGCTGCGTAGACCTCGATTCCACGAAACGTCTCTTGCGATACGCGGTATGCGGAGAAGGCTAGATCGTGTACGCCGATAGTCGATGCAACGGCTGTGTCCTTCAGTAGACCGATGGCGTAAGTGGCAAGTGTTGGCAACACGAGGCGGAATATCTGCGGAATCAATACATCCCTGTATTGCCAGCGCGCCCTCAGCCCAAGTGCCCGCGCCGCTTCAAATTGTCCAATAGGCACGGCCTTGATGGCCCCGCGATAGATCTCAGCGACGTTGGCCGCTGTTATAAGGCCCAAACCTATGACAGCGGAAGTGAATGGGCTAAGAAAAGTCAGATCGCTTCCCAATCCGAAGAAGATGATGAAGAGCCAGACGATCGGCGGGATCGATCTAAAGGTCAGAATGACCGCCACAGCGCTGTGCCGGATCACTGGATTGCAAGCGATGCGCAATTTGCAAAGTGGAATTGCAAGTAGCGTACCGATCAGGAATGATGTAACGGTTAGCGCAACGGTCCACGGGAGCGCCGCCACGATCTCGTCAAGGATCTTTAGCATGAGGTCTGACATCACCGATCCCGTACGGCTGACAGAAAACGCTGGACACGCTCCGTCTTCGGGTTTCGCATGACGTCCGCGCTCGGGCCTTCTTCGAGAATGACACCTTCCGCCATCACGATAACGCGATCTGAAACGTTCTCAGCGAATCGCATTTCATGTGTCACGACCATCATGGTCATACCGTCGTTTGCCAACTCGCGCATCACCGCAAGTACCTCCAGGCCTACCTCAGGGTCCAGCGCCGATGTCGGCTCGTCGAACAACATGATTCTCGGATCTAGGGCTAACGCGCGCGCGATCGCAATCCGTTGTTGCTGCCCGCCAGAACACCGTGCCGGATATTGGCCAGCCTTGCTCGCCAATCCCACTCGGCTCAGCAGTTCAATTGATCGCTCGTTCGCCTCGTTCTTGGAACGACCGAGTACCCGCCGTTGCGCGAGATTCACGTTCTCAAGGACAGTCATATGCGGGAAGAGATTGAACGACTGAAACACCATTCCCAACGCCCTGCGAAAGTGCATCAGCTTTGTGTTGCCGGGGGGGCTGCCGGCCACAATCTGTACACCGTCGACCGTCACCGAACCGAACGTAGGTGGTTCGAGCTGATTGATACATCGCAAAAGCGTGCTCTTCCCTGAGCCGCTCGGACCAATGATTGCGACGACTTCGCCGGCGCCCATTTCCAGGCTGATATCGTGCAGAACGCGATGATCACCGTACACCTTCCCGACAGAATCGAGCTTAACCAGTTGCGACTTCGCACTCGCTGCTGTTTGTCCAGCGGCTGCGGGTTCCGATAAATCACTCATTGTGGGCCTTTATGTGACTCCATCTGCACGCCGTTGCGTCGCAAACAGTCCCGCGCGACCGGGAATAGAAGGCAACCTGCGCCGGGATGCAAACCTACGTGCTTTGCGATTTGACTTAACAGGCTTAAAATTCGACCTTATGGTCAGTATGCGCTCGAGGACGCTTCGGACCAAAATAGTTTTTTAGCGCCATCGGGAAAACACTTACCAGCGACGTCCCTTCAACGTAGCCGATGCGTGTTCAACGATGAACTCACGCGGAAGCACTAGAGGGTGTTAGGCATCTTGTGCGAGACCCGGTATCCTGGCGGGATGAAAAGAGCAGACCACAAAGGGTATCCGACCGATGTGTCGGACGAAGAATGGAGCTTCGCGGCACCCTATTTGACGCTGATGGACGTCACCGCGCCGCAGCGCAAATACGAACTGCGCGACATGTTCGATGCGCTGCGCTGGATGGCTCGGGTCGGCGCACCGTGGAGGATGCTGCCCAATGATTTCCCACCTTGGGAATTGGTGTATCAGCAGACCCAACGCTGGTTACAGGCAGGTTGTTTTGAGCACATGGTCAGCGACTTGCGCTCGGTGATACGCGTGGTACAGGGACGGCAAGGACAGCCCAGCGCGGTCATCCTGGATGGCCGCACGATACAGTCGACCTGCGAGAGCGGACCACGCGCGGGCTATGACGGATATAAGCGAAAGCGCGGCAGCAAGGTCCACATTGCGGTGGACACCCCGGGACAGTTGCTGGCGGTACATGTGACACCGGCCAATAAGCAGAAGCGTGCGCAGGTAGCAGAGCTTGCGCGTCAGGTCCAGCAGGTAACGGGACACACGGTCAAGGTGACATTTGTCGATCAGGGATACACGGGCAAAGAGCCAGCGCAGGCCGCGCTCGATGAAGGCATCGAACTGCAGGTGATCAAACTGGAGGAAGCGAAAAAGGGCTTTGTACTGCTACCCCGGCGGTGGGTGGTCGAGCGCAGCTTTGGCTGGCTCAACCGTTTCCGCCGTCTCGCACGTGACTATGAACGTCTACCCGAAACGCTTGCCGGGTTGCATTTCGTGGTCTTCGCAATGCTCATGCTCGTTCACGCGGCGCCAGTACTTCCAAGTTCCTAACACGCTCTAGCGATCGCATACGACAGGGCAAGGTCACAGGCGTTGCCGCTTTTGTCTTGGTGTACGGCCACCAGGAGGGGCACGCCACTGCCTTGGGTGTAGGCGCTACGCATCGTAGGGCCGGGAGCCTTGGGCGCCACCCTCCACACGTCGAGGTCAGCGCGCGGGCTGTACGAAGCCGTAATGCACGCTGAAGCCGTGGGCGAACACCAGCGAGGCGCCTTCCTTGATGTTGGGAGCCACGCCGTTCTTATAGACGTTGGCGATCTGTTCGTCGGGCAGAAGGATCACAAGCCCAGCAAGACATCACGAGTCTCTTCGTGAGGATCATCGACCACCTTCGACTCGGCACCGAAGACCATGGTTCGGCGCGAGGCGGAGTCATAGGCCGGCCAAGGCAGATCTTTTGTCGAAGGATCGCCGCTTCGAGCAAAGTTCACCCAAGCGTCAAGCATATGGCGGCCGACGACGGACCGTTTGTTGCTCGGGTCGGCGGAAGCGCGCAACCCATCGGAGTCCTCTCCGTCCCATGCCGTCCCGTATTCTTCGAGATCGAAAATAAAGGGTAACTCCACGCCATGTACGGCCCACTCCCCCCGGAAGCACGGCGTCTTCCAGACACATTCGTACATGTAGACCGGCGCACCCTGGCGTGCGAGCAGCAGCTTGGATTGAATCTCGGCACCTTTCCGGTATCCAATGTCGGTCGAAATTCGAACAACCAACTCGGAGACGGGGAGATGAGGCATCAACTGGCGATACTTCCTGACAACGGGAAGCAGTTGCTCGACACTATAGTCATTCATCAGAGCATACCGGGTACAGAGATCAGCGATGGCCACGTCGTCTTTCATCTCGGAATAGATATCGAATCCGATGACGGTCACCGTTTCGTCGGGATTGAGCCCCATCAAGAACGGAATGTCGCGTACCAAGTCGGGGGCCTTGTCGCGCCAGATCATCTCGGGCAGGACATGTCCATCGACGACAGGACCAAACACGAGAGACTGCGTGTAGTTTGTTTTTGTCTGGCTAGCTTGTTTCTCGAAGCACTTGACCGCAATGTTTGTCGGCACAGCCTGTAGTGCTTTGATATCACCGCGTTTTATCTGGAGGTCGTCGAAGACTGCGTCAGTCAACGCCAACGCCTCTTGGGGTTGTCGGACTTTCAAAACCGAGCCGCTTTGAACAATGGCCTTGTGGAACAGGCCCCGTGCAGCCGGCATTCCGGAGAGCGTCGTGATCTTTCCTCCCCCACCGGATTGTCCGAAGAGGGTAACGTTGGTCGGATCTCCGCCGAAGCGCTCGATATTCTCGCGCACCCACTTGAGCGCATGGATAATGTCCAAGTGACCCGCATTCCCAGAAGTCGAGAAGAGACCGTCTTGCTGGTCGCCAAAATATGTATAGCCAAACCCGTGGAGACGATGGTTGACCGAAACCGTTATGACGTTTCCGCGCTTTGCCAGATTTCCGCAGTTATATCCGGGCGCATAGCCTGAGCCGAAGCCGTAACCTCCGCCATGCAACCACACCATGACGGGAAATCGCGACACCGCTGTAGCGCTATCGGGACAAAACACGTTCAGCATCAGGCAGTCTTCGCTCGCCGGGCTGGGATCAACCCACACCGGAAAGTCTGGATTGGAATGTGCGCACTGGTTGCCTGGCGCCAGTGCATCGCGAATACCGCTCCATGGCGTGACCGGTTGGGGGGGCATGAACCGGTTCATTCCCCCTGTGTCCGCGCCATATCGAACTCCGAGAAAACTCGCTAGCCCGCCGCTCACACGGCCGCGCAGTTTGCCGTACTGCGTCTCAACGACCCTAAAGGAGTCCTCTTGAGATCCTTGACTTTTGACATTTTCCTCACTTTCAATGTTCACGATCGCGATTCCTTACACATTGGTTATCTTTACACGCACCAGCAGATGAATCAGTTCTATACACACATACCGGAATCAATCCAAAAAAACTATAGTGCCTGAGTCGCATTAAATTACTTGGCGGCCGATAGCGAGATATATTTCTGGCTTCGCCTTCTTCAAGTGTTGCGCGTACAGAACGCCAATTGCAAGCGTTCCGAAAACCACAGCAATCAAGCTCTCGGCAACCGTTACATTTCCAGTCAAAATCTTCATGCTTACTGTCGCCAACCCGCCAACAAACGAAAAAATCAGAAAGCTGATCGCAGGCGCAAGTTTTGTTCTCCAAAAATTCTCACCCTTTGCGTCGCGAGCAAAGTAAATCAACACCGACAACGAGGTCAAAATAAGCAGCAGCAGCAGGCAATAACCACCCACTCCCGTGAGCACAGCGAACGTGGCAAACGGTTTCACGCCGCTTTTTATCATACCAATCACAATGACCAACATCAGACTCGTTACCACGACCGAGGCGCGATGGGGCGAGCCGTGGCGTGCGTGAACCGTCGACAACGCGCGCGGAAGCGTGCCGTCAAGCCCCAAGCAGTAGATGTATCGGGAGAGGATATTGTGCAGAGCCAGCAAGCAAGCAAACACGCTCGAACATAGCAGTGCATTAACTGTTTCTAGACCGGCCTTACCGAGATAGAGCCCGATAGCGTTCAAAGACACCATCGAAGGGTCGGCTGCAGCCTTCTCCATCACCAATCGCGGACCGTACGCGCAAATCAAAAAATATGATGACGAGCAAAAGAGCACGGCCATAGCCAAAATCGCACAATACGTCGCTCGTGGAACAGTCACCTCAGGATCGCGAGCCTCTTCTCTAAAAACAACAGTAGCCTCAAATCCGGCGAAGCAGGTTACCCCAAATAGCAGAGCAAGCGCCACGGAGCCGGATGTAACAGCACCTGGAGTAAGCCATGACGGCGACAGGACGGCCGCGCCCTTAGCCACAGCTACTACAATCTCCCATACGAATACAATCAGCACCTCGCAAACGAGAGCGATCGTGAGAACGCGAGCCGAGAACGTAATGCGTAGATAGCCGAACAGTCCGACCGCAGCCAGCAAAATGACCGAGTAGCCCCACCAGGCTAGTGGCTCGGCATTGAACAGATGCCTTACTAAAGAGGCATAGACAATACCCGCGTAAAGGTACAAGCCGACCATCATGAATCCGTATGCAAGCATTGCCATTAACGCGCTGCCTAGGCCTAGCGGGCGCCCGATGCCCACTGCGATGTACGCGTAGAACGCACCTGCATTAGGTACGTGCTTCGACATTGTCGTAAACCCTACGGCAAATATCAGAATGAGCGCGCCGGCGACAAGATACGTCACAGGAGAACCCAACCCGTTGCCAAGGGTGATCATGACTCCCATGCCGGTAACAACGGTAAGTGGCGCGTTATACGCCAAGACTGTAAAAACGATCTCCAGCATCCCCAACTGCCCGGAGAGCCTGGCGGGACCGCTTTCTCCAGCGGTTGCTCCGAACGCCGGCGTCGCGGCCCCTTCGTTACTGTCGATCAGCGTGTTCACTCCGTCTCCCGCTTTTTGTTCCAAGGTAGTCCTCTGCCCAACCAATTACCCAACTGCGAAGCTCGCTCGAACAAGAGCAAGAGCAAGATGCGATACGACGCCGCCCTGCACTGCCGAAATCGACAAGTCGTCGTGCTCGAGCGTCGCAACTTTCAACCTCCCTCGCGACGCTCAAAAAATACCGGCCAGTCAAATCAAACGAATTATCAGTACGATACAGAGTGAACTCTACGGTAGCAAATCTTTTTGTACAAGAATTTTTCGCAGTTCCGAACCGACGCGCCACGGCGAAAGCTGGCCCAGCTGGCCGATGGCAACGCCAGATACTGTCCCTAAACTGCGGAAACGCGTCGAGATGCGGCCAGTCGACTTCACTTCGGCATTCATGCCATGCGACGACACCGGGCGCTGACGAGCCCACGATGCAGATCGCAACGCGCAATGCCGGGTGGCCGGCGATCACCTTGTCCCAACGCAATGCAAGCTATGAATTTGTCGCCGGACGGTTGCGCCGGGAACCCTCGAGGAACACACCGTTCGATAGCGGGCAAGAAGCGCGGACGCGGACCCAATCCCAGGTTCTCGAGCGCACTACGGGAAAGTTGACCTAAAGCACGTGTGAGAAATCAATTCCCGAAATGGGCTTGGCGGGTACAAAGCGACGCTGGTGAGATGCGCCCCTTCGGGAGATAGACGATGCAGGCCGGTTAGCGAGCTGAGATTGAGACGAGGATAAAGCGGCTGTACACGTGGCTTTTCAAAACCGTTCTGCAAAATCTCACAGGCCACCGAGACGTTGAAGAAGGACCGAGAGAGCTTGAGTCCTTCTACGGGTTCCTGCCGAACATTGGCAGCACCTGCGCACGACACGCACGCGTAACGTAAGCGTGTCGCGACCGACCTTCCTCGGTCTGGCATTCAAGCTTATCGAGGAAGCCGAGAAAACTTGGCGCCGTATCAACGGCCCGGAAAAGATTAAGCTGTTGCTCGAGGGTATTGCCTTCAAGGACGGCGAACCGTTGCAAGACGATCGACCGGCTCAGCTGAAACTCGCAGCTTGAAATCGATCGTCATGATCCTGCCCATACACCAGACTTGACGTTAGTTCCCGGACCCCCGCCATACCGTCAACTCCCCCAGCTAATCGCAGCGCCTTCCAGGTGCGGATAGTCGATATAGCCAGTCGGACCTTGACTAAACCATGTCTCTATTTGTGGTTCATTCAGTGGAGCACCGAGTTGCAAGCGTTTCGGCAGATCAGGATTAGCCAGGAACGGGCGACCAAAACTTATCCCATCTGCCAAGCCAGACGCAACATCTTCGCGGGCTTTCTGAATGTCGTAGTCACTATTCAGGATAAGCGGGCCAGAAAAATGCTGGCGAATCAGCGGGGATTGCCGGGGAACGTCCGTGCTGCCGTACGTACCCATGGGGCCGGGCTCCCGCAGTTCGAGGAAGGCAATACCGATGTCTTGCAAGACCATCGCTACAGCCTTAAAAAGCGCGGCTGGATTACTATCGTCAACACCTTGAGAATCCCCGTTTGGGGAGAGACGTACAGAGACTCGATCCGAGCCTATCGTCTCAACGACTGCTTGTGTCACTTCCTTAAGAAGGCGAACTCGGTGCTCGATCGCACCACCGTACTTGTCTTCGCGACGGTTGCTGCCATCACGCAGAAATTGATCAATCAAGTAGCCGTTCGCCGCGTGAATTTGCACGCCGTCGAAGCCGGCAATCATTGCGTTACGTGCCGCACGAACGTAATCCGAAACTATGCCCGGGATTTCTTCGATGCTCAATGGCCGTGCCAACTCATATATTTGCTTTCCTTGATAGGTATGCACCATGCCCGGTGCAGCGGTAGCGCTAGCTGACACTGGCTGTTCGCCTGTCACGCTGCTATGAACGGCACGCCCCATGTGCCAGAGTTGGACCACTATTCGTCCGCCAGCCTCATGGACTGCCTCCGTGACCAGCTTCCAAGCGGCCACCTGCTCTTCGGACCAAATGCCCGGTGCATAAGGCCACCCTAGCCCTTGTTGGGAAATACCTGTCGCCTCTGAGAGGATCAGTCCCGCCGATGCGCGCTGGCGATAATATTCCGCCATGATCGCTGTGGGAACATGGTCTCGAGTCGCGCGGCCGCGCGTCATCGGTGCCATTAGCACCCTGTTCGACGCGACGCTCGAACCCAATCGCAACGGATGAAAAAGGCTGGTCATCAAGCTTGCTCCTTTGACTCTTAACAACATAAAAGGGTGGTTCGACCGCGTTCAGCGCGCCCGTGTTCGGTACATGTCGAGTAGGCGCGCACCGTATTCATCTGCAAAAGATTGCCAATTGACACGACTAGCAAAGACGAGCGGCCCTTGACTCCGCACAATTCTTCAATCAGCTACCGCATGAAGCACGCGGCTGTTGGCGGGCGTCCCGCATCGCCGATACGCCAGCATGGCCATGGCCAGCGGACCACGCCCGCAGGCGTTGCCTGTTCCGGACCTGTCAGTTTTTCCTCGCACCGGACCCCGAGGAGTAAACGTCAGCACGTCCCGTTTGCTGGATTCATTCGAACAAACCAATCAGACACTTTTTAGAGCCACTAGTATGATATCAAGACCTTTCGGTCTGTCAACCCATCGCTGCGGCGTCAGCATGCCCTTGCGAGATGGGCGCTTGCAAGGGCGAGTGAATTTGAGGCGATTTCTCATTTGCGATAGTGGCTTGGAAGGTCTGCTGATGAGAGTGTGCCGCTACGGTGAGGCGGTCGTTGCCTTTTCGCGCGGCTCATCCAGCGAGATCAACCGCATTGGGAATCGAGCAATCGAATCCTCGTGTCAAAACGGCGACTTGCGTGAGTTGCGGCGTGCGCGAGGGTGGAGTAGGGAAACTACTGTAGCGCCTCCCTCGCTCTCCCAGATGGCGTTCGGGCGGGAACCACCTCATGCACTCACAAAATTACTTGAAACAAAATATTTGCCATCGTAGAGTTTGTTCAGGCGACATACCATTCGGTCTTTTAATTTGCCTTATTAGTACGTACAGACGGTCGTCAGGCGCAGTATCCAGAATATTGAGCGCGATGCCGCGCGGAGCTGTGCATTGAGGCACCAGGTGCGCGACGCGCCCGACAGTCTCGTTGCCACCTTGGCCAACCATGTTGGAAAACCGCGCGGCGCACCCACAATTCTGCGGAAAATTGCATGTGCAACCTCTTTATCCAGTGCTCGGGGCGCTATGACCGCGCGGATTTCAACAGGCGCTAAAAGTAATTGCACGGCGTCGTGGCGTGGGTTGGGCGCGCCTACGGTCGGACGTCTCTTGCACACATGCGCCGTTATTGTTCGACGAACGAGTGCTACTTCACTGAACCTCAGGAGCTTGGAAAGGAATGGACACGTTACTCAATAGTGAAGACGGAACGACGACGCAAGCCGTGCGAGAGACTGCGGGGGGTGGACGTCCAGTCACACTCTCCGGGCGGCTTGGGACCTTTGACATCGTCTTTACCGTCTTGGCCTACAACGCACCGCTGACTGTTGTGACCGGTTTTATCGGTTTGTCGATGTCTCTCGGAAATGGGTTGGGCACTCCCGTGGCATTTCTGGTTGCCGGCCTGCTCATGCTTGTCTTCGCAGTTGGTTTTACGACGATGTCGAAGCATGTCCCGAACGCTGGCGCATTCTATGCCTACATCACAGCAGGGCTCGGCCGCCCGCTCGGCTTCGGTAGCGCGTTGATGGCGATACTCGCCTACGGATTTATGTTGGTCGGCATGTACCTTTACGCCGGTTTTTCGTACTCGGCCCTCGTTAAACAGCTTTTCAATGCAGAGCCGCTTATCTGGTGGGGCTACGCACTCATTTTGCTCGCAGTGGTAGCGGTGTTTGGATATCTGCGAATCACGTTCTCAGCGCGGCTTCTAACTATCGCATTGGCGTGTGAGGTGTTGCTGGTTTTCGTCTGGGAGGTTGTAGTTTGCATGACTAAGGGACAGTCCGCCTTGTCGCCAGCTTGGCTAACCCCTGAAGCTGTAACGTCCGGCTCTCTTGGAATCGCAATGCTTCTCGGCGTGACCTGCTTCGCCGGCTTCGAGGCCACAGCGGTGTTTCGAGAAGAAGCACGCGATCCCGAGGTAACAACCACGCGGGCCACATATATCGCGATCGTGGTCATGGCGCTTTTATTCACCTCGGCCTCATACGTGCTCATTTGTGCGTATGGCCCGAAGGCAGCGATGGCGAAGGCCGCAGCAGATGCATCGACGATCACACTGGATTCCATCGGGATGTATCTTGGGAAGGCGGGATCAGTCACCGTGAACGTTCTTCTGTGCTCGAGCATCTTCGCAGCCGTTCTCGCACTGCATAACATTTTGTCCCGATACATCTATTGCCTCGGAATTGACGGTACGTTCCCACGTCCGCTTGCCGCGGTTCACGGACGACATGGATCGCCGTATCGCGCCTCTGTCTTGATTACTCTTGTAATGCTGTTCCTCGTGGTTGGTGCAATAAAGTCTGGTGTAGCTCCGTATGAAGGATATGGGGTCCTGGTCGGCGTCGGCGGGTACTGCTTACTGCTGCTCCTGATCCTTACTTCGTTGGCAGTATCGTTATACTTCGCGCGCAACACACATGGTGCGAGCTTCTGGAAAACAAGAGTTGCACCGATCGTAAGCTTCTTGCTACTCGCAGCGGTAGGTTGGCTTGCAACGATCAACATGGAATTTCTGGCAGGGAACGTGAAAGTTGCGGCGATCCTGCTGGGCTTCGTTTTTGGAACGATGACGATCGGTTCGCTCTATGGCTGGCGACTGAAGAAGACGAAGCCTGACGTCTATGCAGCTATCGGGCGACAAGTGATCTAGCACAACCAGAAAAAGCGGTCGATCGCGGCGCGGCCGGCAAGATGCCGGTCCCGTCGCGAATCAGCGCCTTCATCCGGCTGGCCCGGCGATTTGCGAAAAAATATGCATGGAGCAGATGCGCGGCTCCGAGTAGCTTGACCACGCGCCAAGACCGTGTCAAGACCAGCCCGCATGTCCAACGGATTGGCCGTCAGCCAGTTCTCGTCTACGCGATCACCGAATCCACTCGCGCTGCCAGGCGAAACACTGCGCAGCTTCGGATATGGGCCAGCTGACCGTGATCGACTGGTCGCCTCGCCGTACCTCGATGCGGATCTTTGCCGAATGCGAACTCTGCGCGCTCCTACTGCCACCGGCACAAAGGCTGGTAGCGAAGGTCGCGTGGGCGGTGGGCGGTGGGCGACCCAGCGTTCTCTTGGGAAGTGGCCCTCCATCTGATCGACCCAGCGCCGCAGCGGATTCGCGTTGAGCCGATGTTCCAGTATGACCGCCGGAACCGGTACGCCGATTCCCTAGGCAGTGTTCACATTTACGACTGGCCCAAACGCGCAGGCAAGCGATGCAAAGACGAGATAGCTCTCGGCAAGCTTGTCATATCGAGTGGAGACGCGGCGAAAATGCTTGATGCGATTGAAAAACCGTTCGACCAGGTTGCGTGTACGGTACAGCGCACGGTTGTAGCGTCGCTTTGTCTTGCGATTCGAACGCGGGGGAATCACGACCTTCGCACGGGTAGCACGAATCCGTTGCACGAAGTGGTCGCATCGTAGCCCTTGTCTGCGATCACCGCTCCGGTGCGCAGATGCTCGACCAGTTGCGCGGCGAAGGAGATGTCGGCGACCTGTCCTTCAGCGACGATCAGTCGCAACGGGCGACCTTTCGAATCCACCGCCAGATGCAGTTTGGTGCTCAGTCCGTCTCGAGAACGTCCGAGCGCTTGCGGCCCGCTTTTTTAAGGCCCCGGCCGAATGCTGGTGCGCTCGCACGATCGTCGAATCGATCAGGATGTGCGCGATTTCCGTCTCGCCTGCCAAAGCATTCGCCACCCGCGCCCGCACACCCTTGCTTCGCCAGCGCGAGCAGCGGATATATACCGTATGCCATCGGCCGAATTCCGCGGGAAGATCGCGCCACGGACTGCCGGTTCGGGCAATCCATAGCACTGCATCGAGGAACCAACGATTGTTGGATGCCGTTCGGCCACGGTCGCCTTCCTTGCCCGGCAGGATAACGTGGACTTTGTTCCATACTTCGTCGCTCAGTAACGTTCGTACCATCCTGTCTCGTAGCGCAAAAGACAGGGTGTAAACACATTTTTTCAAATGTAAACAGACCCTAGCAGGCAGCCGCCACCTGTCCCTTGAACTCCTTGCTGTAGCGTTGCCGCCGACGACACTCTGGGAGGGATTCCGCTTCGATAGTGTTCACGTGCCCGCTCATTCTGGTAGTCGTTCATCTATCTGTGCAGGTTGCGGATTTTGACGCGGAAGAGGCGACCACAGAGTGCAGTCGGCCGGTTGCACGATTTCCCTGTCGGCGCTCCGCGCATCACCACGTCGCACCCACCGGGGCTCGTTCAGTCGCCCGAGTTTTTCAAGGAACGACGACATACTTACCCACGTGAGAACGCTTAACAAAGTCCATTTGTGCTTGTGCAAGATCCTCGAGAGCGTACGTCTTTTCTACCAGAGGACGGAGCTTGCCGGCATTAATGTAATGGACAACCTGTGCAAATGTCGTCCGTGTGGGGCAAGTGATGCCAAACATTTCGAGATCTTTGTAAATCAGATCTCTCAGATCCATCGGCTGAATCGGACCTCCAATGGCTCCAGCAGTGGCATACCGACCACCGCGTCTGAGAACCTTCAAGTAGTCCGTAAAATTTTGTCCTCCGACCACATCCGCGAGTACATCGATTTCTTTGCCCTTAACGACATGCCGGACATTCTCTTTGAAATTTCCGCCTTCCCGCGCGACAAAGTGTTGCACGCCCAGAGCGCGCAGGCGCGCTTCTTTTGAGCGACTCGCCACCGCGACGATTTCAGCACCTCTTAACAGAGAAAGTTGTACAAGCGCGGTGCCAACTCCTCCGGATGCACCAGTGATCAGTATGAGCTCGCCTCGGGAGAGTTTTGTTCGTACCAACATCTCCTCAGCGGTATCATAAGAACATGGGAAAGTCGCAAGCTCTTCGTTTGTCAAACTCGTTTGTACTTCATGCGCATTGGCGCTCTGCACCGCGACATACTGAGCAAATCCGCCGTCAATGTCGGCGCCAAGATAAGCTGTTAATTGCGCGAACAGCGGGTGCGCCTCATCGCGAACTGACGGATCGACTAGCACTCGAGTCCCGAGTCGCTCCTTTGCTACGCCATCGCCCACGGCTACGATGGTTCCCGCGACTGCTGCGCCTTGGATTCGAGGAAAACTTATAGTGCCCTGGTTCCAGGACGCAATAGCCGTATTTGAGTTTCCGGCTGGGTCAGTACCTCTGATGCCAAAATCCTCTGACACTGTTTCATTAACCGATCGATCATACCAACGCGTCCTGACGTTAACGTCAGTATTATTGATACCACAAGCTCCAACCCGGACCAGAACTTCCATCTCCCCCGGCATTGGAGTTGACACATCAGTCCTATACTCTAGTTGATTGATGTCGCCGTAACCATTGAGCAAGACGGCGCGCATTTTTTGGGGCACTTTAAATAAGACGCTCATCGTCAGCAACTGTACCTTTTTAATTACGAAGTTTTCCGCAGAAAACCAGGATCGAAATTTCAGAATGCCTAAACGATTTCGGGAAAGGTAAAGCAATCTACCAACCGGGATTGATGTTTGCCAATCCGCAAATCGAAAAGTTCTGACCGCTGATAAAACCCGCCCCGCCCGATGCCAAGAATAACGCCATGGAAGAAATATCGGTCTTGCTGCCGTAGCCAAAGCCGGTCACCGCACCCATCTGCTGAACCCATTTGACAGCTTCCGCTGAGTTACTCGAAAGCATCGCCTCGTCGTAACCGCTCACGATGGGACCCGGTGAAATGCAATTTACGGTAATCTTATGCTGGGCAACTTCCTTCGCCAACGCATTACTAAAACCAATCACTGCCGCTTTCGCGCCGGAATAATCAGCTCGCCCAGACGCACCAACTACACCATCGAGAGAAGAAATATTAATTACCCGCCCCCACTTCTGCGCAATCATTCTATTAATAACAGCATGAGTGACGTTCAGAACCCCCTTGTAGTTCAGGCCGATAATCTCGTCCCAGATTTCCTCAGTGGAATCACAAAATAAGGAGGATCTCTCTCTAGCGCTTCCGCCAGCACAGTTAACCAAGATATCAACGTTGCGAAACTCGTCGATGACGGAATGATACATACGGTCCACTTCAGCCTTCTTCGACACATCCGCAGCAACGCCCAATGCGCGTACACCTAAAGAGCTGATTTTTGCCACCGTTTCCTGAAGGGTGAGGTTGTTCCGGCCCGTGATGGCCACATCCGCTCCTGCTTCAGCAAGCTGAAGGGCAATCGTGCGGCCGATACCCGTACCGCCGCCCGTGACAAGGGCGACCTTTCCCTTTAGCATCGTAGTCAAAAAGTCCATAATTGCTTTTAACCTTGATAAATTTGCACTGCCTCGCCGAAGGTGAAATCCGTCGGCTCGGTGATTTACATACGATTGGTTCTTCCGCCATCTACCGGGATGATTTGCCCACTGATATATGCGGATTCATCAGAAACCAAGAAAAGCGCTGCGTTCGCAATGTCTTTCGGCAGGCCTGTCTTGCCCAATACTGTTGGCTTGCTGAATTCCTTGATCATTGCTGCATATTCTTCTGGTGTCTTGCCTTCCCTAACGAGGGGTGTTGCCACAAAACCCGGCGCAATGCTGTTAACGTTAATATTATACTTTCCGAGCTCCGCCGCGGCATTGCAGGTTACTTGAATGACTCCCGCCTTAGAGGCACTATAGGCGATACCTTCACTGACCGCGCCGCGACCGCATATCGAGGAGATATTAACGATCTTACCGTATCTCTGCTGAACCATGTACTTGGCTGCGGCCTGAAGGCAAAGGAACGTTCCTTTTAAATTGACGCTCATATTGGCATCCCACTCCTCCACTGATGTTTCGAGCAGGGAGCTTGAGATGCAGATGCCGGCGTTATTGATCAAAATGTCAATTTTTCCGAAATGCGCGCACACATTTTCCATCATTTTTTCTACTTGTTCTTTGTTGCTGATATCGGTCGCAATCGATAAACACTGACCGCCGCCAGCTTTAATTTCTTCCTCTACTTCCGTTAAATTCGATAATGAAAGGTCGCAAACAGCCACATTTGCACCGGCTTTCGAAAAGATTGAAGCGATCTCCTTTCCCATTCCGCGGCCGCCCCCCGTGATGATTGCGACCTTCCCTTCTAAAATCTTGTTGCCGTCTATATCGACTACGCGCATTATTCTCAGCTCCGGTTCGGTTTGATATGGAGATAGGGAGTATCTCCGGACACAGCGCTACCTCAGAGGAGTCGCTGCTGTGTTTGAGGTTCCGCCTTCCCAGTTACGAAGGCTCGGTTTACAACTGGTTCTTCCCGATCACCGCGTTCTCCGATCGCACTCGGGGCAGCACAATTGGTCGGTTAGCCAAACGAACGACTACCTGGCGTGCAGCACGCACATACAGCATCCCATGCGTCATTATAAATGACCCATAAAACTTAAAATGTGACTTTCGAGTCAGCATGCCACTAGCGAGGCTGCGGGTCAAAAATGTTTCTTGTTGCCATAGGGAAAACACCCACGGGAGTTCCCGCATCAATGTGGCCGCGCACAGCCCGACCCGAGCCGCAGTGCCGCATCTATCCTAGGAAAAGACTCGGAGCGAACTGCAAGCTCGCGTTTCGGAAATCCGAGAGCGGCTCGAAAGTCGTTCACATCAGTGCGAGCAAACGAAGCTGGATGCGAGATTCTGATTACCTCCGACGTATTTCGGCCACAGAGGGTATTCGCATAATGGGCGTGTACGTCCGGCAGTCGACAGGCCTAGGTCAGTGATAGTGAGATCTTTTGGTTCTTTTCCATTTGTTACCCAGTTATCCAATACGGTCAGGGCGTCGTACGAACCGTTGAATTGCCCGCCCTCGCCGTGCGCTGCCCCGGGAACCAGGTAAAACTTTGCAAACTGACTAAGTCGTTCATGGCCGAATCTTTCTACCAGACGGTTATAGTAATCGATCGTCATTTGAGCTGGGATGAACTGATCCGATTGTCCGTGCTGGAGGATCAACTTCCCGCCGCGGCTCTGAAATTTCGTCAGGTCAGTGGTCGTACTATCCATGAGCGCGCTTATCGCTTGGATACGGGCAGTCAGAGAACCCGGGGATTGGGGATCAAAGGTGAGGATGCTCAAACTCGGATCACGAGCGATTGCGAATCTGAGCATGTCGTTGGAAAACGAATAATAAAAAGACGTTTTTCCGTCTACTCCGGGCTCGATCATGGCGTCCGCAGCCGATGCGCCCCACGCGAGGTTTGGATAATAGTCCCCCGACCAAAAGTCCGCACCCGCGAACGCGTTGAATGGTGGAACTGACCGGATTCCGTTTGCAAGATCGAAATTGGTTATGAGCGGAGTTCCGGCGACCATCATCGTTTTGATCTGCGCGTCAGACAAGCAGGTGTCGCCGGTGTCCGCTCCGCCCGGGCAGCGAATAGTTTTGGGGTCGAACACGCAAGCCGATGGGTTCGCGATTATGCCATCTACGACACCGTCCAGCGCATCACATTGTTTCATTACGGCGGCTTGAAGTGCGGCTCCCTTGGTTGCGTTGACGAACCCGCCTGGTGCCAGTAGAGCTTTTGAAATCCTGCCCAGCTGAAGCGATAGTCCCGTGATTCCAGACGCCGGAAATGTGGAGATTATCCCGTCGTAATCCGTTGGGAAACGCTGAGCTGCAATTAGACCCTGACGCCCGCCGCCTGATCCGCCGATGAAATAACTGTGGACAGCTGCCGAACCATAGCGGGCTCTTTCGAGGAAAACCGCGAAATCATGAGTTTTTTTGATATGGTCCCCCACGTAATTGGCGAGTGCCTCGTCGTTAGTGGCAAACGAGCCCTCGAAGAAACTCCCCACGTGGCCGCCGTCGCTTCCAAACGTTACGAAACCTCTGCGTAAGGGCGTTGCGACGCCTGCAGGCTCGGCGAAAAGCAAGAAGCCGTCTAAGGGCTGCCCCTCAGGATCCGGGATGGTTCCGTCAAAACCGCCGCCTCCGAAATGCACCGACTTGCCGTTGAAATTGGTCGGCATGTCGACCTCCACATGGATCTCAGGCGCAAGAAAATCCACTGGGTGTATGGTCCCAAGTACTTTGCAGTACTGTCCGCTTTTGTTGTCAGGGTCGGTATCAGATACCAGCGTTGCAGACACGACTGTCGCACCACGCGTCGGCAACCCGATAGCTGTGGCTGGAATACTCATGCCTGCCAATGCACTGCATATCGATGTCGGCGTTTTCACAACCGTACTCGCCTGCGCAGACTCGTACCCTCCGATACCGCCCGCGGTAAAGCCGGCTGTTGCGACCAGCAACCCGATGACAATTATGGGGGGTCGACTGCGCCTCAAACAAGATAACATATATGCCTCGAAGTTTTTTTCAGGTGAGCTGCACAGAATTGAAATTTCTATCGTTGCGCGACCGGCGCTGCTTTCGATCGCGCTTCCGGGCACGCAGGGCGAATCGCCGATTCGCGTGCTTCACAACTCGGCTTTGACAGCAGCGCCGCCTGTACGCACGGTACGAAGCTCGAGTAGTCTCGGCAGCGGCACACAGAAGCAAGTCAAGCGCCAATCACCGCTGGGCGAACACCGGACCTCGGATCCGACGTAATGCGGGTACGTTCGCCGAACATCATGGTGGAGCGCGCGGTCAAATCGTATGGCGACCAGTTAAGCGCCTTCGTTGATGGATCACCTGTCCGAGCAAACGATTTCCATGCCGCCATCATTTGTTCGCTCACTGTGCGCCAGTGATGTTTGGGATCGGCGGCGGCTCGCGCTGCATCAGTGTCCTTTCCGTCAAAAGCGGGGCCGTAATGCTCGACTCCAAACACAAACGGAATATCGATGCCGTGAGGCGCCCAATTCCCTCCATAGCAAGGCGTCTCCCAAGTGCACTCGTACATATAGACGGGCGCCCCCCCAGCGCGCAGGCGCATTTCCGCTTGTCGCAACGCTTCCTTCCAGAACCCGATGTCGGTTGCAATTCGAACGAGTAGTTGCCGATCCTTCAGTTCGGGCATCTTGTGGCGGTACAGATCAATGAGCGGACGCACCTGCGATGCGTTGTAGTGGCCGAGGATCGAAAAGCCCGCAATCCGCTCCGCCAGTACAGCGTCGCTCTCGATTGGCTTGAAGAGTGCCGAATCGATAAATCCAACTGCTTCGTGCGTATTTGTCCCCACGATCAAGGGAATGTCCTTCGACAACTCGGGCGCGTGGCCGTCCCACACCTGACGCGGGATGACAATTCCGTCTGCAACCGGTCCGTAGCCCAACAGGCCGTCGGGCCCCAGGAGCTCTGTACTCGAAAGCAACCGCTCGAAGCAACTAAGCAGCTCGTTGGTATTCAATCGCTGCAGCGCCCCCACATCACCCCGACGTTTACCTAACGTCGAACACACCCTGTGAGTGATCTCAGTCGCTTCGCTGGGGTCCTTTTGGCGCAGTATCGATCCGCTCTGGATGATTGCTTTGTGAAACAATCCCTTGGCGGCTGGCATACCGAGCAACGCGGAGATCTTGCCGCCGCCCCCCGACTCGCCGAACAATGTCACGTTGTCCGGATCTCCTCCAAACTCGCTGATGTTTTGCTTGATCCATGTCAGAGCAGCGACGATATCCAGATGTCCCGCGTTTCCGGAGGTCGCGAACTCATGGCCTGCGTCACCGCCAAGAAAGGTGTATCCAAAAATATTGAGTCTGTGGTTGATCCCTACGGTCACCACTCCCCCCGAGCGCGCCAGATTCTCGCACTTGTAGAGGGGCGATGACGCGGACCCAAAAATATAAGCCCCACCATGAAGCCACACCATTACCGGGAGTCGCGACTGCAGGTTAGCTTCCTCGGGGGCAAAAACGCTCAGCGACAGACAGTCTTCGCTCGCCGGACTGCCATCGACCCATGCCGGTAAGTCCAGGTGGGGTTGCGGGCACTGGTTACCCAGCGACAATGCGTCGCGTACACCTGCCCAAGGCACGACGGGCTGCGGGGGCAGGAATCGGTGAGCACCGGCCGTCGACGCGCCATAGCGAATACCCTTGAACTCTGCAACACCGTGAGTGAGTTGGCCCCGTATCTTCCCGTTCGTTGTCTCGATGGTCCGGAACTCCCGCGCGGTCGCCGCCCCGCTCAGACCGGGTACAGAAATCGCCACACCGGTGGCGGCCATCGACGCGCCAAACTGCAGAAACTCGCGGCGGGTGAAAATCCGGCCTCGGCGTTCGCCCACGGCCGTCATCCTTTGCTCGTCAGTCATTGCACACCCGATTTTCTATGTTTGCGGCTTTCTTGGATGAAAACATACGTCAACCATTGTTTTTGAACAGGCTGCAAGGCAAGGCTTACACCTCGCGCAAATGGGTACCAAGCGCCACCCTATTTAAGCGGGCCCGCCTGCGAGAAAAGCACCGGTTTTCCACCGCTTGTCACACTCACCGCAGTGAGAGGCTCCCGCCCCGCTCGCTGAGTACCATGAAATGTTTTACCGTCGTCCCGACTCTCAAGGACGACTCCATCCAGTGCGGAAGCGACGACAGACCCGTTAGGCCCGGTAGAGAAGTCAGTGATCGAACTTTTGAAATTGGCCGCCGAGTGTGTCCAGGTACTCCCCCCATCGTCGCTTCGATAGATGTTTCCCCGCAACCCTCCAACAAGGAGAGCGCCATTCGGCAAGACCAGACCGGCCCAAAGTGAACCCTCATAGCCTGTTCTGACATAGGACCAAGTTGCACCGCCATCGGTCGATCGCAGGACGAGACCCTGTTCGCAAGACACGTAGATTTGCTCCTTGCCGTCCCCGAAGACGGAAAAGAAGTTGCGGTCGGCTTTCTTCGCACCGGGCGGTATCGGAGCGTTGACTGTCTGCCAAGTCGCCCCTCCATCCTTCGTTTGAAGCATTAGCGACCAGAGACCCACAGCCCATCCAGTTCGATCGTCTTTGAAATAGACCCCGAAAAGAGGTTGATCAACTGCAAAATCCTTCCGCTGCAGCGTCCAGTGTTCGCCACCGTCCCTAGTATGGATGACCACCCCCCCGTGGCCGACCGCCCAACCATTGTCACGGTCCACGAATGTGACAGCCGTCAGCGTCGTGTCAATGGGCACAGCCCGAGCCTGCCGGAACGATGCCCCGTTGTCATCCGACAATACAACCACCCCGTGGTCCCCGACGGCAACGATACGTCCCGACGACGTCCTGACCGAGCCAAGCATTTGCGTCGTCTGAAGTGAGGGGCTGAGCTCGGCGGCATGAAGTTGAACTTCAGCCTTGCCCGGGACGGGAGGCAAGTCGTCCGTGGCTGCCAGCGCGACCGCGCTGCTCGTTAGAGCAAGAAACGCTGCCACTACCGTCTTAACTTTCAATTTACAAATCATTTCACGTCTCCTGTCAGTGACCGACGATACTGGGGGCACGGACCGGCTTGCGACGCGGGAAAATGCGTTCGAGAACCACAGCCAAAGCTGGTAGAGCAGTCATCGCCATAATGAGGTTAACAATGAACATGAATGCCAGCAGCTTGCCCATATCCGCCTGAAACTTGAGACTCGAGAAACTCCATGTGGCCACGCCGATCGCAAGCGTGATTGCAGTGAAGATCGTCGCCATGCCCACTTCCAAGATCGCGTGCTCGAGCGCATCCACAATTTTCTCACCGTCGGACAAATGCATCTGAAGACGGTTGTAGATATAGAAAGCGTAATCAACGCCAATCCCCACGGCCAAGACCATCACGGGGAGCGTTGCAACCGTCAGGCCAATCTGGAACTGCTTCATGAACCAGTATCCGATGAACGTACCCACGGTAAGAGGAAGGCAGCAAGCCACCACAGCACGCAAATCCCGATACACCACGAAAACAAGGATGATGATTGCGGCATAAACATAGAGCATCATCGGCAATTCGCTCTTCGCAACCTCATCGTCGATAGCTGCAAGTACTCCCGCGTTTCCTGCCGCTAGGCGAATGCGCACCCCCGGCGTCGGATGAGCGTCACGGAACTGCTTCACCGCATCGATGACACGATTGATGGTTACCGCTTTATGGTCGGACAGATAAAGGTGTATCGCCGTCATGCTGCAATCCTGATTGAGGTAACCACGCACACGTCCGATCTCCGAGCTGAGACCTGCATAGTTACCCGCATCGATCGGGATGACGCTCATTTTTGGATTGCCTTCGTTGTACCCCTGATTATAGGCGCGGAGCATGCCGGGGTAAGAGGCGATGGACACGACACCAGGTACGGTCTGGAGCTTATAAGTCAACTTGTCGTCAAATGCGCCAACTCCCGGCGTCTCACACGAATTCGGAGGTGCCTCGACGACAACCGATAGCCAGTCAAGACCCATGTCGAAGTTGTTCGCAATCGAGACTGCATCACGATTGAACCGCGAATCCGGCCTGAGCTCCGGCGCTCCCGGTTGCAGTGTTCCGACCACACGATCTCGGCTTTCCCATACAGCCGCCGAGAAGATGCCCGCCAGGATCAGCAAAACGCATGCGGCATTACGAGGTTCGGCGACATGCGCGAGAACCCTCAGCCAATTCGAGCGCTGTTCGCGCTTTTTCATCATCGAATCTGCATATTTCTGATCGAAATTGACATACGAAGCCGCCAGCGGCAGCATCACAAGGTTGGTCAGGATCTTGTAGCCGACACCGAGCGACGCTGTGATTGCCAACTCTCGAATCATAGGAATTGGGATCAGCAGCAATGTGACGAATGACACAAATGCCGTCACCAGCGCCAGCGTGCCGGGAATCAGCAGGCCACTGAAGCTGGTTCGCGCCGCTTGCATGGACGTTTTTCCATGCGCGAGTTCCCGGGTGATGTAGTTGATCTGCTGAACACCATGCGATACGCCGATCGCGAATACGAGGAAGGGAACGAGGACCCCCAGGGGATCAAGCCCAAAACCCAGTAACCTCAGCGACCCGAACTGCCACACCAGAGAGGTAAGCGAACAAACGATCGGCAATATCGTGAATCGAATCGAATGGCAGTACCAGAAAACTGCAAGCCCGGTCAACACGAGCGCAATCGCACAAAATACCAGGACTGATTTCGCCCCATCGGCAATGTCGCCGATCTGCTTCGCAAAACCAATGATCTGTACCTCGTAATCCGCGTTTTCGAACTGCTTTCTAATGCTGCTCTCGAGAAGATGGTTGAACGCGATGTAATCGAGCTTCTTCCCATCGGCCCCAAGCTCGCTCAGCTCGGCCGTTATCATCGCGGCCTTGCCATCGCGAGACACCAGGGAACCGACAAAGCCGCCCTCGACCGTCGATCGATGGATTTGCGATATGAGCTGCGACGTCAATCCCTCAGGCGTGACTGTCCCCGGTATCAACGGCTGCGAACGGAAACCCTCCTCTGTGATCTCATTGACAAAGCTGTTAGGCGTCCACAGGGATTGGACGCCAAGCCGATCAACGTTTGGGAGGTACACCACGGCTTGAGTGAGGGCAGCAAGCCGAGACAGCCCGTCCTTGGTCCAAATCGTGCCGTGCCGTGCACGTAGCACCACGGTCAGGCGATTCGCCGAGAACAGATTTGCGCGGTACTTGTTGAGGGTTTTCACATATTCATGACCAACCGGCATCTGCTTTTCGAAACCGGCGTCCATTCTCAGTTGCGCAGCAAAGAACGCCATAATGGCTGTGAAAAGCAGAAATACGCCCAGGACTGCCCCCCGACTATGAAAGAGCCAGTCTTCGATTCGTTTGATACGTTTACCTAACACAGATACTCTCCTAAGACGGGGCCTTCACGATTGAAGGCCCGTCGCACACTTTCAGGCACTCACCAGTTTCTCGTGACGAAGATGCCAGCAAAATTGCGGTCTGCATAAGGCTGGCTGATCGCATTCCCACCAAAAAACATCGTATAGTTAATACCAGCCTGCCAAACCGTAGGATTTTGATTGAACAGCACGTAGAGATTCACAGATTTCGCTCCGCGTTCGTAGTTTGCGGACAAAGTCGGAGTATTTCCTGTCAGCGCGGCAGAGAAGGTGACGCCTGGCGTGACTTGCCAACCGTGAATCAGCGTGCCGTCATACGTCCAGTTGAAATCAAGCGTCATCCCGGTGGAGAGTGCCGTACCCTGGCCGGTGGCGATGGGGTAGCCCAGGTTCGAATTGGTCAGCCATGCCCCATATCCCGCGGCGGGAAGCTGGTATACCGGCGTACCGTTCACGGTGCGGTAGAACTTCGAATCGGAACTCACGCCCGGGTAATCGATGGCAGTGAATTCGGCGGTAAGGACGGCCATGTCCGCGCCGAGATACCGCAGAAACGGATAAGAGGATTTCGTCAGATTCAACTGGCCGTTGATATCAAACTGAAATTTCTTCATGTCGGCGTACGCATTGCACGTCCCGGCCACGCCGTTTGTGTTGGCATCGGCCGGGCCGCCCACCCCGTAACAGCCAGTGAGCGAGACAGCATCATGCGGTCGATATGAAAGCTCGCTGCCGATGGCCCAGTCGCCCACCGAGAAATTCGTACTTACCCCGAAGAGCTGACGATTCCGCAAATAGGAGTATAGTCCCGTGCCATTTGCCAGATTAGTGAGAACCGGTGTTCTGTCCGTGTAGTTCTCGTAATAGAATGCGAATGTCGCGTCGATGAAACTCGGTCTGTATCCCAACTTCACGCCGAACTGAGGCTTACTGCTCGGCAAACTGTTGGTAAAAGGAACCCCGATAGGGTTAGTCGGAAGGTTCGTATACGCGCCATTAACAAGATTTGCGTTGGTCGTATCGAGCGTGCCGTTGCTGACGTGGTTGCCGCCCGCAATGGTCGCACTGTCGATACCGCTCACATTGAAGTTGCTACCGCTAATGGACGCTGGCTGCGCCCCGCGACCAAACGTATCCGAAGCGGACCAAAAACCGCCCACGGGCGGATACCGATTCCCGACCCACTGCCACTGATAGTAGGCTTCCGTCGAGAATCCCGCAGGAAGGCTGCTTGCGAAGCTAACCATTGGCGCGGGCAACAGCGCCTGCTTTAGCTGCGTACCAGGAATAAGCAACTTCTGGATATCTAATCCATTGGTTGCGTTGATGCCACCGGAGGCAAAGTAGCTCTCACCCCAATTAATTACCTGGTTGCCAACGCGGACATGTGCCCGCTGATCTCCAATTTGAAAATCCTTCTGAGCCCAGAGATCGAGCAGTTGCACATTGCGCACGAGCTGGTTGTATGCACCGGGCGACAGATCCGTCCGTTCCGTATGTGCGGCTGCGAAGTCATACATCCCAGTGCCGCGGATCATGAACTTGTATCCTTCCGACGGCATCGTCAGAAGCAGCTCTGACGTGAGACTGAGGTAGGCGCTGGTGGGCTGGTACTTGCGGTAGTTGAGGTCGCCGTCGTCACCATTCGACCACTGGGCGGTGTTTGCCGCGCCGCCGCAATTGGCGGCGTTTGGATCGCCCGTGAGTGAGCAGCTCGGATTCTTCGTCCGCACCGAAAGCCCTCCGGTCACATTGGTATTCAACTGCCCCGCCAGGTCGCCGAATCCCGTGCTAAACGAATAAGCCGATGCCTGTCCGCTGGCTAAAGCATAAAATACAGTTGGTACAACTATGCTTAATACTTTCCTCTTCACTTTACTCTCCCCTGCCGGTGGTTTATTACCAAATTCATGGATACCGAGGTGCAGTCTCTTTGCTGGGCATTCGCGCCATATCCGCTTGCGCTTCACTTGGGCCCATCACTCACACATTCGTCCACGGCCAGACATTTCTGGCCGGCAGAGACGCCGCAAGGAGAGCAGTGTTGCTCGCCTCCTTGCGGGACTCTTGCCTCTTATCGACTCACTGTGAGCTGATGGCCTGCAAGTTCTCGCCGGTAAAGAAACTGTCGTTCAGGCGTCGATCTTCTTTGGCGTCGCGGATATTCTTGAAGTCCTTACGGGTGCCAACTACCGTCATATCAATGACGTAGCGGCCGTTGACCAGGTCGTTCTGAACGAATCCGTTAAGATTGCATGCACCAAGTTCCCACTGCGGCGTAATGTCATTTTCTTTCGCTTTCCAGATCTTGCCTTGGGCGTCGTAGTCGTCGCCTACCGCTGCGATCCAGCTGTCCTCGTCTAGATAAATGACCTTCTTCGGTGTCGAATGTCGCATACCGCTCTTGACCGTCCCGACGACCTCCCAGACCCGATGCAGTTCATAGCGACGGAACGCCGGATCGACGAAGTGAGGCTTCGCCACGTCACTGAACTTCGCATTCACGTTTTGCATAGCAAAGACGTTATACGGGACGTAAATCTCTTTCTTGCCGATCAGCTTCCAGTCAAAGCGGTCCGGATTGCCTCCGAAGATCGCAGGGGAATCGATCGTGTATTCGTTCTCATACCCGATCATCGGGGCGTCGTAGGCATACGCGGGGAGCCGCCGCACGCGCCGCTGGCCGGTGAAGTAATAGAAGGTGTCCGTATCCTTCCCGAAGTAATAGCGTTGCACGGTTCCCTGCCCCGCTACCGCAGCTGGGGTGCTATAAAGGTAGTAGCCTCCGACTTGCATCCCACCATTGTCTTTCGGACTGTGCTGTCCCTTGCCCCCCCAAGGGAGGTATGAAAGGGCTTCCGAGTGGAAGTCGATCGACTGGTCAGATCCGGGACGCGGAGAGAGATAAGTGAAAATGTCAGGGTAAACTGTCCCGGCGCCCTGATAGTGCACAAGGAAGTTCCACATCGCCTGGATCCCGTTTTGCGGCTCAGGAAATGGCACACTCGGCAACACGGCCTCCGCCAGAGACCAGCCGTCGCTCCCGATTGCAGACTTCGATGCGCCCTCCTTCGTGTTTTCCGCCACCTCGTCGGGCACGCCGCAATCACGGTGGGTCGGATAGACCTGCATCGTATAGCCCGGCACCTTCTTGAGCATTTCGATCTGACCAGGCGTCAATTTGTCGGCATACTTATCGACATTGGAAGCGTCGATCACGAAGAGCGGCTTCTCGTCCTTGTATTTCCAATAGTCCTCGCGGTTCTTTCCGTAGGTCCAATTCCCAACTGGCTTGGACTGTCCCTCGAAAGCCGGGATCTGACCATCCTTGCTCCCCGCCTTCTCGGCGCCGGTGACGGTAAGTTCCGACGCGGGGTTCGAAACGCCAGCCGCCGTAACAGGCCACGGGTCGGCAGCAAAGAGTGCGAGCGCCGTCAGCGCAAACACCGACTTTCTCATCTTCATGTTCCTTCTCCTCTTTATAAACTCAGACCTATCGTCAGATGGCTACCGCGATGAAGGCGCCAACGAACCGCGGTGATCGCTGCGGCAACGCCATTGGGCCGACAAACCTGACTAGTACGGTTTTTGACTGACTGGTGAGTATGTTAACCGCCCAAAAAAAACAGCGCAAAGCTGTTTGGCTGCCCTTCTCGGTTAGCTCTAGCACTGATCGTCACGCCCATTTGACTAGGCAACACAATCACTCCAGCGTTCCGCCGCGGGCCATCTCGGCAACTGCGCCCAATGACACCGTTATGAAAATCTACGACAACGAATATTTTGGTACAAGCTTTTTTTGCACGACACTGGCGACATCCAAGGCAGACCCGCTCTCTACAAGGGATTGCGCCTTGCCAGTACTTGCCCTAATACGTTTGGCCCGCGGTTATAACGAAGTGATCCGAACGCAAACGCATCAACTTTCCATGGCGACGATCGTCACGGACCCATATTCCAAGGCCGCGTCGATGACCCTCACGATATTGGATCAGCCTGCGCCGGTATCTTGAAGGTGGACACCAGTTTGACAAGCTCCTGTGTTTGATGTCGGAGGCCTTGCGTGGCCGCCGCGCTCTGTTCGACCAGCGCGGCGTTCCGTTGCGTATTGTCGTCAATTCCTCGTACAACTGCGTCCAGCTGGATAACCGCTTTCTCTTGCTCCACACTCGCGGCCGAAATCTCGCCAATGATCGATGCAGCTCGTTCAATTTTTGCCATGATGTCGTTCATCGTCGCGCCAGCATGGTCCGCGAGGCCTGCACCGTGGGCTACCAAGTCTTGATTGGTCGCGACAAGCTCTCTAATCTCTTTCGACGCCGACGCCGACGCCGACGCCGACGCCGACGCCGACGCCGACGCCGACCGCTGAGCCAAATTGCGCACCTCTGTCGCGACAACTGCGAATCCGCGGCCATTCTCTCCGGCACGCGCGGCCTCTACCGCTGCGTTCAGAGCCAAGATGTTCGTCTGAAAGGCTATCGATTCGATCAGGCCAACAATCTCAGTGATTTGTTTGGAGCTATCGCGGATGCGGCGCATGGTAGTCACAACCTGTCCCACCGCTTCGCCGCCCTTGCCTGCGACGGCCGCCGCGTCGGATGTTAGAGAATTCGCTTCGAGTACATTCAACGAATTTTCCTGAATTGTTGCGGCAAATTCTTCCATCGACGCGCTCGCTTGCTCGATCGCAGCCGCCTGCTGGGACGTCCTGTCACTAAGATCCTCGTTGCCCTCCGCAATCTGCGTGGAGGCAACAGCGATGTTTTCTGCATTGTCGCGAACCGTTGAGACTATGCGACGTAAGTTGCGCTGCATCGTCGCCATCAGGCTCGATGTGTCGCCTTGCACCAAGGAAACGCTTCCCGTCAGGTCGCCCGCTGACACGCGCGACGCTATAGTTCGTGCTGCCTGGGGCTCCCCGCCCATGGGACGCAGGACTGAACGATCGATGCAAAATGCAAGCAACACCGATACAACCAATATGCTTAGCACGCACATCGCCACAGCCCACTTCCGTTGCTTCGCGACTCCCGCCAAGACTGCTCGCTCAGGCACGGTTACGACAAGCGACCATGAAGTGCCGGTCTCTCCGATCGGAACGGGAACAAAGATTTTCAATACGGTCTCGCCATCGAGCGTGGCTTCAGTAACAAGTCGCCTCCCGGCACGAACGGCCGCGCGTTGCTCGGCGTCGAAATTTCCGCTAACCGACGTCTTGCCCACCCCTCGCCCGTCTGCGATCAGCATCCCTGCTTGCGACACCAGGCTCATAACTCCTGTACCGAACGGACGGCTTCGCTCCAGTTCCTCCTGCAGCTTTGGGAAGTAGATATCCACGCCCGTCACCCCGAGAAACCTTCCCTTCTCGAACATTGGAACGACGATGCACGACATCAGGATATCGGCTCCATTCAGAGTGTATTTGCCCGGTTCGATGACAATATCGTGGCCGGCGCGTTGAGGCGCATGATAGTAGTCGCCGGCCACTGAGTCCTGGGCATAGTAGGCAGCGGGCTCGAGCGCGAGCTTTCCGGTGTATCTACCCCAAGTCGGAATGAAGCGGCCGGTTCCGTCATCGCCTGTGGTCTTTTTCACAAATTCGCTATCACGGCCGTCGAAGGCGTTCGGCTCCCAAACCGTCCACAGGGCCAGGTAGTCCGGATTAGCTTCAGCGACGCGCCGCATATAGTCGACGGCCAATGGTCGGTTCGCCCCGCCCTGCGCACGATCGGCAGCCAGCATTTCCGCGAGTTGATGGGCAGTGTGGCTTGCGGCGTTCAACTTCGCTTCGATATCCGCTGCCCTTGTGTCGGCCAACTGCTCGGCGTATGTAAGTGCCGAAGCTCTTTGGGCCTGTGTGGACTGCCACGTCAACAACGAGATAGTGACCAGAAAACCCATCAACACGGTAAGAACGGTGACAGTCAATAATCGCGTCCGCAGACTCCAAAACGATGGACTGACAAACATCGGATGGCGACGTGGCAACGATTCTTCCTTCCCAGAAGTCACGATATTCATCATCTTTTTTAATGTCTTGTTCTTTGCCGCGCCGTTTGCTCATGGCGACCGTTTGCCCTGTGGTCTGGGTTCCGGGCAGCAGCCTGAATCCGCGGGGAGAGACGCCAGGATCCCAGCCAGCTTTGCCAGGTTCTCGACATGCTCCTTGTAGGATTCCGCCTATTGACCTTCGCGTGCACAACTCATCGACGGTTGGCGGGACCGACTGTTTCCGCGAACCGGTTTCTGCAAGCCGGTCACCGCCATCTCGAGCACACTCCTTTCCGGGGGAAACACCCGCCACCCGCCATCGTCGTGATAGAAGAAGGCTATAGTCAGCGGATCGGTCAACCGCCGTATCTCCAGGCAAACAAAACGCACGCCTTTGGTGGTACGCCCGAATCGCGTCAGGCGCGCCGGCTTCGCTGGAGTCGGCGCAAGCCATTTGTCGACCAGTGAGCGCAGGGATGTCTGCTCGGTATCCATCTTTATCACCAGGTATCACGTACATCCATAAAGGGCAGCGGAGAGCAATCTGGCGTTGCTTAAAATGACCGAATTTGACCACCGCAGACGGATTCAAACTAACTACACGGTTACTTCTGAGTAAGGCTCTGCCAACGGATCTGATCCCTCAGATTTTTTGACGGCCGATCGCAGCATAAACATCCGGCTTCGTCCTTTTTAAGCGTCGCGCGTACAGGCACCCTAGGACTAGCGTACCGAAGACGAGCGCCAGCAAGGTCTCTGCCGCCTTTGCGTCACCCGTGAGCAAGTCCATATTGACCGTCGCCAGATAACCGACCGCAGACAGCAACACGAAGCTAATCAAGGGGGCGACCTTCGATTTGAGGAAGTTCGCGCCGCTTGGCTTACGCACGAAGAACATCAATACGGAAAGCGAAGTGAGAATCAAAAGCATGAGAAGCGCGTAGCCTCCGACTCCTGTCAGTGCCCCGTACTCGGCGTACGGCTCGACACCGCTCCTGATCACACAGCCCACGATTGCGACCGCCAGGGAGCTAACAATCATCGACGCACAATGCGGCGACCCGTGGCGCTTATGCACTGCCGCGCATGCTCGAGGGGCCGTACCGTCAATTCCAAGGCAGTAGATATATCGCGACAGGATGTTATGCAATGCCAGCAGACAAGCGAACACGCTCGAGCACAGCAGCACGTTGACGGCCTCGAGACCTGCCTTGCCCAAATACATGCCGATGCTGTCAAGTGCCACGGTCGATGCGTCCGCACCGGCTTTGGCCAGCGCGGTGGTGGGCCCATAACCGCAAATGAGAAAATACGACGCCGAAGCAAACAGCACAGACAAAACGATAACTGCAGTGTAAGTGGCGCGAGGTACTGTAACCTCGGGGTTTCGAGCCTCTTCGCGAAACACGGCTGTCGCTTCGAACCCGGCGAAGCTGGTCACGCCGAAAAGTAGTCCGAGCCCAACCGAGCCGGATGTCACTGCATTCGGCGTCAACCAAACAGGCGAGATTCCGGACGGTCCCTTTGCAACCGCAACTGCTACCTCCCACACGAACACAAGCACCACCTCACAAATCAGTGCAACGGTGAGCACCTTTGCCGAGAAAGTGATGCGCAGGTAGCCGAAGACGGCAACGATCGCGAGCAAAATCAGCGAGTATCCCCACCAGACAAGCGGCGCGCTATTGAATAAGTGCTTGACCAATGAACTGTATGCGACACCTGCATACAAGTACATGCCGATCATCATGAAGCCATATGCCAGCATTGCCATCAGCGCGGCGCCGAAACCGATGGGACGGCCCAGCCCAGCCGTGATGTAGGCGTAGAACGCACCTGCATTGCGCACGTGCTTCGACATGGTTGTGAAGCCGATCGAGAACAACAACATCAGGCTGCCGGCAATCAAGAACGTCACGGGCGCACCCAAGCCATTGCCCATCGAAAGCAGCAGCCCCATGAAGCCTGTAACGACCGTGAGCGGCGCGTTATAGGCCAGGACCGTAAACACAATGTCGAACGTTCCCAAATGCCCTGATAGGGTGACCGGCCGTACGCCATCCGACGCACCCCCCGCCTCCGGCCTGCCTACAGCGCCATCCGCGCGGTTAGTCAACGTTTCCATACTTCCACCATCTCCTCGATGATTCATTGCAAGAACCGCCGGTTGCTCAGCGTGAGCTCGTATCCTTCCCTACTTGGCGCTAGACTCGTATCACAAACGCTGCCGCATCACCGTTATTTGTACTTATAGGTCAAAATACATGAACGACTGGTACGTCAAAACTCTAGTACGTCGAGTATTTCGATACAAGAGCTTTGTGTTCGGCTACGGCTAGCCACATGCGAGAGCCAGACCCATCAAAGCTTCGCGGCGACATAGTAGTTTCCCTATGTCGCCGCGCCTGATGTTCCTACGCCGTTCTCTTCTCTCGCTAGGACGAATTTTTTACACGCTCACTGACATCGAGACCCACCTGGGTCGTACTTGCGGTTCCGCCCAAATCCGGCGTGCGCGGCCCCTTCGCAATGCCTTCCTCGATACCTCGCAAGATAGCGTCGTGCGCAGCACGGTACTTGCGGTCCCCTTGCCCCAGAAAGTCGAGCATCATCGCGCCCGTCCAGATTATCCCGAGCGGATTGGCAATGTTCTTCCCGTAAATGTCCGGCGCCGAGCCATGCACAGGCTCGAACAGCGACGGAAACTTTCTTTCGGGATTCAGGTTGGCCGACGGCGCGATGCCGATCGTCCCGGCGCATGCGGGACCAAGATCGGAAAGGATGTCGCCGAACAGATTCGACGCGACGACAACGTCGAAACGCTCCGGCGAGAGGACAAAACGCGCACAGAGGATATCGATGGGGTACTTGTCCGCCTTCACCTCGGGATAGGACGCGCCGATAGCGGCCACACGCTCGTCCCAGAACGGCATGGAGATGGAGATACCGTTCGACTTCGTCGCGGACGTGAGGTGCTTCTTCGGGCGACTGTTCGCGAGCTCGTATGCGAACTTCACGATTCTATCGACCCCATGGCGAGAGAACACAGCCTCCTGAAGGACGACTTCTCGATCGGTTCCGGCAAAGATATGTCCGCCGACCACAGAGTACTCACCTTCCGTATTCTCACGAACGACGTAGAAGTCGATATCACTCGGCTTCTTGCCCGCAAGCGGACACGGCACGCCTGGCATGAGACGCACCGGGCGCAAATTGACGTACTGGTCGAACTCTCGCCGGAACTTCAGGAGCGAACCCCAAAGGGAAACATGGTCTGGAACGACGTGAGGCCAGCCGACTGCACCGAAGTAAATTGCCTCGAAACCGCGCAGTTGCTCGAACCAGTCTGCCGGCATCATGTCACCATGTTTGGCGTAGTAATCGCAGTTCGCCCAATCGAACGCCTCGAACTCGAGCTTGATGTCATACTTCTATGCGGCCGCGTTAACAACGCGAAGGCACTCGGGCATCACTTCTTTTCCGATGCCGTCACCTGCGATTACCGCGATCTTGTGCGTCTTCATGGTCGGTGTGTATCAAGATGGCCACATGCATGAGGCTAGAACTTATCCGGATCGTAGTCTGCGGTTGCTCATGCGAATCGAGCCATATTTCCGCCGCTTTGGACCGCAGCCATCGTATGAAGGGCCGCTCCTCGCAGCATCGGATTGAATCAAATCGGCTACCGGTACGCACTTGCCAACGCGCGGCGCCCGGCTGGACGCCGGTCCCTCACCGCACAACGCGATGCCGTTCGCTTCTGCCAAGACCAGGCATTACGCCTGCGCGTGTTGATCTTTCCAACGTGCAAGGAGTGCCTTCTTATCGACCTTCCCGGTGATGCCGAGCGGCAACTCGTCGGCCCAGTAAATCTGGCTCGGAACCTTAAAATCGGCGAGTCTCGACTTGCAGTATTCGGTCAATACCCCTTCGGAGACGTGCCGGGCGTCGCGGCAGACTACATAGGCAGCGACGACCTGACCGAATTTCTCATCGGGCACGCCGATCACCGAAACGGCTTGGACGTCCGGATGCGTCGCAATGGTTTCTTCCACTTCCGCGGGTGCGATGTTGGCGCCGCCACGAATGATGATGTCCTTGATTCGGCCCGTCAGGTAGTAGAACCCTTCGTTGTCTCGATAGCCGAGATCTCCGGTTCTCATCAGCCCATGCTCGAACGTAGCAGCCGTCAATTCCGGGCTTCTGTAATAGCCGCACGTCGTTGAAGGCGCGCGCACCAGCAGTTCGCCCACTTCGCCGGGTTTCACTTCGTTACCGTCGGGATCGACGACCTTGATAATGACTCCCGGGGCAGCCTTTCCGATTGCACTGTCCGGGACAGGTGACGGATCGTTGGCAAACCGACCAAAAACCGGTCGAACTTCCGTCAGCCCGTAGTAGTCGTCAATTCTCTTGTTGAATCTGGCTTCGAAGCGATTGCGAAGTTCGCGCGACAACGGGGCACCAGCCGACACCAACAACCGCATGAAGGACAAATCGATGTTCAAGCTGTTCTGCTCGACATATTCGAGCATCATGGCAAACATCGTGGGGACGCCGTGGAACACCGTTGCCTTGTGGTTCACGAACGCTTCGAGCACTTCGCGCGGATGGAACCGCCGCATCAGCACGACTTCCGCCCCGGCTTGCAGCGTCATAGAAGATGCAGTCGACAGGCCGTACAGAAACCCGAGGGGTAACGCGACAACGGTTACATCGTCCGGCGTCATCCCCCACAACTCAATGAGCGATCCATTGCCGGCCACTTCTGCCGCCTGATCGAACGCGACAGCTTTGGGACGCCCCGTGGAACCCGACGTGTAGGCAATCTGAAAAATCCCCGTTCCTGCGTCGCGCGCCTGAAGCTCGCCTATCGCGCTTAGCCCATCCAATCTATCGAAAGGCACCAAGCGCGTAGCAGGCACTTGCGCCGCGGCCGCCTGCGCGACGACCTGCATCTTTTCGTCGTGCAACAAGAGCGCGATCCCCGCATGGTCCAAGATGTATGCGACCTCATGCGCCGTCAAACTTGGGTTGACAGAAACGAAGGTGCCGCCGATCTTGCCCATCGCGTAGTAGAGCAAGATCACTTCGATGCGATTCTCGCAAAGCGACGCGACAGTAATGTTGGGGCCGATCCCAATGCGCTTGAGGCGGTCGGCGAGGTCGCCGACCTGCTGCACGAGTTGTCCGTAGGTCAAGATTGCATCGCCGCTGCGAAGAGCGACGTGCTCACTGTTGCGCAGGGCGTGCGCCTCGATGTCCGCGGTTAACAGGTTGCTGTTCATGTCTGCACGACAATGTTTGTGTTTTAGGAGCCCAAACCGGGCTTGCGCTTCATCATGACCTTCCATTCGCCTTCCTGCACGACTTCCCCGCGTTGATTCTCGACCGCAACGTGGAAGAACACAATACCGGCAGTAGGCTTCTTCGTCTCACGCTTGGACGTTACGCGCTGACGTACGTGCAGGGTATCGCCGGCCTTCACGGGTCCCTTCATATCCCAGGTCATGCCTAGGAACGCGATAGCGGTACCCTCTTTCAAGCCAAGCCGGAATTCGAGCCCGGTCGCAATCGCGAACACTGCGGGGCCGTGCAACAGGCGTGCACCGAAGACACTGTTCTTGGCGAATTCTTCGTCGGTGTGGACCGGGTTTTGGTCGCCGGTCACTGCCGTGAACAACACGATATCAGCCTCGCCAATCGTCCGGCGCGGCGTGACCCACTCCTTGCCGACTTCCAGTTCCTCGTAGTACTTTGCATTCGGGCCAAGCTGTTCTGCTACCGGAGCTTCTACCGTTGACATGTTCAGTTCCTCAGTTCGTGTGTGGGTAATTGACGTTCTTAAGCTAAAGCCGCTGCCCTGAATTGCCTCGCAGCTTCTTCCATCGTCACAAAATTGACGCCCTTTCGGGCACGCATGTGTTCAATAAGACGTTCGAGCATCGCCACCCTGGGACCTCGGCCGATGATTTCGGGGTGGCATGTCAACGTGAAAAAACCGTCTTCTTCATATGCCGTATCGAACTCGCCCTTCCACGCAGCAAAAACGTCTTCCGTAGCATGCAAACCTGCGTTGTACGGACGCGCCGACCAATGAAAGTACGGGTAGTCATCCAGCTCCCACGCAACGGGGAGTTCGACGATCGAGCTGTTGGGTCCGAACGTCACCGTGTCGTCCGTCATCACGTCGCCCGTCCGCGCAAAATACGGTCTGAAGTCGTTGGCCATCATGCTGCTGTCGTATTGAAGCCCCGCTTCCTCCAGAAGCACAATGCTGTTGTCGCTCAAATCCCAGGCCGGCGAGCGATAGCCGCGCGGCCGCTTGCCAGTGATCGCATCGAGCTCTTCGAGGCTACGATGCAGGAGGTCGCGCTCTTCTTCCATCGGGAGCCCTACAGGGCTTTCGTGCAGAAGACCGTGTGCGGCGACTTCATGGCCGCCGCGGACGATTGCCTCGAGCGCGGCCGGAAAATTGCGCGCCGTATGAGCAGGAGTGAAAAACGTTGCCTTCAATCCTTGGCGCGAGAGCATGGTCAGGATGCGCGGGAGTCCCGCGCGCACGCCGTACTCACCCCGCGACAATGCCGTCGGCGTGGTCTGCTTGAACGTGCTAAACCAAATGGACAGTGCGTCGAAATCGAAAGTCAAACATACAGTTGTCATTTGTCAATGCCCTAATCAGAAAGCGGTCCAAGCGCCATCGATGGCAATCGCCTGCCCGGAGATATAGCTCGCGGCGTCGGACGCCAAAAATGCAGCGACCTCCGCCACTTCTTGAGGCGAGCCGCGACGTTTTGCGGGGACGACAGCCTTGAATGCGTCCGGATTATTTCCCACGCCACGGCTCATGTTCGGCGCGACGTCGCCAAGATTGATCGTCGAAGTCTCGCGCAAATTTGTATGAATCACGCCCGGGCAGATAGCGTTGATGGTGATGCCGTACTGGCTGTGGGTACACGCGACCTGCTTGGTCAAGCCAATAATTCCCCACTTCGAGGCCGTATATGAACACCCGTCGGCTGAGCCGCGAAGCCCCCCGACCGAAGACGTATTGATAATTCGGCCCGATTGCTGAGACACCATGCGCTTGAGGGCCGCACGCGTCCCCAGGTACACGCCCCGCAGGTTTATATCGATGACCCGATCCCAGAGTGCGGGCGATGTCTCGAGACAATCGGCGAATCCGTCGTAGACGCCCGCATTGTTCACCATGATGTCCAGCTTGCCGTATCGATCCATGGTTGTCTGGATGAGTGCCTCGATTTCGTCTTCGACACTGACGTCGGTCTTCAAAAAGGCGACTTCGCCGCCAACGCTTCGTATTTCCGCGATAGCTTCGCTACCCTTGCCTTCGATGATTCCACCGATGACCGTCGAGGCTCCTGCCATGGCCAGGGTGCGGGCGATCGCGAGCCCGATACCCGTTTCACCGCCCGTGACAACCGCCACGCGGCCGCTGAGGTTAACCATGACTTCCTCCATAAGGTCTATAGGATGCACTCACATTGCGCGGATACCTTCCCGCAGGTGTACCGCATGCATACCCTACAATACAAAAATTAGACCACCAAGTCAAATTAAACTCACTGGTCGGTTAGCGAAGAAAGACATGAGAGTGCTGCAGAAAACACGAGACCGTTGCTGCGGCGGTTATCGGCGGGAAGCCCCTTATTCTGCCCAGCTCTATTTTCAGCTTCGCTTTTACAGTTCCGGAATACGGTTGCACCAGGGCGCGAGTTCCTCGACTTGCGCCGCGGCCGCGAGAATTTGATCTTCCCGGCCGAAGTGACCGATGAGCTGGACCCCAACCGGCAAACCGCTTGCCGTCCAGTACGACGGAAGGTTCGCAGAGGGTTGTCCCGACGCATTGATGATGGTCAAAAACGCGGTGTACTTCGAAACGTTCTGACGGAACGACAAGAAATCGGTGGCCATCGAGAGTTGCCCTAACCGCACCGGAAGTTGCGTCAAGGTGGGGGTCAAGGCAAGGTCGACATCCTTCATGCTCCGTGCCATGCGGCGGCCAACGCTGTGGAACGTGTTGATCGCAGCGATGTACTGCGCAGCACTCAAGTCGCGGCCGCGCTTGTAGGCGTCAAAAATTGCCGGTTCAACACGATGCTTCCAGTTCGCCTCTTCATCGTCTTTGACCATGCCTGCAATCGACGCATAGGCATTCGCCATCAATACGGTAATGTGGCCGCGAACCAATTCATCGTAGTCGACGGGCGGCGGCTGCATGTCCACGACCTCGTGGCCCGCCCGCTGCAGCAGCGCCGCGGCAAACTCAACGGCATCGATACACTCCGGCGCGACGGGGATGTCATTGAACGCGGACGTCCATTTCGCAATCCGTAGCGGCTTCGTGACGTCGCGCCCCAAAAGATCCAAATACGACGCGGGCGCTGAAGGTGAGGCGTAAGGAGCCCCTGCTTCGTCGCCTCCGACCGCATCCAACGCCGCCGCGGTGTCACGTACGCTCTTAGACAGCACACCCTCAACGGCTAGGCCACCCCAACCTTCGCCTCGCGATGGCCCCATCGGAATCCGCCCGCGTGACGGCTTCAAACCGAATATGCCGCAACAAGACGCGGGGATTCGGATCGACCCACCTCCGTCGCTGCCGTGCGCCATCGGAACAATGCCCGATGCCACCGCAGCTGCCGCACCGCCGCTCGAGCCGCCCGACGAACGGCTCAGGTCCCAAGGATTCCTCGTAGGATGTCCATTTGCCGTAGCTTCTGTTGTCGGTGCCATACACAGCTCAGGGACGGTCGTACGGGCAAAGGAGATCAGCCCCGCGTCATTGAATCGCTCGACGAGGGTGGCATCGTATTTGAATGAGATATCGCGGAACAGATCCGATCCAATACTTGTCGGGAACTTCTTGGATGCAAGAGCTGAGTCTTTGAGCAAGAACGGAACGGCTCCAAACACACCTTTTACCGTCGCCGTTTTCGCTTGCTCCCGGGCACCGTCGAAGTCCTGATAACAGAGCGCCCGAATCTTAGGATCAACCTTGATTGCAAGCTCGATCGCGCAGTTCATCAGTTCTTCCGGCGAAACCGCTCTTTCTCTGAGCAGCGCAGCCAAGCCAAGCGCGTCATGTCGAGTGTACTCAGATATTTTCATTTCTTTCCCTTCGGTCCTACCGGCAAATTAATATGCGACTGACAGCATTCGCATCGCCCGCGCCTCGGTCCCGGACATTTCTCTAGTCCGGAACACAGATTACCAATCAATGAAAGCGACCACCTCTTCGAGCGACGCACGGGAAGTTCGATAGCTGTTCACCGGATGCGAATCATCCGGCCATCCAAACGACACGCCATACAGAACGTGTTCGTTACCAGGAATTGAAAGGTGTTCACGGATCACGTCGACGCGATACGCTATCGACGCCTGGGGAACGGCGCCAACACCGAGAGCACACGCTGCGAGGATGAATGTGGTCAGATATCCGCCGCAGTCCAACACGCCGCGTACGCCAAGCGAGGCGGGAGCGGTAATCAGCGCAAGATGCGGGGCTCCGAAAAAGCGAAAGTTTTCAAGCGCCTGCTTCCCGGATGCCGCTCTATCTCCGCGCGCTACGCCAAGCGCGCTATACAGTTGCCAACCGCAGTCGCGCCTTCGATCCTGGTAGATACCAAAATAGCTGGCGATCGGCGGTATATCCGCTACCGGCGACGCTCCGCTCTTTGCTCGCTCATACATAGCGTGGCGAAGCCTATCCAGCGCCTTCCCGCTTATGATCCGGGTTCGCCACGGCTGAATATTGCAGTCAGACGCCGTCTTTTGCGCTGCCGACAAGATGTTGAGAATAGTATCGCGCGCGACAGTATCGGCTTTAAACGCCCTGCACGACCGCCGCTCCTCGAGAAGCAGACTCAGCATCGCAAATTGCCTTTTATCCTGGGCCTCGTCGTCAGAGGCCGTGCAGTTGCTGTCCATCCGCGACTTACTCGTAAGACGTCTTGGCGTTGAGCGCTTCGAGCGCCTCCAAGTATTCGTTCAACAGTCGCTCGAACTCGCCCTTGACCGTGGTATGCCCCTTCATGTCGCCAATGGCTTGGCCGACCGAGTAGCTCCAAAAGTCCATATTGTGCGACCGCTCCGCGCGCTTGAACGGGTAGCCGCCGAGGATGGACTGCATCGGCCATTTCAGAGGTTTTGGTGCGTCCGGCTGCGCCCATGCCTTCATGTAGTCCGTGTTGAGAATACGGCACTGCTTCCCAGTCATTGCGAAGCTCAATTTGGCATCTTCCGACTCCGACTGGAACAGCTTCTCGCGCATCTCCATGTTCAGGTCGCTCTCAGCGGTGCCGAGCCAAAGCGAACCGATCCACACGCCCTGACACCCAAGTGCCAGCGCAGCAAGGATGTGGGAACCACGCGTCACGCCGCCGGCTGCGAGAACAGGAAGCCCGCGCGCCGCTTCGACAACCTGCGGCCACAAGACCATCGACGCGATGGAGCCCACGCTACCGCCAGCTTCCGTCCCTTGGGCAACCAAGAAGTCAACGCCGGCATCCTTTTGTTTGCTTGCATGACGGCCGCTTCCCACCAGCGCACCGACCTTGATTCCGCGCCCATGTGCTTGCTTCACCACCCAGTCGGGCGTAACGCCAAGCGCACCGACAACACAGCTAATGGGCTTGCTGAGGACCACGTCGAGCTGTTCCTGGCTCTTCTTGTTAGTCATGGACATCTTCGTTGCATACTCGGCCATGTATGCGTTACGGTCCGCTTCGGACATGTCCGCAATACCGGCATCGTCCAGGACTTTCTTGACGAAGGACAGGTGCCCTTCGGGGATTTGCTTCAGATATTCCTCGGGCGATTTCTCATCTCCGCCCGTACCGGGGAATACGAGGTCCACGCCGAATGGCTTGCCTTCCACCTGCTTTTCGATCCAGTCGATGGACATGGCCAGTTCGTCGGGCGTCATCCATGCAGCACCCAACACGCCCAAGCCCCCGGCTTTCGTAACGGCCGCTACGACGTCACGGCAGTGAGAGAAAGCATAGATCGGCAGGTCAATCCCAAATTGATCCCCAAGTTCAGTCTTCATCGAGCATCCTATCTTCAGTTGAATCCCCGAGCGGACCGTCCGCGTCTACGCACTCCGGGATGATGTATTGCTTGCTTCAGTGCTGCGATCGCGATCACTGACCACATAGTACGTAAACTATACTTGATGGTATTTCCGGTCAACAGGGAAAGCTATCTATTTCGGACCCGTACGATCGTGGGCTCGACGGGCGGCTAACAATGCGCTGGCGAAACCCTCAGAGCGAATGCCGCCCCACTCTTCGACCTGATCTAATGAGTGACAGGTTCCACAACAAACTTACCCACGTGCGTGCGCTTCACGAATTCTGTTTGCGCCTGAGCAAGTTGGTTCAGCGGATAGACCTTATCGAGCAGCGGGTGCAATTTCCCAGACGACACGTGCGCAATGACTCGCGCGAATGTCGACGGGGTCGGGCAGGTTATTCCGTACATCTCGAGGTCCTTGTAGATCAAATCTCGGAGATCCATCGGTTGAACCGGGCCGCCGATCGCACCCCCGGTCGTATACCGACCGCCGCGACGCAGCACCTTCAGATAATCGCCAAAGGCTTGGCCTCCAACGACGTCTGCAACAACGTCTACCGCCTGAGCACCGACAATCGCCTCGACAGCCGCCTTGATGTCTTCGGACTCGCGAGGAATGAAGTCGTGTACGCCGAGCGCTCGGACCCGATCTTCCTTAGACCGACCGGCAATCGCGATCACCCTTGCTTTGCGGATCAATGCAAGTTGCACTAGGGCCGTACCTACACCACCCGATGCCCCTGTGATGACGACCGTTTCACCTTCCACAAGTCGCGCCCTCTCCAGCATCTCCTCCGCGGTGTCGTACGAAGTTGGGAATGTGGCCAGCTCTGCGTCGCTCAGCGACGAAGTAACCGCATACGCGTTGTTTGCAGGCACGACCACATATTCTGCAAAGCCGCCGTCGCGTTCACCGCCGATATATGCAACAAGCTGCGCTCTCTCGGGCAAAGACAAGTCACGCACCTGCGGATCGACAATCACTCGCTCGCCGACGCGGCCGGCAATCGCTGCATTTCCCACGGCCACGATTCGACCCGCGATCGCGGCGCCCTGAATGCGAGGGAAGACGACCGCCTCCTGTTTCCACGTAGCGGCCGCTTCCTCTTGCTTCTCCGCAATGCCCTGAACCCCGCGGAGAGCGACCTCCTCCGTCAGGTTGGCGCTTGCCGCGCGGTGGTACCACTGCGTGCGAAGGTTGATGTCGGTATTGTTGATACCGCATGCTCCGACCTTGATCAGCACCTCTCCTGCATTAGGACGCGGTACTGGCACGTCTTCCCGAAACTGAAGCTTATCGATACCCCCATAGCCGGTTAGCAACACTGCACGCATAAACTCGGGAATTGCAGGTCCGGACGCCATAACCATAGATTTGATCCTCTCTCTTCGTACTATTGATTACTCTCGGGGACGACATGAAGGCGTCTCCGGAACTTCGATAGCGCAGCGGGTCATGCATATGGACGCTGCAGCAAAGCTACCGCTGCGACGTCATCCAATTTTCAGCGACGTAATGAGGCAGCGGTTGCTGCGCCAGCTTACGGCCCCGGATCAGATCCGAAGCCATCTCACCGATCATGATGCAAGGCGCATTCGTATTGGCCGCCACGACGAGGGGCATGATCGATGCGTCGGCCACTCTGACGTTTTCCAAGCCGCGCACTTTCAGATTGGGTGCGACCACCGCGCCATCGTCAATCGGAGAGCCCATGCGGCATGTCCCTGACGGGTGGTAAGCAGTGGCAACGCGAGAGGCGACCCAAGCATCGATTTGTTCGTCGGTCTGGACGTCCTTGCCGGGTGCCAACTCCTCGCCACGATAGGGGTCGAACGCCTTTTGCGCGACGATTTCACGCGTCAGGCGCAATGCATTTCTGAAACTCTCACGATCGGCCTCCGCTTCGAGATAGTTGAACGTGAGGGATGGCTTGTCGGTCGCGCGCTTGGACTTGATCGCAAGGCTTCCTCTGCTTTCCGCACGCATCAACGTCATATGGATCTGGAAGCTGTGTCCGGGGTACGGCGCAAACGTGTCTGGCTCAAACGCCAAGCCCAAAAACTCCAGCTTCAAATCAGGGTAACGAACGCCCGCCTTCGTTCGAATGTAGGCAGCGGCCTCGAACTGGTTGCTTGCCGCGACCCCCGTCTTCGTCAAGAACCATTGCGCGCCCGCCAGGTGCTTGCGAGGAAACTTCGTGAATGCGGCTAGACCGAGCGGCTGCCGACATTCGACTTGCAATGTGATATCCGGATGGTCCTGAAGATTCGCGCCGACACCTTGCAGCTCATGCACTACTTCGACGCTGGCAGCGCGCAGGACATCGCCAGGACCCACACCCGAGAGCTGCAAGAGCTGCGCCGAGCCAATCGAGCCCGAACACAGCACCACTTCCCTGCGGGCAGCAACAAAGCTGCTTTGGCCATCTCTCAGGATTCGAAGGCCTGTCGCCCTCTTACCCCCGAAAACGATCTGTTCCGCCAGCGTATTCGTGCTGATCACGAGGTTGGGGCGGCGCCGAACGTCCGACGGCAGGTACGCACGCGCCGCGCTCCACCGGCGCCCACCAAAAATCGTACATTCGCTCGGGTGAAAACCTTCGTGCTGATAGGCATTGGAGTCGTCGGTTCTCGGGTAGCCGGCTTGTTTTCCTGCTTCCATGAACGCGGCCTGGAGTGGGTCCCTCGTCACATCCGGGCGACTCACTCGCAGTGGACCGTGGCGACCTCGATATTCGTTGCCCTCTCCGCAAAATGTCTCCGACCGTTTGAAGTAGGGCAGAACGTCGGCGTAGCTCCACCCGGTGCAACCATAGGTCTCCGCCCAACCGTCGTAGTCGAGCGCGTTGCCTCGGGTGTACACCATCCCGTTGATCGATGACGATCCGCCTAGGACCTTACCTCGCGGATGGTCCACCTGCCGCCCAGACAAATACTTCTCCGGCTCGCTGACGTACTGCCAATTGAACTCCTTCCCGGAAACGAGGCTTTCGACGGCGAGGGGCATGTCGATGGTCCAACTCTTGTCTTCCGGACCGGCTTCGACGAGAAGGACCGTGACAGAACGATCCTCAGACAGCCGCGACGCGACGACGCATCCGGCAGATCCGGCGCCGACGACGATGTAGTCGAAGACTTGCTCACCAAATTTGGAGTCTTTCATATTCGCAACAGGAAAAACATGGATAATATCGTTTAGACCAATGGTACTGTAAACTTGACTGTATAGTATCTTTTTTTTCAGCCCCGAAAAGAGGCGGGGATCCACGGCCCCATCGTGACCGCATCAGCATAGGTGATAACCCCATTAGTAGTTGCCCCAAAAACGAGCGAAGGGGTACCGTGTTTCTCCCGGCTGATGCGCTCACAAACCAGCGGTACCATGTTAAATTTGAACGAACGGAACGTAAAATTGACTACTAGGTATTCGCATGAGCGGACAATAGGTCCCGCTAGCGCGTCTCACGAGCCAACGGGTCTATGCGAGACGGAGCGCCGTATAAATACTTGCCTTCAAATATTTGATAACGTAGATTAAAGGACGATGCAACCTACGCTGATCAGCAGTCGCAGGCGCGACCGTCGGGTCGCCGCTCAGCTCACTTGGCGCCTCGAAATATCGAGAGGTGCGCTCCCCTTCCCTCAGATCCCACAGTTCACGAGACAAGCATGGAAAAATTTTTGAAGTTTTACATTGCAGGCCAGTGGGTCGACCCCGTCGAACCGCGCGTAGCGCCCGTCGTCAATCCTGCTACGGAAGAACCGACGGCCCATATCTCGATGGGGACGCAAGCCGATGTAGACCATGCGGTAAAAGCTGCTCGGTTGGCCTTCCCTGGTTATTCACAGACATCGACTGCCGAGAAGGTCGCCTTCTTTGAGCGTGTCCTGCCGATCCTTCGACGCCGCCATGGGGAGATCGCCTCGTTGATTTCCCGCGAGATGGGCTGCCCGATCACCTTCGCCAATGAAGCACAGGTCACTTCCTGTGTCGCACACACCGAGGCGGTCATCGATGTATTGAAGTCGTACCAATTCGAGGAGCAAGTCGGTAGCACCCGTATCATCAAGGAACCCATTGGCGTCGTCGGACTCATCACGCCTTGGAATTGGCCGCTGAACCAAGTCGTCTGCAAGGTGCTTTACGCGCTCGCGGCGGGTTGCACGATCGTGTTGAAGCCCAGCGAGATTGCGCCTCTTGATGCGACGATCTTTGCAGAAATCCTCGAGGAAGCCGGTCTCCCTGCAGGTGTGTTCAATCTCGTCAATGGCGACGGCCCGACGGTTGGCGAGGCCATCTCCCGTCACCCCGGCATCGACATGGTGTCCTTCACCGGCTCGACCCGTGCTGGTGTTCTCGTCGCGACGGCCGCCGCCGATTCCGTGAAACGCGTCACGCAAGAGTTGGGCGGCAAATCCGCGAACATCGTTTTTGACGATGCTGATCTCGATGCCGCGGTCCGGTCCTGCGTAAGAGCGGTATTCGCAAACAGCGGACAAACGTGCGACGCACCGACGCGGTTGCTTGTCGCGCGCCATCAGTACGAGGAAGCCGTTGAAATTGCTGCAGACGAGGCACGCAAACACACGGTTGGCGACCCCTCCGATCCGACAACGATGCTGGGTCCTGTCGCCAATCGAACTCAGTTCGAAAAGATCCAGCGCCTTATTTCGAACGGTGTGGCTGCTGGTGCGCGCGTTGCCGCAGGTGGCCCCGGTCGTCCAGAAGGACTCGAGCGTGGCTTTTATATCCGGCCGACGATCTTCGCCGACGTTTCCCCCGACATGGAGATCGCTCGCGAAGAGATCTTCGGCCCAGTGCTGGTGATGATCCCCTACGACAGCGAAGACGAAGCCGTCGAGATTGCAAATGATACGGAATACGGCCTCGCGGGTTACATTTCGTCCGGAGACAAGGAGCGCGCCCGACGTGTCGCCCGTCGTCTCCGCGCGGGATCCATTTTCATCAACAGTCCGGACTTCGACGTTCGCGCGCCGTTCGGCGGCTACAAGCGGTCAGGTAATGGCCGGGAAGCCGGCGCCTATGGTTTGACCGAATATTTCGAAGTGAAATCGGTGGTCGGCCACGGCTGATGTCGTTCAAACACGTCAATGAGCGACCGGCACGATGTGACGGCTCGCTGACAACTCTAAGGTGCGGATAATGTTCGACTTCAAAGACAAGATTATCGTAGTGACCGGCGGCGAGACCGGGATTGGCCGCGCGAGCGTCGAATCGTTTGCTCGCGCAGGCGGTACTGTCGTCATCGCGGGCTTCCTGGAAGACGAGGGAGAAGAAGTCGTCTCTTCCCTTGCGAAAGAAAACCTCAAAATCGATTTCGTCAAGACCGATGTTCAGGACGAGGCGCTGATCGAAGAAGTCACCGCAAAGATCGTGGGCAAATATGGACGAATCGACGTGCTGGTGAACAATGCCTCGATTTTTGATGGATTCGCCGGCATCAATGAAACATCCACCGCTCTTTGGGACAAGGTTCTGAACACCAATCTGCGCGGAACGTTCTTGATGAGCCGCGCCGTCCTGAAGAACATGATGCCGCGGGGCGAAGGCACCATTGTGAACGTAGCTTCCGTCGGCGGGGTCATCGGTGGCGCTGATGGTTTGGCTTACACTTCGTCGAAGTTTGGCGTGATCGGTCTCACTCGTCAGATGGCGTGTGATTTGACCGCGAAGGGCATCAAAGTGAACGCAGTCTGCCCGGGCATGATTCAGACCGAAATGCGCAAGCATTCAACGCGTATTCTTGCCGACGATGCTCCTCCGATGCGCGGCGTTGGCGTCAATCCAGATGCACTGAAGCGCGTTCCTGCCGGAAAAAAAGGGCAGCCAGACGACATCTCCAACGCGATCCTGTTCGCCGCATCGCCGTACTCGAACTATATGAACGGCCACTCGCTCGTGATCGACGGTGGCTGGACAATTCAGTAAGGAACACGCGGGCGTATGTTGCCCGCATTTCACTCTCGTCTGTCACTGCTCTACGCAGTACCGACGAACCAACCCACGTCGCCGCACGGATAACGCTTGCGCTTCAGCTTAGTCGTAGCTACGAGTTCCCCAACGGGGAACGCAGCGCTATTGGATACCAAGACGCGGTGCTCAGTATTGAACACGCCGCAATCGACTACCGCTTTACTCAGTAGCGGCGCAAGCATCCTCTCGAAGTCATCCAGAAGGAAATCGCCTGCGACTACGCCGAGAAAACGATCTGCTGTCAGGACCGGACAAGACAGCGTCAGGAGATAGCGATCAAGGTCGACATAGGGCCCAACGGCAACCCTACTGTGTCCCTCTCGAGGCAAGCTCATCCAATCCGCATTGAGGTAATCGTAAAACGCATCGCGCCATGGAATGGCGCCATTTTTTGTAGTACAGATGACTCCATCGGCGTCACGTTCAATGCACTCGATCCAATGCGGCCAAGTGTCCATCACACCTGCATCGATGATGACGCCCATGCTCGAGACTATCGGATGCGCGCTGCCAAGCGCGCGGACCATCCGCTGCTTGCCTTGTAGAAGATCTTGCGCCCCAATAGCCTCGTGTGTCTCCAGCAAAGGCTCGAGGTCCGAGCGATAGCCTTCTGCCAGCGCCTCCAATTGCGCAAATGTTTCGTTAAGCAACTGGCCAATCATGCCGGCTATGCTTACCAAGGTGTCCTTTAGCTCAGAGTTCTTTGTGGCCATATCATCTAAACCGCTTGCTCGGCTATAGCTTGTAGACGAAGACGAACAAGATAATCAAACGTCTGGGAGGAGTGCGCTCTCGCGAGCGAAGTCGCCTGCTGTTCGTCGCGTGCTTCGAGGGCCTCCGTTATCTGCTGCAGCATCCGGTGAGCCGCGACTTTATATTTTTCGTCCTCATGCGCGAGCCCGAAGAGCCATGCGTATTTCTCGCACATCTCCAGCAGCGCCGATGTCAGCCGTACGGACTGCGCGGCCGACGCGAGCTCAACGTCAAACCTAGCATGGGCGCGGCTCGCATCGCTCAGTGTTTTGGCAACACGGATGTTCCTGGCGTAGTCGACCAGCCGGCGGCGGCTTGCAACCGACGAACGGCGTGCGGCCAACCCTGCGCATTCGGAAAGCAGCATACAGCGCCAGTCGGCAAGATCTCGTAGCGCGACCGACGACATATTACAGAGTAAACGCAGTGCATTCTGATGGACGACCGTCGAGCGCCGACGCACCACCGTGCCCCCGCCCCGCCCCGGGCGTGTCTCCACCAACCCCTCGGCGCGCAGTTCGGCGAGGGCCTCTCGCAACGCAAAAGCGCTGACACGAAGTTGGTCAACTAGTGTCGCCTCCTTTGGTAACAACTCCCCGTCTTCCAGGAAGCCTAGATCAATTGCGGTTCGAAGTCGCGCAACGATGCTTGCTGTTCCCGACGACGTGCCGATAGGCGCGAACATCGCTGAGTGCCAAGGAGCGACGTACTGCTGCGGCGAACGCGAAGCAATCTCTTCCTGCGGCTTACGGAGCCGGACTGCATCTCTTGCCATAAGTGGATCGGTCTCCGCGCGAGGACGCGGTGAATAAAATCGGAAGATGAAGGGACCCGCTGATCAAACGACGACCACACGCAACGGCCCGCGTAGTGCGAACACCTTCACCACTTTGACGATTATACAGACCGGGTTGCCCGCTGCCACCCGAGGACCTGTGACTCGCGCCCCCTCTCAAACACCTTAGTTCACAAGGACAGACTCGCAGAATGGACTCTTTCCGATTCCGCTACACAGGAACGTAAAACGGCCAAGACGCGATGCTTGGCCGTTGATGCTTCGACGATCAGGTATTGTAATTGCCTGCGTCCCATCTGAATTGCTTGCGCCAATCCTTCGGAAGTGTCGAGAATCTGGACAGGCCAAGTTCTTTGATCGGAATGCTGCTGTCCCCAGTCAACGTCAGTTCCGCCATGGCCTTTCCGATCGCGGGCGCCAAGCCGAAGCCATGACCCGACGTGACCGCTACAAACATGCCGTCCGGCCCCGGGACCTTGTCAAGGATGAGGGAATGGTCGGGCGTAAGATCGATAACACCACCCCAACATCGCAATAGCGGAATGCTTGCAGCCGACGGCAGCAGTTCCGCGACTCGTCGAGCCGCATTGCGGATGATCGGCGTAGTGGGCTTCTCCGGCTCCGAGGTCAAATCGACGTCGATCCATTCGTGCGGGCCTCCATTGAAATGGAGGTTGCCGCGATGAGTCTGACGCACCGACACGCCGTTCCCGATCATCGCGAAAGTGAACATAGGCGGCAGCGGCGCAGTGACCATCGCTTCAAGCCTAGCCGCGGCGACAGGGACAGACCCGCCGATCATCTCTGCAATCATGCCCGCTTGCGGCCCCGCGCAGTTAACGATACGCGGTGTGGAGATTTCGCCATCAGGCGTTTTCAGTCCCGTTATCGCACCGCCCGACGTCATGATCGATAATACAGGCGAATGCTCGAGAATCTTCACACCGCGATCGCGGCCCGCCCAGGCAAAAGCCTGCGCTGTTCGCTGCGGGTTGGCATGTCCGGCACGGGTAGTGTGAATTCCGCCAACCACCGATTCACTCAAATACGGCAGCAATTCACGCGCTTCCTTGCCATCTATCAGCCGAAAATCGAAGTCCGTCTTGCTAAATGCAGCATACGTCGCTTGCATGTCTTCCCATTCGTATGGGAATGCTGCCCACAGACGGCCCTTGGGACACCACTCGGTCACATATCCGAGTTCGTCATCCAACGTATTCCAGATTCGCTCCGCCTCGACGGCGACACGCGCTTCGATGGGCGTCTCGCCGCGCAGGCTCAAGTACCCGCTGGCTCGGCCCGACGCCTCCCAAGCGGCCTTGCCCTTATCCAGCACGACGACCTTCGCCCCAGCCTTTGCAAGCCAGTATGCGGTCGACAGGCCTACAACTCCAGCACCCACAACAGCTACGTCAGCAGTTTCCATGAAACTCCTCTGCTAAATCATTCCCACCGCTCTTTACTGCACCGACAACCAGGTTCCACGCACATCATTCGTGGTTGATCGGTGGAGCAGGCCAATACAGCCACCCGGCGCGCATCTCCTCAGTCTCGTCGTATTCCGCAATAACTTGCAGGGGAATGGGCCTAACCGGGCAGCGATAGGACCCGGGTGTAATTTCTTCGAGAGCCTTGCCCGCCGCCTCCGCAAGTAGCATGGACGACTGGTCGCGGCAACGCTTGCCTTGGCAGTGGCCCATCCCGACACGGGTCAGTCGTTTCACGAGATCCTGACTGGCCTGTCCGACTTCCGATAATCCTTTGAGGCCGCCGCAGGGCACTCGGTTTTCGGCTTTCAGATAGGCCGGGGGACTAACATCAAGCAGCTCTTGACGCGAGACTTCTTCGCACTGACACACGGTAACGTCGAGTCCCTGCACGCGAACGAACGCGTCTAGCCACTCCTCGGGCGGATAGTTGGCTGCACCACCTAACGACATGACTCGAGGCTGCGCGTCGGCAAGCAAGACATCGCCGCCGGCGTTCGCCGCGATATATTGCGCCGCGCGTTGACCTTGAGCTTCCGCCTCCGCCGGATCGAGCAACATGTCATCCGTCAGTCCCGCGCCATCGCCGACGACGAAGACGTTCGGAACACTCGTTTGCATGTTGGCGCTAGCGATGGGGACCCAGCCCCCGAGCCCGCGATTAAATTCGATTTTGCAGCCAGTGATAGACGCCAACTCGATGTTCGGCACCGCGCCGAACGCCATGCAAATGGTGTCGCACCCGATCTCGATGACGCTCCCCTCGATGGGTCGACGTGCCTCATCCAATGCAGCGAGTTCGATTCCTTCGACTTCGGTCATACCGATAGCCCGCCGGACTGTCGTTGATAGATGAAAAGCGACACCCGAGTTCTCGAGTTCCTGGACTAATTGCGCATCGCCTTGTGTCTCGGGCATGACTTCAACGATCGCAGCGACGGAGATGCCCCTGGAGAGCGCCAACCGAGCCGTGCGCAGGCCCAGGTTGCCACTCCCGAGAATGACCATCTTCCCTCCGCCAAGCGCCTCGTAGCGCGAAAGCAGCGCGCTCGCGCCATTGGCGCCGAGAACGCCGGGCAAATTCCAGCCCGGGAAAGAAAGAACGAGATCACGCGACCCCGGCGCGATAATCAGATAGTCATAATCGAGCAGCGAGCTTCGTTGGGCATCCGCAACTCCAATCTGATTGGTCATCTGATGCGTGTTGTTTTTGCCGGGGCGGAAGCTGCCCCACACCGCAGTCCCCGTGACGACATCGACACCTGCTTCGAGGCACGCCATGAGCGGCTCATTCGAGCCCAAAACCCGCTCGGCGATCAGTCCCTGATCGGATAGGACGGAGGGGAGCCGAGCACCATAGAAATAAGGTGCATCGAGACTCATCGCCGATACCTCCTGCGGATGCTCGTCGATGAGCGTAACCTGCAGTCCCGCATTGGCGGCTTCGAGAGCGGCAGCGCAACCCGCAGCGCCTGCGCCCACCACAATCACGTGCTTAGATCTCGTTTCCATAGCCACACTTATACATTTTGGGAACGCAGTTCCTTCACCCGCGCAACGAATGCGGGCAGGACGTCCTTAGCATCACCGACGACGCCGAAACGCGCCACTCGGTAGATATTCGCCTCTGGATCGCTGTTGATCGCGACAACGGTCTTCGCACCCGAGATGCCGGCCAGGTGGTGAACCGCACCCGAAATCCCGACGGCGAAATAGACGTCCGGCCGAATCTTCACGCCGCTGAAGCCCACTTGCCTGGAAGGCGGTATCCAGCCGAGCTCCACGACGGCTCGGCTGCCGCCCACCCCTGCACCCAACGCCGCCGCTGCGTCATCGATCAGCTTCCAGTTCTCTTTGCTGCCGATGCCAAGGCCGCCCGACACTACAACCCGTGCAGTCTTCAACTGAGGGCCGGCCCCCACCGGGTCCGGGATCTCCTCCAAGACTTCCACTCGCGTGTCGATTTCCGGCGCCACAACTCTGTGAAGCCTGCCCGCAGCTTCTTGCTGCCCCGACGGCTCGTAGCTACCTGGCGCGAGAATGGCCATACGCAACGCGCGATTAAAAGTGTATTCCGCCCTGGCAGCGCCACCGCTCACCGACTTGGTGGCCACGATTTCACCGTTATCGATGACAATGCCGTTGCACGAAGTAACGAGTGCGGCATCCAGTCGGGCAGCCAGCCGCGGCACCCACTCGTTCGTTTCCGACGTTTGCTGAAACAGGACGAAGTCAGGCGATGCAGCGTCGACGACTGCTTTCGCGGAAGCGACGTAGGCATCGCCGAGATACGAATTCAGCCTCACGTCATCCACGAAATAGACATCTGAGCCCGCGGCCTGCCCCAACTCGGACGCCGCATTCTCGACGCCATTGCCCAGAACGGCCCCAGCCACCGACGTACCGAGAGCATGCGCGAGTTGCCGAGCAGCCGCAGCCACCTCCTGGGCGCCGGCGAGCAACACTCCATTCGCGGCGCAACCGAAAAACAGAATGCCTGCCATCAGATCACTCCTTCTTCATGCAACCTCTCCGCAAGAGCTCTCCCTGCTGCCGCGCCGTCTTCAGCAGAGACCATTTCTGCGCGCGCAGCGCTGACTTCAGGGAAGTAGACTCGCCGGAGCACCATACTCGGGGTGGGCAACTCAATGCCCAGATCGGCCAGCTTCACGGTGGGGATCTCGGCCTTCTTCGAACTCATGACCCCTTTGAGCGACGGCGAGCGAGGCTTGTTCGCTTCGTTCGAAATGCCAAGCAAAACGGGCAACGCCGAACGGACTCGCTGAGCGCCGTCGTCAGTCAGTCGCTCGACATTAACCGAAACTTCCGCGACTTCAACTATCCGTTTCACCGGCGACACCGCGCTCAAGCCAAGCTGCTCGGCGAGCCGGAACAGCACCTGCCCGTTATCGGTGTCAGATGACTGCCTGCCGCACAAAACGAGGTCCACCGACGGGAGCGTACGAATCGCGGCTGCCAGCAACGCCGCAACCGGGGCTGGATCCGAGTCGATCCCACCCGCGCCCTCGACGTGGATTGCCTTATCCGCACCCATCGCGATCGCACGGCGAAGATGCGCCTTCAACGCCTCGCTGCCCACGCCCAGAACCGTAACCGATCCGCCCACCGCTTCCCGTATCTTGAGCGCTTCCTCAACGGCGTTGACGTCATACCCGTTCGCAACATCGCTTACGCCAGCCGGATTCGTCAGTGATTTACCATCAGCCCCAAGTACCAAGCGCTCCGCGGGTGTGTTGGGATCGTGGACTTGCTTCAGTGTTACTACGATATGCATTTGTCTCTCCAATCCAAATAGGTCGCCCCATCACGCTGTCGCCAACCTGCGGCCTCCCGCCACGATGTCACTCTGCTAGCCAGGGTTACCCCTAGCCCCCCCCCGACTGTTAGAGGCCAACAACATGTCGTCATTGTGCAGGAGCATTCGTTGACGCGAAATATGACCAACAGACAGAATAATTAGACCATCTGGTCAGTATGCACCAAGTAGTCGCAAAGTCAAAAAACTTTCTTCATCCCGCCTAGCACCCACATGGGGCCGCTCGCTCGAGACTTCGCCCGAGGCTCGCAACGCGCCGCAGTGGCCACCGAAGAATGCCGTTCGCCGTTGCGCGGGGCCATCTAGCCTTCTTGCACACGCGGATTTTTGCGATATATACTTATCGGTCAGTTTTTTATTATCATAAGTTTCTAAAGCACCGTCAACGGACCCAAGCTCACCGTCGGACGTAGGTTCCGAGGCCTTAGGGGAACCAAAGGGGCGGCGCCGCATGAGTGTCGGGAGACTCAAACTCCATCGCTTCACAGGAGAACGAACACCCGACGCTGATAACAAAACGTGGACATCGAGTCACCCCAATCATCGATGCATCGGAGGTCAGGATGAAGGTACTGGTAGCAGTGAAGCGAGTCGTCGACTATAACGTCTCGGTTCGCGTCAAGTCGGACAATACGGGCGTCGATATTGCCGCCGTGAAGATGTCGATGAATCCATTCGACGAGATCGCTGTTGAAGAAGCCGTGCGCTTGAGGGAAGCCGGCGTGGCGAGCGAAGTGATCGCCGTATCATGTGGCGTCACCCAATGTCAGGAGACTCTGCGCACCGCTCTCGCGATCGGGGCGGATCGCGGCATCCTCGTGGAGACGGAAGAGGAGCTTCAACCGCTCGCCGTCGCGAAACTTCTGCATGCCCTGGTTGAAGAAGAAAAGCCAGGCCTCGTCATTGTCGGCAAGCAAGCCATCGATGATGACTGCAATCAAACAGGCCAGATGCTTGCCGCGCTTGCAGGTATCCCGCAAGCGACGTGCGCATCGAAAATCACCATCACGGGCGGCAAGGCGACGGTATCCCGCGAAGTCGACGGCGGCGCCGAGACGTTGGTGCTTACCCTCCCCGCGGTCGTAACGACCGACCTTCGTTTGAACGAGCCTCGCTACGTAACGCTGCCGAATATCATGAAGGCGAAGAAAAAGCCTCTCGCAGTTACGTCGCCGGACGAACTGCACGTTCACGTCAAACCTCGTCTCAAGACGCTGCGAGTTACAGAACCAACGAAGCGGACAGTTGGGCAGAAAGTGCCAGACGTCGCAACGCTCGTAAACAAGCTCAGGACCGAAGCCAAGGTCATTTGAAACAACGCGGAGACTGACGAAATGACTATCCTGGTTATTGCTGAGCACAACAACGCAACGTTGAACCCGGCCACACTGAACACCGTAACCGCCGCGCAGAAGCTAGGCGGGGAGCTACACGTTCTGGTCGCGGGCCACAATGCGCAATCCGCGGCGACTGCAGCCGCGAAAATTGCCGGCGTGGCAAAGGTGCTGCTGGCGGATGCACCGCATCTGGCCGAAGGCATCGCTGAAAACGTCGAGGCAACGGTTGTTAGCATTGCACAGCGCTACACTCACGTCCTGGCACCCGCGACCGCATTTGGCAAAAATGTCTTGCCCCGTATCGCGGCAAAACTCGATGTCGCGCAAATCAGCGACATCATCTCAGTCGATTCGACAGATACGTTCCAACGCCCAATTTACGCCGGCAACGCTATCGCGACTGTGCAGTCTTACGATCCGGTCAAGGTCGTTACGGTTCGTTCGACTGCGTTCGATGCCGCAGCAAGCGAAGGCGGCAATGCAGCGATCGAAGCTATTGTTCCAGCCCCGGCGACGGACCGCGCCCAGTTTGTTTCGCGTGAAATTGCCAAGCTCGAGCGTCCGGAACTCACAACCGCAAGCGTGGTGGTATCAGGTGGGCGCGGTCTTGGAAACAAGGAAAACTTTGAGTCGGTGCTTACGCCTCTGGCCGACGCGCTGAATGCAGCGGTCGGCGCATCGCGCGCCGCAGTCGACGCCGGTTTCGCATCGAACGTTTATCAAGTTGGGCAAACCGGAAAGATCGTTGCGCCTCGCCTCTATATCGCAGTCGGGATCTCGGGCGCGATTCAACACCTGGCTGGCATGAAAGACTCCCACGTCATCGTTGCGATCAACAAGGACGCTGACGCACCTATTTTCGGCGTAGCCGACTATGGTCTTGTCGGCGACCTGTTTCAGCTCGTGCCCGAGCTAGCTAAGGCGCTGCATTAAGCGAGCGTCAACTTCGGCGGCATCAATCTGCGCCCGATCTCACGGAGCGGGATGCACGTCTCACAAATCCTATCCACTGACGGAGTTGTCTACTTATGGCAGTTGAGGCCGACATCCTGACTCAAGAACGAGAGTCGATGGAATACGATGTAGTGATTGTTGGTGGTGGCCCAGCTGGGTTGTCGGCGGCAATCCGTCTTAAGCAGCGGGCTGCCGAGCTGAATACAGAGGTCAGCGTTTGCGTTCTCGAGAAAGGCTCGGAGGTTGGCGCGCATATTCTTTCTGGCGCGGTGATGGACCCGCGCGCGCTGAACGAGTTGGTCCCCGATTGGAAAGAGAAAGGCGCGCCGCTAAACGTCGAAGTCACCGAAGACCGCTTCCTGTTTTTGTCCGAGACCGGCGCGAAGGCGGTACCAAACTGGGCGTTGCCGGACAACTTCAAGAATCACGGCAACTACGTGATCAGTCTTGCTAACGTCACGCGCTGGCTCGGGACAATGGCAGAAGCCCTCGGTGTTGAGATCTTCCCCGGCTTTCCCGCAGCCGAAGTGCTGTACAACGACGACGGTTCGGTGAAAGGCGTCGCAACAGGCAACATGGGAATCGGCAAGAATGGCGAGCCGACTGAAAACTTCCAGCCCGGGATGGAACTACACGCAAAGTACACGTTGTTCTGCGAAGGCGCTCGCGGCCACTTGGGCCGTCAACTACAGGATAAGTTTCAACTGCGCGAATCGTCTGACCCGCAGGTGTATGGCATCGGGATTAAGGAACTTTGGGAAATCGATCCCGCGAAGCACAAGCCTGGGCTCGTCATCCATACCGCCGGCTGGCCGCTCGATACGCAAACCTACGGCGGCTCGTTCCTTTATCACATCGACAACAATCAAGTGATGGTGGGTTTTGTCGTCGGCCTCGGCTATTCGAATCCATACCTGTCACCGTTCGAGGAATTTCAACGCTACAAGACCCACCCCGAAATTCGCAAGTTCATTGAAGGCGGCAAGCGTCTGTCATACGGCGCGCGGGCTATCACCGCGGGTGGCTTGCTGTCGCTGCCGAAGTTGACCTTCCCGGGCGGTGCACTAGTGGGCGATGATGCCGGTTTTCTAAACGCGTCACGCATCAAAGGTTCGCACGCCGCGATCAAGACCGGCATGCTCGCCGCAGACGCCGCGTTCGATGCGGTGCAGGTTGGCCGTCGAAACGATGAGCTCACCGCGTACCCGGAGTCGTTCAGAACATCGTGGCTTCATACCGAGCTGCACAAGGCGCGCAACTTCAAGCAGTGGATGAGCAAAGGCCTGTACCTCGGCACACTGATGGTGGGCCTCGAGCAAAAGGTGCTTGGTGGCAATGTACCCTGGACGCTGCACCATCAACACTGGGATCATGAGATGCTCAAGCCCGCATCCCAGTGCAAACCCATCGAGTATCCGAAGCCGGACGGCAAGCTGACGTTCGACCGGCTTTCGTCCGTATTCATTTCGAACACCAACCACGAAGAGAATCAACCGGTGCATCTTAAGCTGAAGGATGCGGCGGCCTCGGTGAACGTCAACCTAGCGATTTATGCGGGCCCTGAAAGCCGCTACTGTCCGGCCGCGGTATATGAGTTCGTGAAAAGCGACAGCGGCAGCGAACGGCTCGTGATTAACGCGCAAAACTGCTTGCACTGCAAGACCTGTGACGTCAAAGATCCGACTCAGAACATCGTCTGGGTGACGCCCGAAGGCGGTGGCGGGCCCAGCTACCCGAATATGTGAGGCGATGCGGCGAATGCCAGAAACTTGAACGGTCTCGAGCGGGGGGTGTTTTCCGCCGCCGAGCACGATACTTGCATCCAAGGGCCGTCCATCTCCATCTGCAAGCACTATGAGCGTCCGGCCCTCCGAATAGGTTCCGGGCGAGTGCAAAACTCTAACAAAATGAATTGCGGGGGCTGTTAACTCGTCGCGTGCTCTGTTAACCTCTTCGTTGTTTCGCTGACGAGGAGGCCATGGCCAAACCGATACTCGATGACGAACTGTGCTCACTCATCCAACCGTTGTTGCCGCCACCGCAGCCACGCCGGACGCGATCCGGTTCGAACGCCTCGCGACCATACACGAGGCGATTCATGAAAATCGCCGCTTGCATCATCTGATGGCGGCACCTTCAAAAATCATTCTGTTAGTGCCTCTTAGTCCTTGGCGGATCGTCTCAATCACTTGTCGTCCTCGCCCAGCAGGGACTGCAACTTATTTCGCGCGCGCAGTTCCAGCATCGCTTCGCCGTACGCTTCCTGCAGGTCCTTTATCTGACGCTCGTACCGCTCTTTCACGACCTGCGGATTCGCTCGCAGTACGTTTTCCATGCCTCGCTTGCCATCTTCGACCCAGTTCTCAATTTCAGAGGGCGACAAGTCGTAGGCCCGGCTGGCCTAAGCGACCGTCGTCTTGCCCTGAATGATGTCCAGCACCAGCGCGCTCTTGCACTTCGCCGTCCATCGTTTGATGTCTTCGTCCATCTTCGTGCTCCTCGTCTTTCCGTCCATTATGACGTGAGCAGGTTTTCACTAGCTCATTACATCCATGCCTCCGTTTCTCGATTTTACGAAACGTTGGCTTCCATTTTCTGGCCGGTCTCAGGTCGATCGCTGCTGTCTTCTGATTCGGTCACTGCACCGATCCCATGCTGCTATAAGTTGAAGAGGTCATCAGGATTGCCGGTGGTTTGCCGCCCAGTACCGATCGAGTGCGGCCGCCACTCTGGCTGTTGCATCTTCACTTGCGCCGTAGTACGGAAGTGGCTGGGTCCACCCGCCTCCTGGTACAAACGTTCCTTCCACCATAGCCTCTAGCATGGATGCCAGCGATCGCAAATGAGTCGGAGTTTTTGCTGGTTTCGACGAATCCAAATCCAGATCGTGAAGCGCAATCCTGAGCCACGAGCGACAGTCCTCCAGGTGGATCCATCGCTCGTAGGCGACCCGCCGGCCAATAAGGCCTTCTAAGGTGATTACCGGTCGCAGTGCTAGCTTTGCCTCGATAAGCCTTTGATCAAGCGCGCGAAATCGTTGGTATGTATTGGAAAGACTCTGATTGGAGTCGTTGGCGAGTGCGTCTACAACTTCCATCAATGCAATGAGGACGGCACGCTCGGCCAACGATGCCTCGCTTAATTCCCTAGCCGGAAATAACACTATCGAAACGAGTATCGCGGCCAAAACGCCAATCCCAGTTTCTTCTAGACGCGTGAGAAGGATTCGGGTCTCAGAGAATCCGAGCGAGGCGTACAACAAACCTACGAAGATCGTCGCAAAAAACACTCCGATTCCGTAGTTGGTAGGGATGCAGAAGTGCAGCGCAAAAATTACGGCAAACATTGCGACACATGCGACCACCAAATTTCCACCGATGAGCCAGCCGGCCAGCAATCCTATTGCCAGGCCCGTAACGGTGCCGACGAGTCGAAGAAAGCACCTATGGAGCGTTGTGGTATTTGAACGAGCAAGGACCGCGTTTGCTGTAACCACCGCCCAGTACCATCGACCAGGGACAAGAAGTTCTGCCAGTAACAGTGCCGTTATGACGGCTGCTGTGACTTGAATTGAAGGTCGCCACGCGAGTGATTTTATAGAAATTGGCTTCTTGGCGATAAGAGCGATTGGTCGAATCTCTATATTCTCGGCAATAGTGCGCAGCGTTGATAGGGATGCGTCGAGCACAGCGATCCGTGTGGACATCCTGTCGCAGAGCCGCGCGGCCGAACCATGCTCATGTACCGCGGAGTCGCACGTTGCCGTTGAGATTTGTGCATCTGGATTAGCCAAATAGCAGCAGACAGCATGGGCTCGAGTCAAAGAATGAAAGAAAGAATCGGACTGAGGAGTGCGATGACCGCTCAGTACGTTTTCGACCACTGCTATTGATCGACCCAGTCGGTCGCATGCGCGCTGGTTGGCCTTCTTTCGGGCATCGACTCGTGATGATCCGTTAAGTGCGCTGTTGCGTATGAGATTCGAATTCCACTGAAAATCGAGTAGGGCGCTTCGCAATATGCGATTAGGTGAGTGAGGAAAAAATAAAATGCAGATAACGAACGTTACCGCAGCGTCGATTGCGACCGATACCATTTGAAATGAAATTGCCGTAATCGGAGGTCTCAAATAGAGTTCGACGCAAGTTACGACGAACCACATGATTGTTATACCCAACGCGCGGCGGACGCAATCTTGGACTAACATTCCGAGAAACAATCCGGCGCAAAGGTATATAGCGCCAAACCATGATGGATAGTCCTTAAGATAGGGGCCTATGATTACGGTTGATGCAATGGTTGTGCTTGATGCGAGAAGCATCTCTACTTGTCCGAGAAAGGTCGTCTCGCGCGCAAGAAGTACCCACAGGAATGAAATTAGAAATCCGGGCGCCGCAAGTGCTATTGGGTTTCTGAACTGAAGGGCAAACTGATAGAGGATAACGGCGGCAACTAAAGAGGCGCCCACCGCCCTCACTGCATTGAACAGCCGAACCCGGCCCGGATCATGCCCCACCTCCGCAGCAAGATCGCCGGCGACGCCGTTGAGACTCAAAAACCGCACGACTAACGAAGTTGGATTCCACATTCGATTCAACAAAGATTAGGGCAACTCCCTACTCTACGCGATTCAAATTACGCGCGGTTGCTCGCAAGTACGGCAGCTCGGGATCGACCTACTACAACTGGAAAGCGAAGTTCGGCGGGATGACGCTCGCCCAAGCGGAGCGGCTGAAGGAACTGGAGCAGGAGAACAACAAGCTCACGCGGCTGTTGGCCGAATCGATGCTCGACAACGCCGCGCTGTGGGACCTGCTGGCTCGAAAGTAGCAAGCCCGCAGGCCAAGCGCGAAGCGGTCCGGATATTGATGACCGAACGCGCTACGGGTGTCACCCGGGCCTGCGGGCTGGTGGGAATTTCGCGTTCGCTGTTCCACTGCGAATCACGCCACCGAGTTGACAACGAAGCACTCACCGGTCGAATGATGGCCATCGCTGCGCAGAAGCGCCGCAACGGCTATCGCCGGATTCACGTGCTGCTGCGGCGCGAGGGCTGCCTCGCCAATCAAAAGCGTATCTGGCGCCTATACAGCAAGGCGGGACTGAGCGTTCGAAAGCGACAACGCAAGCGTATTGCGGTAGTCGAACGCAGACCCTTGCCGGTACCAACGGGCCCGAATCAGAGCTGGTCGATGGATTTCGTTTCTGACGGGCTGGCCTATGGTCGGCGGTTTCGATGCCTGAACGTGGTCGAGTACTACACGCGGGAGTGCCTAGCCATCGAAGTTGATACTTCGCTGCCGGGCTTGCGAGTGCAGCAATTGCTTGAGCGACTCAAGGAGATGCGAGGCTTACCCGCATCCATCACCGTGGACAACGGGCTGGAGTTCGCTGGCAAGGTGCTGGATGCGTGGGTCTACGAAGCAGGCGTCACGCCGCCGTTCATTCGGCCGGGCAAGCCGGTGGAGAATGCCTACATCGAGAGCTTCAACGAGCGGTTCCGCGATGAATGCCTGAACGAGCATTGGTTCGTGTCAATGCGCCACGCCAAGCGGCTGATTGAGGAATGGCGCATCGAGTACAACACCGAGCGGCCTCATAGTTCGCTCGGCTATCTGACACCTTCGCAGTTCGCCCGGGCGCACGATGCAAAGCAGCAGTTTTTAACCTCGGACTCTAAAGCCGTATGTCTATGCTAGCCACCCCGCACCTAGCATATCCTCCTTGAGATTCTTACGTTCTTGCGAGTACGACGCGTCCGAATCGGCAACACCGCGAATGCGAATCTTCGCTCTAAGCTCCTCCGAGATATGAGCGATAAGACCCGGCATCGTCGATACCAGCGCGAGCCCGGTCATCTCAGCCGGCGTAAACTGCATCTGCGCCAAAATTGCCGCCATCATTCCCACCTCGTTGATGACGAGGTCAGGCTTATTTGCCTGCTTGATGAAGGATGCATGAACAGCTTCGTACCAGTCGCACAACTCCCCCCAAACGCCGTTCTCCTTCGCGATGGCCTTCAGTTTCTGCGCGCGCGGATCAGTGTAGCGGAAGTTGGGATGGCCAAAGCCGGGGACCCTCTGCCCTTGCGCACGGAGCGCCGCGACGATGACATCGGCCCCACCGGTCATCGAGCCTCCTTGCTCTTTGTATGAAGCGAACGTGGTCAAAATGAACTCTCCGCTGGCATCAGGTGCGAGCGTGTATTCGCCAGCCGACAGCACCGCCGTTGCCAACCCCGCTACCATCGACGGATTCCCGGAGACGCAATAGCGGGCTGCAACAGTGCCGGGCTTTTTCAGCGAATAGTCCAGCACCGAGCAAAGAACCGCGTCCATCATCTTCGACTCGCCAGGTGTCGGCAGCCTACCTCGAATCAGCAAATAGGAGACCGACGCAAAAGACAGTTGACCGATCAACTCGCCCAAATCGTAACCGCGAATGAAAACGTTCGACTCTTCGACGTGGCTGACCGACGATTCCCACGCCGGCTTTGTAGAACTTGTCATGCCCTATCCCATCCCTCAGTTTGATTGGTGAATCCTATGCGCCATGGATCCGGACTCACCTTGGTAAAAAGACTGCCAAGAAGTAAAAATATACTGTCTGGACAAATTTTTGTCCACTTGGTCTATAATTAAGTGGCTCGACGTACGAGCACGGTAAAAGAAGGCGGGCGCACTGCGGGATCGCTAGCGCACGCTAGCATGCTCGACAACAATGCGGTCATTGGCTGTCGATTGCGGCCATAACGTCTCGATGGCAGCCAACGCGCGCCGACGTGGGAATGCGGGCAACGCTTTTCAGTGCCAGTGCGGAGTGCCAAGAGTTCTTTCATCAACTTAGGGATCAGCAATGCTTACGGCAATCAATCAGCCTGGAATCTCCTATCCCGGTATCTCCCAAGCGATTCACGGCTCCGGCGACGTCCTGGTGTTGGGCGGCCACGTCTCTGCAGACGAGCAGGACAATTTTGTCGATGGTGACTTCGAAACGCAGGTGCGGAACACGTTCCGAGCGCTTGAGCGAACGTTGCGAGCTGCCGGCGTAGGCTTTGAAGCGGTCGCGCGCTTCACCTACTACGTGCCGAATTTTGAAGAGAGCCTACTTCCCATCTTCAAGCGGGTCCGGGCCGAGTTCATTACGGGTCAAAATCCGCCGGCGAGCACTTTCATCCCCGTTGTGAAGCTTTTCGATTCGCGGGCAAAGATCGAGGTCGATGGTATCGCCGTAGTCCCCTCGAAGACTCGCATCGGCTAAAAGGCGGTGCGTTGGACTGCGCTGCGGAGGAGCAGGTGGACAAGTACCACGGTTACGCTGGAAGCGCGTAAGGACGAGTAGCGAGACGCGCAAACGGTGATCGATGCGCGCTTAGGTGCAACGCCCGCAAAGCGGGGGCTGCATGGTTATCTCAAAAGGAGTTCCGTCGTGCCGTCAAGACATCTCGTGGATCCCGAATTAAGCGCTTTGGTCGATGAAGAGCCCTCCTCTCCGGTTGATCATGGCACGCTGCCGCAGTCGCGAGTCGTTATGGAGGAAAGCATCGGCGTGTGGTTTCCCGCTCCGCCGGATGGGGTAGAAATCGGCCAGCGCATGATTCCCGGGCCGCCCGGAGCGCCGGATGTACGCGTGATGATCACACGGGCGAAAGGGCGCAGTAATGGTGGCCCCGCTTTGCTTCACTTCCACGGTGGCGGTTACGTCATGGGCTCGCCGGAAATGGGCCTTGCTACCGACGCCGCCTATGCGCTCGAATTGGGCGCGACTGTAGTATCCGTGGACTACCGGTTAGCACCAGAAACCCCGCATCCCGGGCCGGTAGAGGACTGCTATGCAGCACTGACCTGGCTCAATGCCGAGGCGGAAGCACTCGGCGCCGACCGACGTCGCATCGTCGTCACCGGCGAGAGCGCCGGTGGCGGTCTCGCGGCGGCCTTGGTGCTTCTCGCCCGAGACCGGGGCGAAATCTCGATCGCTTTCCAGCATCTGGTCTTCCCAATGCTCGACGATCGCACAGCCGTGGGCCCCGAGCCGTCGCCCTATCTAGGCCAGTTCGTTTGGACCCAGGAAAACAACCTGTTTGGATGGACTTCCCTTCTCGGCGGCCCTCCAGGCGGCGAGGATGTTTCACCGTACGCTGCAGCGGCGCGTGCCGAAAATGTCGCGGGCCTTCCGCCAACCTTCATCGCCTGCGGGGCCCTGGATCTTTTTCTGCCAGAAAACATGGACTACGCCCGTCGGCTGATGTTAGCTGGTGTGCCAACCGAGCTTCACATCTATCCAGGCGCCCCGCACGGCTTCTATGTAATCGAAACCGCCCAAACCACGCGAGCCTATCTTCGCGACTCGATGTCTGCGCTTAAGCGGGCGGTGGGCGACTAAGCTCGCATGGGCAAGGTCGTGCTTCTCTCAATGCGCTCCGGCGTCAGTGGGATCAACACGGCCTTTGACCGCTTTCCAACTCGTCTACCCAGACAGTCACGCGTTAGCAGCCCTCGCAACCTTCGCCACCGTTTTGCGTGCGGTCGTCTTGCTCGCGATCGATGTGGCCGCTGGAGTGGCCACGTAACCGCTAGCCAAAATATCCACGTAGTACTCGGCGATCTCGGGCGCAGAAACCGGACCCTGCTCCTTGTACCAGCGATACAGGGAATTACACATCCCCAAAAATCCTGCGACAGCGACGTTCGGAGGAATGTCACGGAATACGCCTTTCTTGACGCCGTCCTTGTACACGCCGTTGATGATGGCGTCGTACTCGCGCCGACGCTGAACGTGCAGCTTGAGCTGCTTCTCGTCCAGTTCGCTCTCTTCACGATTGTAGATCGCGGTCCAGTCTCGGCGCTCCATGACCAACAGAGCATGGCCCTTCAAGAGTTCCCTCAGGGCGAACTCAGGAGGCAATTCCCTCGCCATTACCGATGAGATCATCGCAAAGTAGCTGTCATAGATACGATTGAAAATCTGCCACAGGATCTCGTTCTTGCTATTGAAATAGTAGTAGACCACCGATTTCGTATAGCCGAGATTCGAAGCGACATCATCGATCGTGACGGCGCGGAAACCTCTCTCCGCGAACAAAACCACGGCGGAAGCAATGATTTCGTCCTGCACATAAGCCTGTTTTTTGGCCTTCAGCTGCTCTCGTCGATCGACTTTCATAATGCTTTCCCCAAAATCTGCATTTAACTTCTCGCGCGGTGCGTAGGGTCACTCGGAGTATTCATCGCGCCGGTGGACTCGGCGAGCGTGCGAGCCCCTAGCCGAATGGAATCGGGTATCGGAATGCTCTTTCTTTCTTTCAGATGGAAGTACACCGACGTCATCAAGAGTTCGGCAGCCACCTCGCCACTTCGCGCCAGCAACCGGTGCTTCGACCTGAACGAACTCTTGCCGACGTCAATCACTTCGCTGTCCACCGTGTAAAGATCACCAACTCGAAGCTCCGAGCGGAAATCGATCTCATAACGAACGTCAGCCCAGCCCTCATTTCTCGAATTTCGCCACTCAGGATCGTATCCGAGGCGCGACACAAGGTGCCACATCGCTTGATCAAAGGCTGCGATGTAATACTGGACTGTCATATGACCCATCGCGTCCGTTTGCGACGGATAGACAACGCCATTGAACGTTGGGATTCCCATTCATCTCCTTGAGGGATACGCCGAAGCCCCACATCGCGAAGCGATGCGAAATATTGTCTTTTTTTTTGACCGGCTAGTCAACAGGTTTGTCCGCGCCTTCGCACCATAGGCAGGCCACGTGCCCACTGCCAAGTGGTGGGGGGCTCTTGGCGGCGCTGCCGCGTGGATTGCATCGAAGACCGCTACGTCAACAAGTCCTCGAAATACGCACCGAACGATAGTGTCTTATGTCGGATGAGAATCTCGAGAATCCAGATGTTGGGGCTGGGAATGTCGTCCATCGAACGGAGCGTCCCATGATACTGGTGAGGAAAGTCGCCTACCCTGTGGCCGGACATGATCGAGTCGAAGACCCAGCCCAACTTTTCTGCCTCGGCAGCGGCAAAACTGTACAAATCAACGCCCGTCAGCTCCCGCGTTCGCCATGCGTCCTGCACCCGGTTCCACAGAACCTTGACGTCAGTCTTCGCCCGCCACATCTCAGGGTTATCGCCAATAACGAATGTATCCCCAGAATCCGCTTCGTATCCGTCCCACAACGGACCGATATCCAGCGTGAAAATATCGTTCTCTCCGAGTACGACATCCGGCTTCGATGGCGCCCCGTACTCAAGCATCGTGTTGCAGCCAAAACGGATACAGACGGCGTGCCATCCCTGCAACAGCCCGTGCTTTTTGAGCATCTTACGCGCGAGTTGTGTCGCCTGCGGCTCGGTCATGCCGGGCTTGATCGCGGCCGCGACGTCGTCCACGGCTAGCCACGTTCTCCTACGAGCCTCGCGCATGCCCTCCGGTTTGAAGGCTTTGCCGACGTACTCGCTTTCAATTTGCGCCTTGTCCATTTCAGTCCTTCAAAGCGGAAACTCGGCCAGGCGTACCCGGCAGATAAACGGTTCGCGATGCAACGTCTTGGCTTAGCTCGAACTGACACGCGAGCCGGTGCTGGTTGCATGTGGAAGGCAAGCATTCGAGAAGGTCGGCCTCCTCTTCGTTCATGCCACTGACGAGCGCCGGCTCGACCTTGACTCTGCACGTGCCGCATACCGCAGCGCCGCCACAGTAGTGATCCAGGTTCAAGCCCGCGCGCATCAGCGTCTGAAGAAGCGTTCTCCCGCTTTCGGCGTGGACACGCCCTTGCACGGAGCCCTGAAACTTAACGACAAAGTCGATGAGGCTTGCCGAACCGTCCCTTTGCGGCGGCTTCACATTGAACGAGTCGGTAAAGAAGCGATCGCTCGGGAGCCCAAGCTCGCAGACGAGCTTCTCTTGTGCATGCGCTATCATGATAGGTGAGCCGCACGCATACACATCGAAGTTCGTAAGACTCCGATGATCTTCGGCTACGCAGTCCTGCAGGTACCCGATTCTGCCGGACCACTCACCAATCGGCACCGCCGCGACCGGAATGAAGTGGAAGTTTTCCCCCATCGCCGACCATTGACGCGCAAGTTCCGGGCGGTAGACGTCGTTCTCCGTTTGGCCGCCCCAGTAAAGATAGACCGGGGATTTGCGCGCCCACAACTCGTGTGTCTCGACCATTGATTGGATGGGAGCGAATCCGGTGCCCGTCGCGATCAACACGACTGGGCGCTCGTCTGGAGTGGACCACGTGAACCTACCCAAGGGCCCTTCCAGGCCAAAGATATCGCCGATTCTCGCCGCGCCAAACAACCAACCAGTGAACTCGCCGTGAACCTGTCGTCTGATGTGCAGTTGAACGCTGCTCGAGTCGCGTTCCTTGCTCGCAATCGAGAAGTACTTCTGGCGATCTCCCGTCCAACGAATGGAAACGAACTGGCCCGCCTGGAATTTGAACGATTGCCCGTCCATAAACTCGAGGTCAACAACCGCGACGTCCGGCGTCGGGAATGCGATGGAGGTCACTTGGACAGCCCGCGTTTCGGGAGCGCCCGCGTTATCGTTGCATTCCACAATCAAGGCGGATCGCGCGAACGTTTGGCACATCAGTACACTGACAGGCTTACCGTCTCGCGAAACGAGTTGTGTCTCACCGTCGATACCGTTCGAGAATGCGCCGTTGTGCACGAGCCCAGCACACTGCCCGCAAATACCGCGGCGGCAAGAATGGCTGACGGCGCAATGTGCCTGAATCGACGCGCTCACGATGTCGATGTCGCCGCGCGCCTCGAATTCGACGCCATTAAGTTCGTTAACTATTTTCATGCAGATACAAGGCCGAGAGGCTGGCTATAGACCCTCGGTCAGCCCAGTCGATGCGGGTAACCGAGAGCAGAACCACGACATCCTTAGACATTACTGTGATCCTTGGACTAGTGGACTTCGTGTACAGGCACGAAGGCTCTGTCGAACCCCGGGGAATCCCCTAGCTCGCACATACCATAAGACCTAATTTTCACACTGACCAGTCAGTATGAACTAAATTCGGCCCGCGTCAACCTTCTTTTGTAAGGTCAGAGGTTCCCCGGATCGCCCCTTCAGCTCAATGAGTCATCCGGAAACACCGCACCAGCTACGGATGGAGGTCCAATCTGCTTGACCCGACTTCCAAAGCTACACTGAAGCGTCGCGATAGTCCGCGAATTTCGAGGTTTGGCCTAGGCCGGGATTGAGGCAGTTGCAAGGGTCTAGCTGCCGGTAGAATGCTGCCAGTGTCGGCTTAGCGGGATACAGATGCCCGACATTGTGTTCGGCTGGGTACTCGGCGCCACGTTGATCCAGCAACGCCCACATTCGATGTTCAAGCCGGACGCAATCGTTGCCCTTCTTGACGATATGGTCTTGATGGAAAACGTGGCAGAGGAAGTGCCCATAATAAAGCTTCATCGCGATGGATCGGTCGATCTCGGGGGGCAGTGTCTCGACCCATTCCCGGTCGTTACGCCTGAGCGCAATGTCCAGGGACACGATGTCTTCGACTTCATCGGCATGCACGGCGCGGTATCTGATCGCGGCGCCAGCGGCAGCGAAGCGGTGCAGAAATGCTTTCACGCCTTCGTCTTCGGTACACTCGAAATATGCTCCCGACGCACTCTCAAAGTACCTCTGCAAGAATGCCGTCGTCTCGTCGACGCCGTCGGCCGTGACCTTTAGCAGCAGATGATGCTCATATCGGTCCCTGTACAGTCGCATGCGGCGCGGCAGGTGGTCTGGGAACAAGCAACTTACGCCCTGCAGCAAACGGTCGGTGATATGGAGCGGCAAAAAAGGGATGCGTTCACACAGTGGGTCGAGGCGGTTCTTCAGCGCAAAGAACGCGGGCAACCGAGAAGTACCTAGGTACTGAATCGCGAGGAACGTGTCTTTGCCATAGCGTGCAGCGACGTCGAATGCATCGCGATGCAGATACTCACCCGAGATGGGCAAATGCCTGAGCTCGCGCAATACGTGCCGGCGGATGTCGGTGAGCTCGACTGGACGGTTCGTGCCGATGTAGAAGACCTTAGCGTTCTTTTCGGCGGGAAACGTGTTGAGCCCCACAGCAAACACCATCACCTTGCCGGCCGATCCCGACGCTTCGTAGAGCCGATGTGGGTCCGCGTTAAAGCGCGCCGGCGTATCAGCGTCGACGTCTCGCACGTGGCTCGCATAATGATGATCCGACGCTAGGCCCGCATCATGTTTCACATCGGTATCAGAGAAATTCTGCTGGTCGAGCCGCTTGAGGATGTCGTGGGGCTCATCGCCGAGCTCTATGCCGAGATGATTGGTCAGATTAATTTCACCTCTGGCATCGACTTGTGCAAACAGCGCAAGCTGCGTAAACGCCGGCCCGCGGTGCACGAGCGCGCCGCCCGAGTTGTTGCATACGCCGCCTATCACCGACGCGCCGATGCAACTGGAGCCGATCACCGAGTGGGGTTCCCGCCCGAGAGGTTTCAGCGTCGTCTCGAGCTGGTTAAGCGTCGCACCGGGAAGGCACACGACCTGCCGCCCTTCCTCGATCACATAGATTTTCTGCATTCGCGTCGTGCTGACGATCACCACGTCGCGATCGTAGCCGTTTCCATCAAGTGTTGATCCACCTGTGAGGCCGGTGTTCGACGCCTGAGCGATCACGACGACGTTTGATGCGACACAAGCCTTAAGCACTTTCCATTGCTCGACGAGTGTTCCAGGCCTGACGACCGCGAGCACGCCTCCCCCGCCGAAGCGAAAACCGCGGCGGTAACGCCGCGCAGCGACGGCGTCGGTCAGGACGTGCGCGTCTCCCACAAGCTCCCGCAGGGTTGGCAGCAACGAATGCGCGCGCTTCCCCAAAAGCGTTTTACACCCAATCGACCCCGTGCGAATTACCGACATCCAGATCCCCCTGCTCGCTGATTGCCACGTCTGCCGCCCCTCGTCGCAACGCTGGCAAGGGACGCCGACCCATGTCGTCACATGGAATCACGCAAGGTTAGGATCTATCGATCAATTAATCCAATATGTCGAAACCACTGTTTGAAGACGAAAAAGGTATGGAATTGCGCCAGCTACGTTACTTCCTCGCCGTCGCGGAGCACCTGCATTTCACGGACGCTGCCGCACACCTTGGCATCGCCCAGCCGCCGCTGAGCCAGCAAATTCGCAAGCTCGAGCGCGAGATCGGCACCGAACTTTTCGTTCGCCACCCACGCCGCATCGAGCTGACAGCGGCAGGACGCCTGTTCCATGAGCGCGCGAGCCGCATCGTTGAAGACTCACGGCAGGCACTCGTTGAGGCACAGAACGCAGGGCGCGGCGCAACAGGGCGCCTCGTTCTGAGCTTTGCGGGTTCGGTTGTCTTTCATCCGTCTGTCGCGGCGGTGATGCAGCACTACCGGAGCGCTTGGCCAAATGTCGCCATTTCATGCGAGGAGAGCAACAGCGTCGAGTTGCTGGAGCGGGTGGAATCGAGGCGCATCGACGCGGCTCTCATCCGGACGCCGCTGCAATGCCCGGGCCTTGTTGTCACCCAGCTCGTCGACGAGCTGATGCTCGCTGTGCTGCCAGCCCGGCACCGCTTGAGTCAGCGGCGGCGCGTGAGCCTCTCCGATCTGGCCAATGTGTCGTTCATATTCTTTCCGCGTTCGATAGGGCCCGATCTTCATGATTCAATGATCGGAGCCTGTCATGCCGCAGGCTTCACGCCGCAGATTGGCTTGGAGTCGCCCCAGATCTCGTCGACGGCGAATCTCGTTGCGGCGGGCTTCGGTGTCGCACTAGTTCCTGAGTCCATCCGGCAAATACGGGCGGAATGTGCATCGTTTCATGAGCTTGAAGGCCATCCGCTGCGCACGGGCATCGCGCTAGTGCAGCGTAACCGCGAGCGTGCGCCAGCGATACTAAACTTCGCGAAGGCGATACGGGCTGCACGTAGAGCATAACTCCCGAGTTCCTTTGCGGCGCCCCACTGACGGCGGGCCCGCACCCGCGCCTAGGCAGGGCGACAAAGATAGACGAGCTGACCCGCTGGTTTTTCCCTCCATCCTGGGACAAGGCTGAGGTGAATGAGTGCCAATCCGAGCACATGCGAAGTCGAGATTCCAGAACAAACACACAAAGCACTGTTCTTAGCCGTCGCCGAACTGACAATACAGCGGGGCTATTTGGCGCGGAAGTACCACTCAGCTCCGACTGGAGAAGTCGCTACAATACCTACGTGGCGTTCGATCGTTACGTTAGCCATCGTGACGTGCCGCGTGCCCAATCTCAATTTCGATCATCAGGTGCCAACTGAATTAGCGCACGTAGATCCCTGGAGTTTCACGAACTCCAGCGGAAATCTTCCTTGCGTTCCAGTCTCAGTCCTGGCTGACAGATTCGCGCGGGCAACAGGTAGATGGCACCGCCAGGTTCGAGTCACCGCAGTAGGATTTCTCTGGCGGCGGTTTCGACAATCCATGAAGTCGCGTTTCCCGGCGGTTCAGCGGCAGGATGGAGCACGAGCTTCGTAGATTGCCCCCCCGCCTCGGCTGCATTTACTCAGCCTGCTTCGGCCTCATCGAGCAGCGCGAGGTTGGCGTGCTCAACCTCGAGCGCCTGGTAGTAGTCGAGCTTCTTGCTATCAACGAGGGTGACAAAGGACGTGCCGTTTTTGGTGAGAACCCTCTCGGCACCGTCCGGGACTTCGTCGGCCAACTCGGTCAATCGTGCCCGTGCCTCGCTAATCGGCACCACATCACACGCTCGCAAGTTCGTCATCGCTCTTCGTACGATATCCGTTAATGGATAGCGTGAGTCGCGCCCGCTCTCGGCGCAACGGCACGGGCCATTGGACAGACTAAACGCCGCCATACGCTTGCCTGGGGCCGATCCTGCGAGCGCCGGCATCGATCGGTGCAGTCCATGGCGGCGTCGCAAAACAACAGCGTCATCCGGCGAGCCGGGTAATGGCTACTCGGCTGCCCGCTTGCTCGCGCAGACGAAACTTCTGAATCTTGCCTGTAGCGGTTTTCGGCAATTCGCCGAAAATCACGCGACGCGGGCATTTGAAATGAGCCAGTCTCTCTCGGCAGAACGAGATCACGTCCTGCTCCGTTATGTCGGCAGCATCCTGCTTCAGTTCAATGAAGGCGCAAGGCGTCTCGCCCCATTTGTCATCTGGCTGCGCGACCACGGCTGCGTTGAGTACGCCCGACATGCGATAGATAACTTCTTCCACTTCTACAGATGAGATGTTTTCTCCACCCGAGATGATGACGTCCTTCGAGCGGTCTGTGATCTGGATATAGCCGTCTGGATGAACGACAGCAAGATCGCCGGTATGAAACCAACCGCCGGAGAAAGCTTTTGCCGTTGCGTCGGCATTCTTCAAGTATCCCATCATCACCGTATTCCCGCGGACCAGAACTTCGCCGCAGGACTGGCTATCGGCCGGCACCGGTTCGAGCGTCGTAAGATCGGCGACCGCCATTTTCTCGAACGCTGCCGCACGTACACCTTGTCGCGCTTTCAATTTTCCTTGCTGCTCCGGCGGCAATGCATCCCACTCATCGTGCCATGCGCAGCTGACGGGCGTGCCGGAGATTTCGGTAATTCCAAACACGTGGTCGACATCGAAACCCATCGCGCCAACGGCCTCCAGAACCGCTGCCGGCGCGGGCGAGCCGGCGGTAAGGACGCGCACACGACGCGGCAGCGGCTGCCGTTCCGATTGCGGCATGCTCGCGATGCCTGCCAGAACGATGGGTGCCGCACAAAAATGATCGACGCCATGTTTCGCGATCGCCGAAAGAACATTGGCCGCATTGACCTTGCGCATGCATACGTGCGTTCCTGCCGCCGCAGTAATCGCCCATGTGAAGCACCAGCCGTTCGCATGGAACATGGGAAGCGTCCACAAATAAATCGGCGCACGAGGCAGAGGCCAGTTCGTCATCTGCAGAAGGCTCATCAGATACGTGCCGCGGTGGCTCGGAACGACGCCTTTCGGATCTCCGGTCGTGCCCGAGGTGTAGTTCAAGGCGATCGGCGTCCATTCATCCACGGGGCCGCGGCCGCCAAATGCCGGGGCGCCGCTCGCCAGCAGCGACTCGTAATCGATTTCGCCGATGGCAGCGCCGTCAGGTGCTTCATGATCGTTGATGTCGACGAGGCGCGGCGGATTGGGGACTGACTGCAATGCTTTTTCGACCAGCGCAGCAAACTCGCGGTCCACCAGCAGGAGCTTGCATTCGCCGTGGCGCAGAATGAACGCGACACCGTCAGCATCGAGACGACAATTGATGGCGTTGAGCACAGCCCCCGAGAGCGGCACGCCGAAGTGGGCCTCGAGCATGGCTGGCGTATTCGGTGCGATGATCGACACGGTATCACCCGGCTCGATCCCCAACTGAACGAGCGCCGACGCGAGCCGATAGCAACGCTCGCGAGTCGTCGCCCACGTCTGCCGGAATTCGCCATGAATGATCGCGGTCCGTTGCGGATAGACGTCGGCGGTTCGGTCGAGAAACGTTAATGGCGTCAACGGAACGTGGTTCGCCGGGTTCTTCTCAAGTCCTCGAGAGTAGGCGTTTGCACTCATGACTTTGTCTCCGTTCATTCATTATAGAAGGTAGCGAAATCGCTCACTGGGGCACGGTCCGTCACCAGCGAATTCTCGATACACTTGTGGTCGGCATAACCCAGGCTCATTCCACAGACCAGCATCTGGTTGTCGGGAATCGACAGTTCGTCGGCGATGACGCGATGGAACTTGTTGAAAGCCGCCTGTGGGCAAGTGTCGAGGCCCCGTGCGCGGGCAGCAAGCATGACGCTTTGCAGGAACATGCCGGTGTCCAGCAGACTTCCTTCACGCATGACCCGGTCCACTGTGAAAAACAGCCCGACCGGCGCATCGAAGAAGCGATAGTTGCGACCGTGCTGCACGTGCATTCGCTCCTTGTCACCCTTCTCGATGCCCAGCAACCCATACAGGTTCCAACCGACCTTGCGGCGGCGGTCCACATATGGCGCGATCCATTCGCGTGGATAGTAGTCGTAGGGCTCGTCAAGGTCTGAACTGCGGGCCGGATCGTCATTGATGTCGTTGATGGCGGCAGACAGGCGGGACTTCGTCGCGCCTGTCACGACATGCACATGCCACGGCTGGATGTTGACGCCCGTGGCGCTAAACCGCGCAACCTCCAGGATCGACTCGATTTCCTCGCGGGCAACGGGTGTGGGCAAGAAGGCACGGACGCTGCGCCGGCTGACGAGCGCCCAGTCGACGGCTCGACTTACGTCGATAAACGAGCTGAAAGGAGGAGGAGATAGACGGTCCATTTTTTCCTGCATGTCGAGAATGTACTGCGGCGTGGGCGGTTTTTTTCGAGTGAAGACCTGCAAGACTGGCCCTCTTCGAACAAACGACGCTCGCCCATCAAGCAGCTTGCGATAGAGACCTCAGCGCCCTGCACTGCCCTGAACTTCGGCGACAGGCGCGCTGTCTTCGCGGTAAGAGTCGGCACGCGCGTGATCGATCAGCGTCACGGCCATTGCTCCGATAAGGCCAGCCAGGCCGATTGCCATGAAGTTCTGTTCCAGCGGCAGCTTCAGGGAGACGAGCCAACCAATGAGCACGGGCGCCACGATCGCGCCGATCCGGCCCACGCCAGAAGCAAAGCCAACACCGGTAGAGCGGATCGCATGAGGATAGAAGCCGCCCGCGTAAGCATAGGCAAGCAACTGAGTACCGAGCGTCGATGCGCCCACAACAAACACAACGACAAACAAAGACACTGTCGATTTCGTGTACCCCATCAGTGAGAGTGCAACCGCCCCCACGATGTAGAACCCGATCAGCACCCGCTTAATGTTGATCCTGTCGCCCAGCCAGCCGCCGAGGATCGCACCTGCGATGGCGCCGACATTGAAGACGATCACGAAGTTCAAAGCTGAACCCAGGCTGTATCCAGCCATTGCCATTAGCTTGGTCAACCAGGAGCTCAATGCGTACACCATGAAAAGGCCCGTCATGAATGCGACCCACATCATCGTAGTGCTGAAAGCCAGCCCGTCCCGGAAGAGTTGTCGCACCGAAGGGTGCTTGCTTTTGTCCGACGAAGGTCCTGCAAACTCCTCCTGACTACTCAGCGGATAGTCCGGCACCAGGCGCTTCACAAGCGTGCGCAGCTCGTTATGTCGGCCGCTTTTGACCAGGAAGGTCATCGATTGAGGCATCGTTTTAATGATGAACGGAATCAGCAGGACAGGCAGGCCCGCAGCAAAAAAAACGGATTGCCAGCCATAGCTGCCGATAAGCTGTTTTGCCGTCAGCGCCACCAGAATGCCGCCAATCGAATACCCCGCGAAGACGAGAGTCACCAATCGCGTACGCAGCGCGTCAGGCGAAAACTCCGCCATCTGCGCGGTGACAATCGGTAAAACACCTCCGATGCCGAGGCCCGCAATAAATCTGGTTACGCTGAAACTGAGGGGATCGTTCGTCAGCCCCGCGGCGGCGGTGAAAAGACTGAACAGTGCTACACAAACGCAGATCATCATAGGCCGGCCGAAACGGTCAGCCAGCGTCCCAAGGAAAATGGCCCCGAGCATGACGCCAAAAAGTGCCGATGCGGCCATGATGCCGGCACTGGTGGCGTCGATGTGCATGCCCTTCATGATCGATGGCAGCGCTGCACCGACTATGGCAAGATCGTAGCCGTCGACTATCAGCATCAAAATGCACCAGAACAGGACCAGCCTGTGCAAACCATTGAATCTGGCTTGGCCCGCGAGTGAATGAACATCGATCTGGTTCATGTTTGTCTCCTTTGGTTTAATGTCGTGGCGGAATTCCACGCAGGCTCTAATGACGTCGTCGATAAAGTGGCCTTGTCGCGCCCGGATCGGCCGTCGCCGCTGTGCTGTAACCAGTGTCAGGCGGAGACTATTGGCAGTCCATGTCCATTAACGTCAAGATGTGTGAGGTCGCCGAACACCTGCGTTCACGGTGTCGCGCCACTGGCGGCAAAAATGTATTTCGGGTGCCTGCAGAGCGGCCGCGCTATTTCTTACCCGGGATCAACGCTGCACGTGGCGGCGATGGTGCGGCTGGATGGCTTTATCCTTCTCAACGTTCTAGACCCACTCGAATACGGGAATCACGATAACGACAGATAGCTGCATGTCTTTGCGCTTCGGCGATGAGATGCCGCGTTGCATCTGGCAGGAGCGTATGCGCCAGCCGCAGCAGAACTGGCGGTGCCGGACTTAACCTGACCGCCCAGCACCGCGGATGGCGCGCGCTGTCAGCCCAATTAGTTCGAGCAAACAAAGCTGGCTGCAAGATTCTGGTCGCCACCGGTGTATTTGGGCCATTGTGGGTATTCGCACATTGGGCGGGTCCGTCCAGCCGTTGGCGGAGTCAGGTCGGTGATAATCAGATCTTTGGGCTCAATCGCTTTCGTCACCCAGTTGTCCAATGCCGTTAGACCATCATATGAACCATTGAATTGTCCGCCGGACCCGTGCGCGGCGCCCGGCACGAGATAAAACTTCAGAAATCGACTAAGTGGCCCCTGCCCGAACCGGGACACCAGCCGGTTGTAGTAATCAATCGACAATTGCGCTGGAATGAACTGGTCCGATTGTCCGTGCTGGAGAATGATCTTGCCGCCGCGGCTCTGGAATTGACTCAAATCAGTGCCAGTGCTGTCCATGAGTGCGCTCACCGCCTGCACGCGTGAGGTTAATGATCCCGGATTAGCGGGATTGAATTTCAAAATGCTCAAGCCAGCGTCGCGAGTGACCGCAAACCGGAGCATGTCATTTGAAAACGAGTAATAAAATGCGCTCTTGCCGATCACCCCAGGCTCGACCATCGCGTCGGTGGCTGTCGCGCCCCAAGCCAGGCCAGTGGACCAAAAGTCCGCCCCGGTGAACGCGTTATATGCTGGAAAAGTCTGAACTCCGTTTGCCAGACTGAAACTAAAGTCAAGCGGTGTGCCAGCGGTGGTCATCGTATTGATTTGCGCGTCTGACAAGCAAGTGTCTCCGGTGTCGCCCCCGCCGGGGCAGCGAATCGCTGTTGGATCGAACACGCATGCTGCAGGGTTACCAATAATGCCGTCGGCGACGCCATCCAGAGCGTCGCATTGCTTCATGACGGCTGCGAGAACGGCCTTGCCTTTAGCAGGCGTGATGTATCCTCCAGGTGCCAGCAGAGATTGCGAGATCCTGCCCATCTGGAGCCATAGTCCTGTTATTCCCGACGCGGGAAAGGTTGAAATGATACCGTCGTAGTCCTGCGGGAACCGTTGTGCCGCAATCAAACCTTGTCGTCCGCCACTCGAGCCGCCAATAAAATAACTGTGCACGAAGTCCGAGCCATATCTTGCCTTTGCAATGTAGGCTGCGAAATCATGTGTCTTCTTGATGTGGTCGCCCGCGTAGTTGGCGAGTGCCTCATCATTTGTTGCGAAGGAACCGTCCAGAGCAGTTCCCTCATGTCCACTGTCGCTCCCGACCGTAACGTAACCTCTGCGTAACGGCGTACTGACGCCTGCGGGCTCTGCGCCTACCAAGAACCCATCAATGGGTGAACCCTCAGTATCGGCAATGGTGCCGTCAAATCCCCCGCCACCAAAGTGAACAGCTTTTCCGTTAAAGTTAGTCGGAAGGTCTACCTCCGCCCGGATATCGGGCGCATTGAAATCGACCGGATGGATAGTTCCGAGCACTTTGCAGTACTCACCATTACTGTTAGCAGGATCGGTATCGGAAACGAGCGTCGCGGACACGACAGTGGCTCCCGTTGTCGGCAACCCGATAGAGCTGGCAGGAACAGTCATACCAGCCAACGCACTGCACTTCGCGGCTGGCGTCACTACCGCGACGTTTGCTGGTGTGGCGTCATTTCCGCCGCAGCCAGATACGGCAACGGCTGATGCTGCGAATAAAGCACTCACAATTGCCGAGCTTCGGCAGCTTCTCAATCGGGTTCTCATTCTCGTCTCCGTATATTTTTTGCTACCACAAGGAGTTGCTCATCGACGGAAACCTTTCCTTTCTCGCCGCTGAGTTGGTGACTCGTTGGGAAAAAAATCGCCGTCGAATAAGCGATAACCTTCAGTTATTCCGCAACGGCGATCAGGTGCGGGGCTCCCTCCGAGCAAACTCCGCTGATTCTGCGCAACCGGGCGCGAGGCTTGTTCTGATTTGCCGAACGCGACTGCAGTTTCAGCCTGGTTGGGACACCAATCCATGTCCGCCGACCTCAGTTTTCATGAGGTGTATGGACACGCTGCGCTTTCGTTGCGCTTCGTGCCCGGCCTGCTCATCGCCCGGAGAACCAGGTGAGCGTCATTTGAATGGCGCTTCGGTCTCGCCTGTCTGTCTGCAGTTCATTCGGTCGCATGGTTGGGCATTGAACCTGCAGTCATGGATTTGCGCGACGCGTGGGTAGGAGAAGAGGAACCTTTCGACCGTTCAGACGTGCAAGCACATCTGAGCGCGCCAACTGTGCCATGACAACGCTGCAACTTCTAACGTCAAGAGTTCGCCCTGCCATGGCGGTACATTCCCGGACTGGCGCCCGTCCACTTCCTGAAGGCCCTGTGGAAAGCGCTAGTTTCCTGAAATCCAGTCCGTGCAGCGACTTCGGCGACCGTGAGAGAGCTGCTGGAAAACAACTCGATGGCGATGTCACGGCGCAATTCGTCTTTCAGTTGCCGGTAGCTCGTGCCTTCGGCCAGCAGGCGGCGTTGCAGCGTGGCCGCGGACAGATTCAGCAATCGCGATAGCGCGTCGAGGTCAGGCCAGTCGTCGGGGGCCTCGTTTCTGAGTCGGCGTCTTATCGTGGCCGTAGTGCTGGATTCGTTGCGATATTTGACCAGGATATTGGCTGGTGCGTTGCGCAGAAATGCACGCAGGCTCGCTTCCGTCTCGGACAGTTTCAGGTCGAGGAAACTGCGATCGAACCGGATCAGGGTCTCCTCTGCGGAGAACGTCACATCCTCGCAGAAGCGCATACGGTAGTCGCTGTCATCGATTGGCGCCGAAGCGCGAAACCTCATCTCGATTAGCGGAATCCGTCTGCGCGCGAGCCAGCACGCAAGGCCGTGCACGAGGATGAACCAGGTCCCGTAGGCAAAGAGGCGGTGCGTCCGCCCATCGTCATGCAGGATGATCAGTGCATGCTCGCCTTCGCAGCGCAACTCCCCATGAATGTCGTCGAGAACCGCACGCAGGAACTTCAGCATGCGACGCAGCGCGTGTTCCAGATTGTCGGCATGCAGCACGGCGTGACACATCAGAGCGTAACTGCCCCGCCGCAGCGCGTGGCTGTCGAGACCAAAGAACTCATCGTCCATCAAGTCGGCCAGAGACGCCCACAGGCGCGAAAAGGCTAACGCCGGCACTCGGGCTCTCGGCGCATTCAACAATTCTGCCGCGATTCCAGCGTGCTGGAGAACGGCCGGCACATCGAGATTACGTCGCGTGGCAACGAGAATTGCTTCATGTACCAGGCCGATAGAGGTTGTGCCCTTGTCTTGAGCGTCATTCATGGTCAGGGTCCACCCACAGAAAGTGCACTGATGTTAATCGCTGCCGCGCGCAAGTGGAACCTGGTACGACTGGCCATAAGCAGTCATCAGCCGAGGAACGCCGGCGTGCGACGCAATCCCCGCACGATATGTCCGAAAGGCGCACGCATGAAGAGGTCTATGGG
>DASVNP010000155.1:0-3853 GCA_036383775.1 Paraburkholderia sp. | reverse complement strand
CTCATGACCTGCTCCCGATCGCCGTGTCCGTTGTTGTGTGTACGGCGCTAACAATCGTCGTTACCGCGCTTGTTGGTCAAGGCTTGTGCGCTTTATGGCCCGCGCGCGCTGCACCGCTCGCAGCCCCGGCAACAGCGTTTGCATCGCCGCTCCATGCCGACGGAAACACAGCGCCCGCGGCTGTCGACATCAAGAAGGTTGATACACCGTGAACGTTCATCAGAACATCGCGTCCGCGTGGGCATTTCTCGGAACAACACCACTTCTTTGGCTGACCCTCACGTTCGTCGCGTACGCAATCGCGCAGGCTGTCCACGGTTCGCTAGGAAAAAGCGCGCTCGCGAATCCCGTGCTAATTGCAGTGGCGCTTTTGATACTTGCCTTGCGTGAATCGAACACGTCGTATGTCACCTACATGCAAAGCGCCCAGCCCATTCATTTTTTGCTCGGACCGGCAATCGTTGCGCTCGCTATACCGATGCACCGGCAATTGCCTAAATTGCGCCGGCTAGCCCCGCAGTTGGCTGGCGCACTCGCAGCGGGCTGTGCGACGGGCGTCTTATCGGCCGTTTTGATCCCAAGGCTCCTGGGGGCCACGGGTCAAATACTTGCCACGATTGCTCCGAAGAGCGTTACGGCAGGAATTGCTATTCGTATTTCCGAGAAAATCGGCGGCTTGCCGTCGCTGACGGCCGTCCTTGTGATCATGACCGGCATCACGGGCGCGGTGATTGGCAGCGGAGTTTTGAGGCTGATTCACGTGTCGAGGCATGACCTGGGTGGCTTCGCACTGGGTGTGGCGTCTCATGGAATCGGCACTGCTCGTGCGTTGCAGATGAGTGAAGAAGCGGGCGCATTTGCAGGCCTGGGAATGGGCTTGAACGGTATTCTGACGTCCTTTGTCCTGCCAATCATCTATCCGATCCTGAGCGGTTTTTCCTGACGCGACAGATCCACTTACTTCTATTTCGACGACGCAGGCGTGTTGCGCTCGACGCAAAAGAGCCCGAAATCGCTTCATGATCACGCCGACGATCATCCGTCGAATTGAGCGGCGTGGGCGCGAGGCGCGTTGCCATGCGATCGCGAAGCGGTGGCGGGCGAAAAGCGCTCAATCGCTAATGGTTATCCTGCGGATGATTGCGCTCTTCATTGCCGCCGCGCGCCTCGCCGCCTCGCTCACCGGACGGACCACCGGGGTGCACAGCAGCCTGTCCCTGATGACCGCCTGTCATTTGTCCGGGCGGCTGCGCAGGCCCTCGCTGATATCCTGGCTGCGGCTGCATCGGCCCATGAGCGTACCCCTGCTGGGGCTGGGGTTGCGGTTGCGGCTGCTGCGGTTGCGGGCCGCCGTGCATGACGGGCCTCGGGTTCACAGCCGGACCGCCCGCCGCCGGCTGGCCACCATGCGGCGGCGGACCGCCTCGCATCGGCGGCGGATGATTCGCCCACCGGTCCCGGTCGTGATACCAGGGCTGGCCGCGATAGTAGTGATCCCAGTAAGTACCGAACGAGAACACCACGACCGGCAGTCCGATCTGTAAGCCGTAAGTCATGATTGGCACCTCGGTACCCTGGTACGGATAGTCGAGATATTCGCCGTAAATCCAGCCGCGCAGTCCAGGCGCTCCGACATCGCACCAGCTGTAATCGGAAACGCAGCCGTACACCGTAAGCTGCGCGCTCGGCGGCACTTGCGCGACCACCGGATAATCTCCGGACGGACCCGCATAAACGTCCACGGGCTGATTCGTATACGCCAGCGATTGAGCGAACGCAGCGCCGGACAGCGCCATCAGACAAACGCCTCCCGCGATGGCTCGAATGATGATTTTCTTTTGCACGATTCCTCCCTCGGAAAGAGCGGCCCATGCGTGAGGTGCGCTATTCGTTTCGTTCCGGCCATAACGGCGCCTCGATAGCAGGGTCACATTGCTTGGACAAACCTGGGGGCGTTCGAATTGCACCTGAGTGTCTGCGCAATTACGGTTTGTCAGCGTTCTTACCGTTTAGCAACTTTCATGCTTTGCTGGTCGTGCGTCGTAGAGGCAGGACCGCCAGACGCGGTCGTTTTCGTGCACGGTAATCCGGGTTCTAAAGTAGGCGGCTGCCAATCCTTGAGCTATTACGAGCATTACAGTGATCAACACGGGCATCTTGCTTGATTACCGATGGCACTATCTGGCGCGTATTTGGCAGACGCCGCTGCTCGCTCTTTGTCCAGTGTCGGTTAAGAACGCACCGCTTCGGCCCACGCTACTCGACTTTAGTCCAGACCAACATGGAAGTGCTTTCTCTGCCGGTTACTGGGTTCCTGGAGGGCAGTGTCTTGATGTATAGGTACTTGCCGTCGATCCTGAACTGACGCACCTGGGTCGTCCCGGTCCAGGACTCATTCCACGAAGCATCAATATGATGACTAACCCGATCGTCCTCTATGCTGTAGGTCCCAGCGTATGAGCAAAGCCCGCTGTAGAGATCGACGCTCTCGGTGTCGGTTGGAATTAGATCGGCTGGCGCCTTTCGCTCATCCTTGATCAGAATCGCGTACATTCGGCCGTCGGGACCATAGTTGAGATAGCCGCTTGGGTGGGCGCCAAACAAATCGGTTTTCTGGCCGGTGGCTAAGTCTTCAGTCGTGAAGGACTCCAGCTTCCACGTTCCTAGCTGCGGACCGGTGCAGTTCTGTCGCTCTTGTGGCATACGTTCCACCCTGCAAGTAAAAATACGCCGTGTGGCGTGCAACTGAGCTGATCTCGAAGGTGACGCTCACCCTGGTATTCCGGGTCCGGCGTTCCGATCTCCGATCCTCTCGACGCTACTCGCAATCGATAACGTGATCAATCAGTCTCGCACGACCGAAATCATCGGATCAGGAGCAGTGAACGCGGATATTCTTGACCAGCATGCAAAAATCATCGACTTGATCGGATCAATGCGTATAGGGGGTGGCATGGAAACCAGACGTGAGCGCGCGTTGGTCCTCCATGGTGGTGGATCGGCCGGCAATGCGTGGGAGATCGGCGTCGTCGCCGGCCTGTTCGATGCCGGGTTGGATGTGACCGAGGCCGACTTGATCATCGGGACGTCGGCTGGATCGACGGCCGCAGCCCAGATCACAAGCGCGATCCCGACCGAACTGCTGGCGGCTATCCTTTCCGCTGCGCCCCAGCAACGGACTGGTCCAGGCGGGCCCGAGGCTGGACGCGTCCCCATTGGGCCTGCGGCGAACCATATGGAAATGACGAACCGAATCATCGCGGCCGCTGAGAACGCGGCCGACATGCGCCGCAGAATGGGTGCGGCGGCGCTCGAAATGGACGCGGCGTCGGACGGCTCCGGGCAAACGCGGTGGCGTGCTGTCGTCGCCGCTCGGCTGCCCAGTGAGCGTTGGCCGGAACGGCCGTTGCTCATCACTGCGGTCGATGCCCATACCGGCGAGCCGGTCGTGTTCGACCGCCACAGCGGAGTCGACCTCGTGGACGCCGTCGCCGCTAGCACTTCGAACGGCTTCGGTGTCCCTCCCTACCGCATCGGCGACAACCGATACATCGACGGCGGCTATCGACGCAACGAGAATGCCGATCTGGCAGCCGGATACGCACGGGTGCTGGTGCTGTCACCCTTCGGTGGCAGATCACGGCATCCGCTGGAGTGGGGCATGCACCTTGCCGCACAGGTCGACGAACTCCGCGCGGGCAACAGCAGAGTCGAGACGATCTTCCCGGACGGCGAATCGCTCAGCGCGTTCGGTGTCAACATGATGGATCTGTCGACGCGTCCGGCCGCCGCTCAAGCCGGTTACAAGCAAGGGAGGGGGCTTGTTGGTCAGCTTGCCGAATTCTGGCGGTGA
>DASVNP010000154.1:0-8157 GCA_036383775.1 Paraburkholderia sp. | reverse complement strand
AGAGTTGGGAGAGGCCCACGGCTTGGGCGGGCTGCGCGTGACATGCGAGGCCAAGCCCGCATGCGAGCGCCGCAGCAGACGCCAGAGCAGACGCCAGAGCAGACGCCAAGACCGGCGCGCGCCGACGCTTCATCGCGCGTGGGATCAGTAGGTGGGAACCGACGGATCGACCTGACGCGACCACGCGTCGATGCCACCCTGCAGATTGAAGACGTTGGTATGGCCGCGCGACTCGAGGAACATCGCGACCTGGGCACTGCGCGCCCCATGGTGGCAGACGCAGACGATTTGCGCGTCGTCGTCGAGTTCTTCGCTGCGCGCGGGAATCTCACGCATGGGAATCAATACGGCGCCGGCGATCGACGCCGTCTGGATTTCCCACGGTTCGCGCACGTCGAGCAGCACGGGCGCGGGACGCGAAGTGTCGGCGAGCCATTCGGCGAGCGCCGGAGCGGTCAGATTTTGCATGAGCAGGCGATCCGGACGAACGCAGATTAGAACTTGAAACGCGACGGCTGCACGGCATTGACGAGCGGTTCGATATACGTTTCGAACACATCGGCAACGCGGTACTGCTTCTCGTCGATACGCGTGATGATCTGCGCCTTCATGACCGGCGCGGTGCCGACAAACGCCGCCAGACGGCCGCCGATTTTCAGATGATCGAGCAGTTCCTGCGGCAGCACCGGCAGGCCGCCGGACACGCAGATCACGTCGTACGGTGCCGCGCCGGCCCAGCCGCGCGAGGCGTCGCCGGTGGTGACTTCGGCGTTCAGCACGCCGTTGGCGATCAGGTTGTTGCGGGCCAGTTCCGCCAGTTCCGGTTCGATGTCGACCGTCAGCACGTGCTGCGCGCGGTGCGCGAGCAAGGCCGCCATGTAACCCGAGCCCGCGCCGATTTCGAGCACGCTTTCGTGTTTCTTCACCGCCAGTTCCTGCAGCACGCGCGCTTCGACACGCGGCGCCAGCATATGCTGGCTGGCCGGCAGCGGCACTTCGAAGTCGGCGAAAGCCAGTTCACGGTAGGCGGTGGGGACGAAGTTTTCACGCTTGACGATCGAGAGCAGATTTAGCACGTCCTGGTCGAGCACTTCCCAGGGGCGGATCTGCTGTTCGATCATGTTGAAACGCGCTTGCTCGATGTTCATGGTGGGTTCGGCAGTAGGGTTTGCGAGTTTTGCGGGGGTCTTGCAGGGTCTTGCGCGACGTGTTGCGATTTGCCGCTGACCGGCGCCCCGGCGGAGGGCCAGGCGCGCAAGGCCGTACAGGGTAACTGCGGGATTGTACCAAATGACGGTGTCGAATCGCGTCCTCGCGGGCAGCGTGCCGCATGGCGCCGGGCTGAGCCGGGGCACAGTGACCCGAGTTGCAGCGTTGCCACGCCGCGCCCACCCTCCGTGTTTATCCCTAGAGATCCGTTCTTGCGATTCCCGCTCCGATCGCTCAAAAATGTAATCGATTACATTTCGAGGTGGGCTTACATGTCCAGATCGTCGTCCAAGGCCGGCTCCGCGGCGGCGTCCAGCGCCGCCGAGGGCATCTCGATTGCCGGCGTGGCCGAGCAGGCGGGCGTGTCGGTGGCCACGGTGTCGCGCGTGCTGAACGGCCACGAGAACGTGCGGCCCGCCACGCGCGACAAGGTGCTGGCCGCCATCGACGCCAGCGGCTATCGCGTCAACGAACTCGCGCGCAACCTGCGCACGGCCGAGAGCCGCCTGTTGCTCACCATGGTGCCCGACGTCGGCAATCCTTTTTATGCGGAGATCGTGCGCGGCATCGACAGCGTGGCGCGCCAGCACGGCTATTTCATGCTGCTGTGCGACACGGGCGCGGATCCAGGCCGCGAGCGCAGCTACTTTGACCTGTTGCGCCGGCGTCGCGCGGACGGCGCCATCTGTCTCGATCCCGACACCATCCAGCAGGCGCTAGGCGAGGGCTCCGGCGCGCTGCCGTGGGTCGCGTGCTGCGAGTTCGACCCGGCGATGGGCGTGCCCTATGTGGGCATCGACAACTACCGGGCGGCGGGCGACGCGGTGCGGCATCTGCTCGCGCGCGGCCATCGTCGCATCGGGCTCATCAATTCCGACGTCGGCTATCTGTACGCGCGGCAGCGTCAGCAAGGCTATCTGGACGCATTGAACGAAGCGGGCATCGAACCGGACCCGCGCTGGCGCATGAACCTGAATAGCCTCGACTACGAAGCGGGCGCATCGGCGGCGGCTACGCTGATGAATCAGCCACAGGCGCCGGACGCGATCTTCGCGGTGTCCGACACGCTCGCGATCGGCGTGATCCACGGCTTGCGCAACGTCGGAAAGCGCGTGCCCGACGATATCACGGTGGTCGGCTTCGACGATATCTCGCTGGCCGCGCAAATCGATCCGCCGCTCACCACCATCGCTCAGCCCATGCGCGAGTTGGGCGAGACCGCCGCGCGCCTCCTGTTGCAGCGTCTGGCCAATCCTTTGACGAATGTGCCGGGTGTGCTGCTGCCGCACCGGCTCGTGATTCGCGGGAGCGCGTGACTCATGAGCCTCGCGATCCGCTTCGACGACATCCGCAAAGACTTCGGCCCGGTGCGCGTCTTGCACGGCGTGAGCTTCGATCTGGCGCCCGGGCGCATCTACGGTCTGCTCGGCGAGAACGGTGCCGGCAAATCCACGCTGATGAAAATCCTTGCGGGCTATGAAACGGCGACCTCCGGCACTTTAACGGTCGACGGCCACGCGCGGCAGTTCAACGGTTCGCGCGACGCGGAAGCGCAGGGCATCGTGCTGATCCATCAGGAGTTCAATCTCGCCGAGCATCTGACGATTGCGCAGAACATGTATCTCGGTCACGAGAAGCGCCGTGGCTGGTTCGTCGACGATGGCGCGATGCGCGCCGACGCCGCGCGCTATCTCGCGCAGGTCGGCTTGGAAAAAGCGCCGGACACGAAGGTGCGTGACCTGATCGTGGCGGAAAAACAAATGGTGGAGATCGCCAAGGCGCTGTCGCGCCGCGCGCTTCTGCTCATTATGGACGAGCCAACCGCCACGCTCACGCCCGCCGAAACCGAGCGCCTCTTCACGCTGATGGCCAAGCTCAAGGCCGACGGCGTGACCCTCGTGTATATCTCGCACAAGCTCGACGAAGTGGAGCGCATCACCGACGAAGTAATCGTCATGCGCGATGGGCGCTTCGTCGCCCGCGGCGCGACCGCCGGACTCGCGCGGCAGCAGATGGCGAACCTGATGGTCGGGCGCGACGTGTCCGACATGTTCCCCGAGAAAATCACGGTGTCCGCTGACGCGCCGCTCGCGTTGAAAGTGGAAGGCCTCGCCGTGCCGCAATGGGTGGACGACCTCAGCTTCGAGGTGCGCGGGGGCGAAGTGCTCGGTTTCGCGGGACTGGTGGGCGCGGGCCGCACCGAAGCGTTCGAGGCGATCCTGGGTTTGCGCAAACGCACGGCGGGCCGCATCGAAATCGCCGGCCGTCCGGTGCATTTGAAAAGCCCCCGCGACGCGATGCGCCACGGTCTCACGTATCTGAGCGAGGACCGCAAGGGCAAGGGCTTGCACGTCAACCTGAGCCTGCAGGACAACGTCACGCTCATGACGCTCGAACGCTACGCGCATCCGTTGCTCGATCTGAAGGCGGGGCGCGCGGCGTTGACGAAGGCGGTGAGCGAGTTTGGCATCCGCACAGGCGATCTATCGAGCCGTGCGCGCATGCTTTCCGGCGGCAATCAGCAGAAGCTCGCGCTCGCCAAATTCCTGCAGCCCGAGCCGAACGTGGTCGTGCTCGACGAGCCGACGCGCGGCGTCGACGTCGGCGCGAAACGCGACATCTATTTTCTGATTCAGCGTCTGGCCGCCCAGGGCCGCGCGGTGATCGTCATTTCATCCGAACTGATCGAGCTGATCGGCTTGTGCCACCGCGTCGCCGTGATGCGCGCGGGCCGCCTGCAAGCTACGCTGTCGCTCGACCATCTGACCGAAGAGGAGTTGATCGCCCATGCGACCGGCACCCACTGAGACCGTGCAACACGGCCGCGCGTTGCGCTTCGCGCATCGGCTGTATGCGCTCGGGCCGCTCGCCGGCCTGATTGTGCTGTGCATCGTCGGCACGCTGCTCAATCGCGATTTCGCCACGCTCGACAACCTGATGAACGTGCTCACGCGCACGTCGTTCATCGGCATCATCGCGGTAGGCATGACCTTCGTGATCATCTCGGGCGGCATCGATCTCTCGGTCGGCTCGATGGCCGCGCTGATCGCGGGCAGCATGATCTGGCTGATGAACGGGCTCGCGGCGGGTGTCGGCGGACACACGCTCGCGCCGCTTCTGATCGTGACGCTCGGCATCGTGTTCGCGCTCGTGCTCGGCGGTCTGTTCGGCTGCGCGCACGGCTTGCTGATCACCAAGGGAAGGATCGAGCCGTTCATCGTCACGCTGGGCACGCTGGGGATTTTTCGCGCGGTGCTGACGTGGCTCGCCGATGGCGGTGCGCTGACGCTGGATAATTCGCTATCCGATCTATATGGCCCGGTCTATTACGCGAGCCTGTTTGGCGTGCCGGTGCCGATCTGGGTGTTCCTCGTTATGGCGGCGGGCGGCGCGCTGATTCTCAATCGCACTGCATTCGGCCGGCACGTGCAGGCCATTGGCTCGAACGAACAGGTCGCGCGTTATGCGGCGATTCGCGTCGATACGGTGAAGATCATCACGTATGTGCTGCTCGGCATCTGCGTGGGCGTTGCGACGGTGCTGTACGTGCCGCGGCTCGGGTCCGCCACGCCGACCACCGGCCTGCTGTGGGAGCTCGAAGCGATTGCCTCGGTCGTGGTGGGCGGCACCGCGCTCAAAGGCGGCGAGGGGCGCGTGATCGGCACGGTGATCGGCGCGATCCTGCTGTCGGTGATTGCCAATATTCTGAATCTGACCAGCATCATCAGCGTGTATCTGAACGCGGCGGTGCAGGGCGTGGTGATTATCTTCGTTGCGTTCGTGCAACGTGGGCGGAGATAGAGGTGGCGCTTCAAATGGCAACAACGTCGGGTTGAAAACCGGGGCGCATGAACGCCTCACACTTGGAGACACAACCATGAAGCAGGTCATTCGAGCGGTCGGCGCCGGCATGCTGGCGTTGGGGATACTGGGCGCGGCGGGCATGGCGCGCGCCGACGACAAGGTCACACTGGGCGTCGCGATTCCAACGGCTGATCATGGCTTCACCGGCGGCATCGTCTGGTGGGCGAACAAGGCGAAGGCCGATCTGGAGAAAGCGCACCCCGATCTGAAAGTGATCGTGAAGACCGCGGCTGGCGCGCCCGAGCAGGCGAACCAGTTGCAGGACCTCGTGACGGTGAACAAGATCAACGCGCTAGTGATCTTCCCCTTCGAATCGGCCTCGCTCACGCAGCCGGTCGCGCAGGTGAAGAAGAAAGGCGTGTACGTGACGGTGGTCGATCGCGGCCTGACCGATACGAGCGCGCAAGATGCCTATGTGGCGGGCGACAACACCGCGTTCGGCAAGATCCCCGCCGAGTATCTGGCCAAGGCACTCGACGGCAAGGGGGACATCGTCGCGCTGCGCGGCATTCCGACCACACTCGACAACGAGCGTTGGAGCGCGTTTACCGGCGTGCTGAAGGCCTATCCGAACATCAAGATTCTCGACGCGAAGTACGCCAACTGGAATCGCGACGATGCGTTCAAAGTGATGCAGGATTATCTGACCCGCTTCAAGCATATCGACGCCGTCTGGGCCGCGGACGACGACATGGCGGTCGGCGTGCTCAAGGCCATCGACCAGGCCAAACGCAGCGACATCAAGATCGTCTTCGGGGGCGCGGGCTCGAAGGGCATGGTGAAGAACGTGATGGACGGCGCGCCGCTTATCAAGGCCGACGTGTCGTACTCGCCGAAGTTCATCTACGACGCGATCAAGCTCACCGCCGAAGCGCGCCTGAAGGGCGACAAGCTGCCGCCCACCACGATCATCCCGTCGGTGCTGATCACGAAGGAAAACGCGCAGCAGTTCTATTTTCCGGACTCGCCGTTCTGACCATGAGCATCCGGGCGCGCTTGCGGCTTGCCTTGTTCTTGCCGCAGAGGCAGAGCGAGCGTGCCATCGTTCGAGGAACCGTACGATGAAAACCATCAAAGGGCCGGCGATTTTTCTCGCCCAGTTCATGGGCGACGACGTGCCGTTCGACAATCTCGCGCATCTCGCGGGCTGGGCCGCGGGTCTCGGCTTCAAGGGCATTCAGGTGCCGTGCGACCCGCGCCTGATCGATCTCGAACAGGCGGCGTCGAGTCAGACGTATTGCGACGAATTGCGCGAGATTGTGGACGATGCCGGCGTGGCGATTACCGAACTGTCGACGCATCTGCAAGGCCAACTGGTCGCCGTCCATCCGGCCTATGACGCATTGTTCGACGGCTTTGCCGCGCCTCATGTGCGTGGCAATCCCGAGGCGCGCACGCAATGGGCGATCGAGCAGATGAAGCTCGCGGCCCAAGCTTCACAACGTTTGGGTTTGAATACGCATGTGTCTTTTTCCGGCGCGCTCGCCTGGCCGTATCTCTACCCGTGGCCGCAGCGTCCGGCCGGCTTGATCGACGCCGCTTTCGACGAACTCGCGCGCCACTGGACGCCGATTCTCGATGCGTTCGACGCAGCCGGTGTCGACGTGTGCTACGAGTTGCATCCCGGTGAGGACCTGCACGACGGCGTGACCTTCGAGCGTTTTCTCGACGCGGTCAAGCATCCGCGCGCCAACATTCTCTACGACCCGAGTCATTTCGTTTTGCAGCAACTCGACTACCTGGCGTTCATCGACATCTATCACGAGCGCATCAAGGCGTTCCATGTGAAGGACGCGGAGTTTCGTCCGAACGGCAGGCAAGGCGTGTATGGCGGCTACAGCGGCTGGGTCGAGCGCGCGGGACGCTTCAGATCGCTGGGTGACGGGCAGATCGATTTCGGCGCGATCTTTTCGAAGATGGCCCAATACGATTTTCCCGGCTGGGCGGTGCTGGAATGGGAATGCGCGCTGAAGCATCCGCACGACGGCGCGCGCGAAGGCGCGGAGTTCATTCGCCGGCACATCATCCGCGTGGCGGAGCATGCGTTTGACGACTTCGCGGGCAGTGGCGTGGACGCGGCGCAATTGAAGCACTTGCTCGGCATCTGAGGGCGGGCAAGCGCAAAGGAGCGAAGGGCGATGCAGCAAGGAACGCACAGAAGGCTCAGGCTGGGCATGGTCGGCGGCGGGCAGGGCGCGTTCATCGGCGCGGTGCATCGGATCGCGGCGCGACTGGACGATCGTTTCGAACTGGTGGCGGGCGCGCTGTCGTCCGATCCGCAGCGCGCGCAAGCGAGTGCCGCCGAGGCGGGTGTCGCGCGCAGCTACGCGGACTGGCGCGAGATGGCGCGCGCCGAAGCCGCTCGCGACGACGGTATCGACGCAGTGGCTATCGTCACGCCTAATCATCTGCACGCTCCGGTGGCGACGGCGTTTCTGGAAGCCGGTATTCACGTGGTGTGCGACAAACCATTGGCGATCTCGCTCGCGGAAGGCGAGGCGTTGGCGAAACTCGCGCGTGAGAAGAACAAGCTGTTCGCGTTGACGCATACGTACTCAGGCTATCCGCTCGTGCGGCACGCCCGCGAACTGATCAATGAAGGTGAGTTGGGCGAGATACGCGTGGTGCAGGTCGAATACGCGCAGGACTGGCTGGCGGAGCCGATCGAAACGCTCGGCACCAACAAGCAGGCCGGCTGGCGCACGGACCCTTCGTTAGCGGGTCCGGCGGGGTGTCTTGGCGATATCGGCACGCATGCGTATCAGCTTGCTGCCTTCGTCACGGGGATGACTCCGCATGCGCTTGCGGCGGAAGTGCATACGTTCGTGCCGGGGCGGCGCATCGACGATCACGTGCAGGCGATGCTGCGCTATCCGAACGGCGCGCGCGGCATGCTGTGGGCGAGCCAGGTGGCGAGCGGCGCGGAGAATGCGCTGCGTCTGCGGGTATATGGAACGAAAGCGAGCCTTGCGTTCGATCAGGAGAATCCCAACGAGTTGTGGCTCACACCGCTCGGCGGCTCGGCCGAGCGTTTGACTCGGGGGCGTGTGGCGGGCGCGGTCGCGGCGCATGCGACACGAGTGC
>DASVNP010000153.1:0-32478 GCA_036383775.1 Paraburkholderia sp. | reverse complement strand
CGATGCCGTGGGCCGCGCTCGGTGAGCTCGTCATCGTGATGCTTGTGATCGTGCCCGCCGCGCCGCGGCTGAACGAGCTGCTGCGCGGCGACGCGGCCGCGCAAGCGTTGGGCGTCGCGGTGATGCCGCTGCGCTTGCGCGTATATCTGGCGGCCTCGCTGGCGGCGGCCGCGGCGGTGACGACGGCGGGCACCATCGGCTTTGTCGGGCTGGTCGTGCCGCATATGCTGCGGCTCGCGTTCGGCAACGATCAGCGCATGCTGCTGCCGGCCGCGGCGCTCGGCGGCGGCGTCGCGGTGATGGGCGCGGACCTGATCGCACGCACCGTAATCGCGCCGGGCCAGTTGCCGGTCGGCGTGATTACGTCGATCATCGGCGTGCCAGTGTTTCTGTGGATGCTGCTGCGCCGCCGCCGATGATGCAAGCCCACGACCCCTCCCTATCCGTGCTCAGTGCACAAGGCCTGACTTTGCGGGCCGGTACACGCACCTTGCTCGAGGCATTCACGCATACGTTCTATAGCGGCGAAATCTGGTGCGTTGCCGGCCCGAACGGCGCGGGCAAGACCACGCTGCTCACCACGCTTGCGGGTCTGCTGCGGCCCGCGGTGGGCCATGTCGAACTCGACGGCGTGCGCGTGGCCGACTGGCCGCCGCTGCCGCTCGCGCAGCGGCGCGCGCTGATGCCGCAAAGCGCGCCCGACGCGTTCAGCGCGAGCGTGCTCGATATCGTGATGCTGAACCGCTTTCCGCACCTGACCGGCTGGGGCTGGGAGCGCGAGGCCGACCGGGAGGCGGCCATGAGCGCGCTGAACCTGTTGGGCCTTGCCGCATTCGCCGCGCGCGATGTGCTCTCGCTCTCGGGCGGCGAGCGTCAACGCGTCGCGCTTGCCGCAGTGCTGTGCCAGGAGGCCCCATTGCTGCTGCTCGACGAACCGTTGTCGCATCTCGATCTGCATCATCAGATCGACTGCCTCGAGGCGCTCGCTGCCTGGGCGCGCGAGCCTCGGCGTACAGTGATGTTTTCGTGCCACGACCTGAACCTCGCGCGCCGCTTCGCGACCCATGCGCTGCTACTCGATGGTGAAGGCGGTGCCTATGCCGGGCCGGTGCACGACGTGCTGACCCCGGCGCGCGCAAGCCGCGCATTTGGCTATCCGTTGATTCTGATTCGCGACGGGGAGCACGAGGCTTTGATTCCCGCGTCGCGTTCGTATCATGAATCGCTGGCGGACCATGACACGCCGGCAAGCTAACCGTTTAATCCAAACATACTCTTTTCAGAAACGCTCATGACTTCATTGCCACGCTTGTCCGGACTGCCCGAAGTCGAACCGCTCGATCAGTCGTTGCGCGCCGAGTTGCAGCACATCATCGACACCAAGACCAAACCGCCTGGCAGCCTTGGCCGCCTCGAGACGCTCGCGCGTCAGATGGGCCTGATTCAGCGCACCACGCATCCCACCGTGAACCGTCCCGCGATGATCGTGTTCGCGGGCGATCACGGCATTGCCGCGGAAGGCGTGAGCCCCTATCCGCAGGCGGTGACCGCGCAGATGGTCGCCAACTTTCTCGCGGGCGGCGCGGCGATCAATGCGTTGAGCCGGGTCGCGGGCCTGGAGCTCGAAGTGGTCAATGCGGGCATCGCGACGCCGTTGCCGTCGACGGAAGGACTCGTCGACATTCCGGTCGCGGCCGGCACGCGCAACTTCGCGCACGAAGCGTCCATGACGCGCGATCAGGCACTTGCCGCGATGCAGGCGGGCGCGCTGCGCGTGCGGCACCACGCGGCGCTCGGCACCAACGTGATCGGCTTCGGCGAGATGGGAATTGCCAATACCTCGTCGGCCGCGTGCCTGATGAGCCGACTGTGCGGCGTGCCGATCGACGAATGCGTTGGGCGCGGCACGGGGCTCGACAACGCGGGACTCGCCAGGAAGCGCAACGTGCTGGCGTCGGCGCTCGCGCATCACCCCGTTTGCACCGATCCGCTCGAGGTGCTCGCCACTTTCGGCGGCTTCGAAATCGCGATGATGGCGGGCGCCTATCTCGCGGCGGCCGAGGCACGCATGACGATTCTGGTCGACGGCTTCATCGCCACCTCGGCCCTGCTGATTGCCGATGCTCTCGCGCCGAGCGTGCGGGAGTACTGCGTGTTCGCGCATGCGTCGAACGAAGCGGGGCATCGGCGCATGCTCGATCATTTCGGCGCGCAGCCGTTGCTGTCGCTCGATATGCGTCTGGGCGAAGGCAGCGGCGCCGCGCTCGCGGTGCCGTTGCTGCGCGCGGCGGTGGCGTTCGTGAACGAGATGGCGAGCTTCGAATCGGCCGGCGTCGCAAATCGCGATGCCTGATCCGTTAGACGAAAACAGGTACCTGGTTCACCTATGAATCCGCTCGCGGAACTGCGCTACTTCTTTACGGCGCTCGGCTATTTCACGCGGGTGCCGGTGCCGCGCTGGGTCGGTTATGAGCCGCATTATTTGAACGCAGCGGCGCGCTATTTTCCGCTGGTTGGCGTATTGATCGGCGGATTGAGCGCGCTCGTCTATCTCGCGGCGCTGCGGGTGTTTCCTGCGGGTGTGGCGGTGTTGTTGTCGATGGCTGCATCGCTCCTCGTGACCGGTGCGTTTCACGAGGACGGTCTCGCTGATTGTGTCGATGCGTTCGGTGGCGCCTATACGCGCGAAGATGTATTGCGAATCATGCATGATTCGCGCATTGGGGCTTTTGGCGCCATTGCTCTCGTAATGGCGCTCGGATTGAAGTGGCAAACACTCGCCGCGTTGCCGCCGATGCGCGCTGCGGGTCTGATGATTGCCGCGCATGCGGCGAGCCGGACGTGCGCAATCAGCTATCTGGCCACACTCGACTATGTGCGTGCAGAAGGCAAGGCCAAGCCGGTCGCGCAGCGCTTGGGCGGCGCAGCGTTAATCTGCGCCGCGCTGTTCGGTTTGCCCTGGTTGTTGTGGCCGAACTGGCTCGATGCGCCGGACTGGCGCTTCGCAGGCTCGGTGCTGGCGGTTCTGGTCGTTCTACGCTTCGTCATGGGCCGCTATTTCGTTAGACGCATCGGCGGCTACACCGGTGATTGTCTCGGCTTCGCGCAGCAGATTTTTGAATTGAGCATCTATCTGGTGGGGCTCGCATGGATATCGTCCTGATCCGTCATCCCGCAGTCGCGCTCGATGCGGGCGTGTGCTATGGCCACAGCGATGTGGCGCTTGCCGAGCGGGCCGAGGTGTCGTCGACGGCGCTTGCCCTGAAGCTTGCAACCTTGCAGGTGCCTGCGCCGCGCGTATTGATATCGAGCCCATTGACGCGCTGTTCCGCGCTTGCCGTCGAGTTGGGGAACGACTTCGGCTGCGTGGTCAGTCACGACGATCGTCTGAAGGAAATGAACTTTGGCGACTGGGAAGCGCAGCGCTGGGACGACATCGACCGCGAGCTGCTCGACGACTGGGCGATCAACTTCGAACACGCGCGCGCGCATGGCGGCGAGAGCGTGGCGCAGTTCGTCGAGCGGGTGCGCACATGGCTCGGCGCATTCGTGCAGACGCGCGAGTTGTCGCCGGCTTATGTGGTCACGCATGCCGGCGTGATGCGGGCTATCGCGTCGATCGTGCTGGACGTGCCGCTGGAACGTTGTCTGCGCTGGTCGCTCGATACGACCGGGATTGTCTGCCTGCGCAGGAACGATGAATCGCAGCAGTGGTCGCTGGTGCGGTGGAATGCGTGAGCTTTGCCTCGGCTGATTCCCGTCGCCGTCGTATTACTGCTGCGCGCCAGCTTTTCTGCGCGAGCGTGCCACTTCGAGATCCTCACACAATTGCTTCGCGCCTTGCGCAATGCGCGGTGCCGGGCGGTTGATCAGATCGCCGTCGATTGCAAACAAGTTGTTATTCGCTACCGCCGTCAGACCCGGCCATGCGCGCCATTGGCCGAGTTGCGGCAACGTGGTGTCCGGCTGCGTCGCGCCGGGTGCTGCCGTGACGATGGCTTCCGGATTTGCCGCGAGCACCGCTTCGGTGGAGACCGTCGGCACCAGCGGTTCGAGTTGGGCGAACACATTGCGGCCGCCACATAGCGCGATCACGTCGCTGACCATATGCGCGCCGTTGAGTGTCATCAGCGGTTGGTCCCATACCTGGTAGAACACGCTGACAGGCGGGCGGTTCGCATACCGCGTGCGCAGCTTCGCGATGTCCTGGCGATAGGCGGCCGCCGCCGCATCCGCGGCCGGTGACGTGCCCAGCAATTGCCCGAGCTTCGTCAGCGACACGGCCACGTCGTCGAGATGATGCGGTTCGCTGAAGAACAGTGGAATGTGCATCTCGCGCAGACGGTCCAGTTGACGCTGCGCATTGCCATGCCGCCACACGACGATCAGGTCGGGCTTCAACGCGACGATGCGCTCGAGGTCGAGCGCCTTGTTGTCTCCCACGCGCGGCAACTGTTTCGCTTCAGGGGGATAGTCGCTGTACGACACCGCGCCGACCACTTTCGCGCCGCCACCCGCGGCATACAGCAGTTCGGTGACATGGGGTGCGAGGCTGATTACGCGTTGCGCGGGGGCGGGCAGAGTGACGCTCGCGCCGCTGTCGTCAGTGACGGTGATCGCGGCATGCGCGTGCAGCGCGGCGCAAAAGAGCGGAGCGGCAAGCGTGAAGCGGATGAGGCGGGGCATCGGGCGACGTGTTGGAAGACGCGTATTCGGCATGTGGTGGTTGTACGTTATGCCTGCATCAATCCACGCGTGCGGAGATCGCCTGCACCGCTTCGCGCAGCGTTTCTTCAAAGCGGTTCCACTCCGCCTCGCTGGCCGGCAAGCCGAAGCGCACGCTCCCCGACGACTGGAAAAGACGCGTCCACATGCCGCGCCGCGCCAGCGCTTCGTGCAAAGAGGCGGCACGCGGGTCGTCGGTCCACGCGAAGAGCGGTGTACCGCGTGTGTTGAATCCTTGTGTATGCAACAGCCTCGCGAGGCGCGCGCTTTCGGCGTCGAGCAGAGTACGCATTTGCCGTTGCCAGGCGTCGTCGGCGAAGGCGGCTTTAACGGCATGACGCGCGGGGCCACTGACAGTCCATGCGCCGAGCGTTTGGTTTAACGCGTCAAGCAACGCAGGCGCGCCGAGTACGAAACCCGCGCGCACACCCGCCAGGCCGAAGAATTTCCCGGGCGAGCGCAATACGATCAAACCGTCGAGGTGCGTGCTCGCGGCAAGTGAAGCCGAAGGCATCGTATCGGCAAACGCTTCATCGACAAGTAGCGTGCCGCCGCGCTCGCGCAACTGGGCATGCCACTGCAACAGTTTCTCGGCGCTCAGGTACGTCGCGGTTGGATTATTAGGATTCACGATGACTGCATGCGTGAGCGTGTCCGGAAAACTCTCCCAACCCACATCGAGCGGCACCACTTCATGACCGGCACGTTCGAATGCAGGCGCGTATTCGCTGTAAGTGAGCGGCGCGATGCCGACCCGTGCGCGCGGCAGCAGCGTGGGCAGCGCGCGAATTGCCGCTTGGCTGCCGGCCACGGGCAGCACGTGCGCGGCATCCGGCGCGCCGTAGTAGCGCGCGGCGCAGGTGGCGAAGTCGTCGCCGTCGTCGGGCAGGCGACGCCACGCATCGGCCGGAACCGGCGGGACCGGATAGCCGTGCGGATTGATGCCCGTCGACAGATCGAGCCATTGCGCGTATGGAATGCCGTACCGTTGGGCCGCTTCGTGCAGATTGCCGCCGTGCACGACCGCCTCTTTTGACATGCGCGTTTCGTTCGCGCGGTCACCCGTCGACTCAAACATGGAAGGGCACGCTCAGCAGCGCCAGCACGATCAGCACCGCCAGCCAGAGAATGATGGTGCGCTCCACCAGCATCAATGCAGCGGTGACGTGCGCGGCTTTCGCGGGCTGGCCGAAGCCGAGCGTTGGCCGGTATTCGAGTTCGCCGTGATAGACCGCCGGGCCGCCGATCAGCACGTTCAGGCTGCCCGCGCCGGAGGCCATCACGGGGCCGGCATTCGGGCTGTCCCAAAGCGGTGCCTGCTCGCGCCAGCAGTGCCACGCGGCGTGCGTGTCGCCGAGCAGTGCATAGCTGGCGGCCGTCAGGCGCGCGGGAATCCAGTTGAGCACGTCGTCGAGGCGTGCGGCAGCCCAGCCGTAGCGCAAATAGCGCGGCGTGCGGTAACCCCACATTGCGTCGAGCGTGTTGGCGAGACGAAACCCGAGCGCGCCCGGACCGCCCGCGATGGCGAACCAGAACAACGCGCCGAAAATCGCATCGTTGCCGTTTTCGAGGGCCGATTCGACGGCGGCGCGCGACAGCGCGGCTTCGTCGGCATTGGCGGTTTCGCGCGACACGATGCGTGCGGTCAGCAGGCGCGCTTGCGCGAGATCGCGTTGCGTCAGCGCTTGCGCGATCGGCGCAATGTGATCGTGCAGACTGCGCGCGCCGAGCGCGAACCACAGCAACACGACATGCAGCGCACAGGCCGCATAAAACGGCAGCACGGCAATCAGCGCCCATGCGATCAGCACCGGCGGTATGACCGCCAGCGACCACGCCAGCAACCCTTTGAGACGCAAGCGGCGGCCGGTGTTGTAATGCGCTTCGAGCCGCGTCGCCCATTTGCCGAATCCCACCAGCGGATGCGCGGTGCGCGGCTCGCCAAACCAGCGGTCGACGGCGACGCCCGCGGTGGCCAGTGTCACGAGTAGAGGAAGCGACAGCATCACGCGCGGCCCGCTGTTTTCAGCGCGAGCGGCAAGCCCGCGACCATCATCGTGGCCTGGGTGCTCAGCGCGGCGATGCGCTGGTTGAGCCGCCCGAGTTCGTCGACGTAAAGCCGCGTGGCCGCGCCAAGCGGCACCACGCCCAAGCCGATTTCATTGCTGACCACGATAACCTTGCCTTTCGCATTGACTAGCGCCGCCTCGAGCGCGGCGACGTGCGCGTGAGTCTGATCGGCCGGCAGAGCGTCGCCTTCGGGCGGACACAGCAGATTGGCGAGCCACAATGTCAGGCAGTCGATCAGCATGCAGTGGCCGGGCGCGTCGATCCGCGTCACGGCGCCGGCGAGATCGATATCCGCTTCGAACAGGCGCCAATGCACCGGACGCCGCTCGCGATGATGCGCGATGCGCGCGCTGAATTCGGCGTCGTCCGCGACGCGCGCGGTGGCGACGTAGGTGACAGGCATAGCACTGTCGCGGGCCAGCTGTTCGGCGTGCGCGCTCTTGCCCGAACGGGCGCCGCCGATAACGAAGGTGAGGTCGCGGGGAGTCATCGCATGATTGTACCGGCGTGCAGCACGGGCCGGCGCGATGGGATAATGCCGCGTTCCACGCGCTTCATTGCACTGCGTTGCTGTGCGATGGTTGTGCTGCCGACTGAATGCGGCATGCACACCGCCGCTTGACTCATCGAATTTTCTCATCGCCGAGCCCGACATTCCGTGACCGCCACCTCGACCTCGCATGACGCCATTCCCGTGCCGCGCGGCACGCTGATGATTCAGGGCACCACGTCCGATGCGGGCAAGAGCACGCTCGTCGCCGGTTTGTGCCGGCTGGCGCGCCGCGCCGGCGTGCGGGTCGCGCCGTTCAAACCGCAGAACATGGCGCTTAATAGCGCGGTGACGGTCGACGGCGGCGAGATCGGCCGTGCCCAGGCCTTGCAGGCAGTGGCCGCGGGCATTGCCGCGCACACCGATCTGAATCCGGTCCTGCTCAAGCCCACCAGCGACCGTGGCGCGCAGGTGATCATCCACGGCAAGGCGCGCATGAATCTCGACGCGCGCGCGTATCACGACTACAAGCCCGTCGCGTTCGAAGCGGTGCTGCGATCGTATGAACGGCTGCAAGCGGCGTATGACACGATTTTCGTCGAAGGCGCGGGCAGTCCCGCCGAGATCAACTTGCGCGAGCGCGATATCGCCAACATGGGTTTCGCGGAGGCGGTCGATTGCCCGGTCGTGCTAGTGGCCGACATCGACCGTGGCGGTGTGTTCGCGCATCTCACGGGCACGCTGGCGTGCCTGTCCGAGAGCGAGCAGGCGCGGGTGCGCGGCGTCATCATCAACCGCTTTCGCGGCGATGTCAGTCTGCTGAAACCGGGGCTCGACTGGCTCGAAGCGAAGACCGGCAAACCGGTGCTTGGCGTGGTCCCGTATCTGCACGGTCTGACGCTCGACGCGGAAGACATGCTGCCGCCCGAATTGCGCGCCGCCCACCGTGGCGACGCCGCACGCATGCTGCGCGTGGTGGTGCCGGTGCTGCCGCATATCAGCAATCACACCGATTTCGACGCGCTGCGCGCGCATCCGCAGGTCGATTTTCATTACGTGCGCAGCGGCATGCCGCTGCCGCCGGCCGATCTGATCATCCTGCCGGGCTCGAAGAACGTGCCCGGAGACCTCGCGTTTCTGCGCGCGCAAGGCTGGGATGCGGTGCTGCAGAAGCACCTGCGCTATGGCGGGCGTGTGATCGGCATTTGTGGCGGCATGCAGATGCTGGGGCGCGAAGTGGCCGACCCGCATGGCGTGGAGGGCGCGCCGGGCACATCGGCGGGACTCGGCTGGCTCGACTACTCGACTGTGCTTACGCGTGAGAAGACGCTGAAGAACGTGACCGGCCGCCTCGCGTTGCCCGGCTCGCCGGAGGTGGCGGGCTACGAGATTCACATGGGCGAGACTCAAGGCCCGGCGCTGGATGCGCCCGCGCTGCAATTGGGTGACGCACAGGCGGCGCGCCCCGACGGTGCGATTTCCACCGATGGCCAAATACTCGCCACCTACGTGCACGGCCTGTTCGACACGCCGGCCGCATGCGCCGCCTTGCTCGCGTGGGCGGGTTTGAGTGAGGCGGAGACGATCGACTATCCGGCGCTGCGCGAGGCGTCGCTCGAGCGCCTCGCCGATACGCTCGCCGAACACCTCGATCTGGCGAAGCTGTTTGCCGCGATCGGTTGATCCGGATCGGTTGGGCAGAGCCGATTAATTCCTGCTGAGAAATAATAAAAGCTTCGGCGGCGATTTTTCGTGCCGCTTGGTTCGAATACAGTCCCGATATCGACAGCCCGGTCGCGGGCCGTCTCTCTTCTCAAGGACCTGTCATGAATTCGAACCGCTCCGCCGATCTGGCCGCCTTACTGCTTCGCGTCGCCTTGGGCGTGCTGTACCTCGCCCACAGTCTGCAAAAGATTTTCGTTTTCACGCTGCCCGGTACGGCGCAGTTCTTCGTTTCGCTCGGTTTGCCGGGCTGGCTCGGCTATGTGACGGCGTTCGTCGAACTGTTCGGCGGTATCGCGCTGCTGCTCGGCGTACAGGTCCGCTGGGTTGCGTTGGTGTTGCTGCCCTTCATGCTCGGCGCGATGGCGCAGCATCTGCAAAACGGCTGGGGGTTCGCGTCGCCGCACGGTGGCTGGGAGTATCCGGCGTACTGGGCGGTGACGTTGGTGGTGCAGTCCCTGCTGGGCGGCGGCGCGCTGGCGCTCAGCGGTGCGAAGGCACCGGGCATCGCGGCGGCCTGACGGACCGAGGCGGTTTCCGCTGCGGGCTAGCCTGGCAGCGGAAAACAACAAAGCACGCGCTTCACGGCTGCGTGCTTTTTTTTTGGCGTGGAGTCACCACGCCACTCCAAGCCGCTCAGTACAGCACCATCTGCGTGCAGCGGAACAACGCCATCGTCTTGCCGTTCGGATCCGTGACCGTGGCATCCCACACCTGCGTGCTGCGTCCCAGATGCACGCCCTTGGCGACCGCGCGGATCGTGCCTTCGGTCGAGGTGCCGAGAAAATTGCTTTTCAGCTCGACTGTCGTGAAATTGCGCGCCGTTTCCGGCAGATGGGCGAGGCACGCATAGCCGCAAGCCGTATCGGCGAGGCCGATCACCGTGGCGGCATGCAAAAAGCCGTTCGGTGCGAGCAATTCCTCGCGCACGGTCAATTCCGCGGTCAGGACGCCTTGCTCCAGCGACAGGACGTGCACGCCCAGCAAGCCTGGCAGCTTGCCCTTCTGACGGTTGTGGAGGTGTTCGATGGTGTATTCCGGGCGGAGTTTGCTCATGAAATTCGGGTCCTCGAGGGAAAAATCGGTGGGGCATGGCGGCCGATTCGCCGCTGGGGGCTTCGGCCACGGTCCATTTGTCGATATTATCAACGGCTGGATCGGCGCGTGAATCTGAAATCGGTACGGATCAGCTCACACGGCGCCAGGTCAACGCAATAGCGCGGCAAACCGGCTGGCGGTGCCCAGCCTTCTTTCCGGGAGAATTCATGACGGTGATCGTGGTGGCGAATCCGAAGGGCGGCGTGGGTAAAAGCACGCTGTCCACCAATCTGGCCGGCTATTTCGCCGCGGCGGGCGAATGGGTCGCGCTGGCGGACCTGGACAAGCAGCAGTCCGCCCACGCGTGGCTATCGTTACGGCCCGACACGTTGCCGGCCATCGAAAGCTGGGAAGTCAATCAGGACTCGCCGGCCAAGCCGCCCAAGGGTCTGGAGCACGCGGTCATCGACACGCCGGCCGGGCTGCACGGCAATCGCATGAGCGTCGCGCTGGATCTGGCCGACAAGGTGATCGTGCCGCTGCAACCCTCCATCTTCGATATTCTCGCGACCCAGGACTTTCTCGAGCGGCTGGCGAAGGAAAAAGCAGTCAGGAAAGGCAACATCGAAGTCGGCGTGGTCGGCATGCGTGTCGATGCGCGCACCCGCTCGGCGGAGCAGCTGCATCGCTTTGTCGAGGGTTTGAACCTGCCGGTGCTGGGCTTCTTGCGCGATACGCAGAACTACGTGCAACTGGCGGCCCACGGGCTGACCTTGTGGGACGTCGCGAAAAGCCGCGTGGAAAAGGATCTGGAGCAGTGGCAGCCGATCCTCGAGTGGACTAACGGGACCAGCAAGGCTTGAGAGGGCGGAGCAGGCGGCATGGCCGCCCGCTGCGTGGAGCCGCGCGGTGAAGGTGTGCCGGGCGCGGCGGGTGTGGGCTGACTGGCTGAGAGGCCGGACTGAACGGCCAGCCGCTCAGGTCCAGTTCTGGGTCGGCACGTGATCGCGGCTGCCCTTGATCTTGTTGTTGTCGTCGACGAACACCAGGTCGGGCTTCCAGCCGGCCTTCAATTCCGCCTCATCGACCACCGCGAACGCCGCGATGATCACCAGATCGCCCAGCTGCGCGCGCCGCGCGGCCGAGCCGTTCAGCGAAATCATGCCGCTGCCGCGCTCGCCCTTGATCGCGTAGGTCGAGAAACGCTCGCCGTTGTTGATGTTCCAGATGTCGATACGTTCGTTTTCGACAATGTTCGCGGCTTCCAGCAGATCCTCGTCGATCGCGCACGAACCTTCGTAGTGCAGTTCGCAGTGCGTGACCGCGACGCGGTGAATCTTCGACTTCAGCATGTTGCGTTGCATGGCTAATCCTGTGTGGCTTCGAATACTGGCCGGCGCGTACCCGCCCGGCCTCAGACGGCGTCAGATTTCGAGGTTGTCGATAAGACGGGTGGCGCCGAGCTTGGCGGCGGCCAGCACGACCAGCTCCGCGTTCGCGTCTTGCGGGCCCGGTGGCAGCAGATCCGAGCGCTTGCGCACGGCAATGTAGTCGGGCTGCCAGCCGCGTGCCGTCATCTCGGCCATTGCCGCCTGTTCGATTTTTGCGAAGTCGCGCTCGCCGGACAGAACCGCTTCGCGCACGCGCTTGAGCTGGGCGGCCAGAGCCGGCGCCTCGGCGCGCTCGGCGGCCTGCAGATAGCGGTTGCGCGAGCTGAGCGCGAGGCCGTCGGTGTCGCGCACGGTTTCAGCGGCGATGATGTCGGTGGGCAGCGCAAACTGGTTGCACATGCGGCGCACGATCATCAGCTGCTGGTAATCCTTCTTGCCGAACACGGCGACGCGCGGCTGCACGCACGACATCAGCTTCATCACCACGGTGCACACGCCCTGGAAGAACCCGGGCCGGAATTCGCCTTCGAGGATATCGCCCAGATCGTGCGGCGGATGCACGCGATACTCCTGCGGCTCCGGATACAGATCCTTTTCCGTCGGCGCGAACAGCACGTAGACGTTTTCCTTCTGCAGCTTCTCGATGTCGGCTTCGAGCGTGCGCGGGTATTTGTCGAAATCTTCGTTCGGGCCGAACTGCAGCCGGTTGACGAAGATGCTCGCCACCACCGGATCGCCGTGCTGGCGCGCGAGGCGCATCAGCGACAAATGGCCTTCGTGCAGGTTGCCCATGGTCGGCACAAAGGCCGTGCGATTCTGGCCGCGCAACTGGTCGCGCAGTTCATGGATCGAGCTGATGACTTTCATGATCGGACAGGGATTTCCTCGCGCGGCGCGAGACTGGGTTGACGCGAGACCTCGAGGTACCGCGCGGCCCGCGGTCTCACTTGTAATAACAGGTTCGGAGCGCGGGATTGTAGTGGATTTGTGCGCCGGGCGCACCAAAACGACGCCGCTTCGGCCAGCCTGGCGCGCGCGAGGCGTTGCGCAGGAGCGGCTTCAGGCCGGCAGGTAGGCGAGGCGCACATAAATCGGCGCGAACGGTTCCGCCTGGGTGATTTCGACGAGCGATTCGCGGCACAACTCGAGCACGGCGATGAAATTCACCACCACTACCGGCACACCCTTGCTCGTGTCGAACAGGTCGGAGAATTCGATAAAGCGCGCGTTCTGCAATTGCCGCAGGATCGAACTCATATGCTCGCGCACCGACAGTTCCTCGCGCGAGATCTTGTGATGCTGGACCAGCTTGGCGCGCTTGATCACGTCGGCCCACGCGGCGCGCAGATCTTCGCTGTTCACGTCCGGAAACCGCGGCGTGATGCTTTGCTCGATGTAGACCTCGGCGCGCAGGAAGTCGCGCCCGAGTTGCGGCAGCTGGTCGATGCGCTGGGCGGCGAGTTTCATCTGCTCGTATTCGAGCAGGCGGCGCACCAGTTCCGCGCGCGGATCCTCGGCTTCCTCGCCGCTGTCGGCCTTCTTGACCGGCAGCAGCATGCGCGACTTGATCTCGATCAGCATCGCGGCCATGAGCAGATACTCGGACGCGAGTTCGAGATTGGTCTGGCGCAACTGGTCGACATAGCCGAGGTATTGCACCGTGACGTCCGCCATCGGGATGTCGAGCACGTTGAAGTTCTGCTTGCGGATCAGGTAAAGCAACAGATCCAGCGGCCCTTCGAACGTTTCGAGGAACACTTCGAGCGCGTCCGGCGGGATATACAGATCTGTCGGCAGCTTGAAGAGCGGCTCGCCGTACAGGCGTGCGAAAGCAATGCCGTCGACGGTGTCCGGCGTCGAATCGGTGGCGGGCGCGGCCAGCGCGGCGTCGGCGGGAGCCGGCGGTACGCCGTGTGCCTCGTCGGCGTGACTCACGCGCTTAGAAGTTCTGGTAGTACGAGTAAGGCGTCTGTTCCACGCGCGAGGCTTTCTGCTCGGCGCGTTCTTCCAGATCGATCGGCTGTTTGTCCCACAGCAGCGCGCGGCCGCGGCGCTGCTCGGCTTCCAGATTGGGCTTTTGCTGCTTGAGCTGGTTCAGGAACTGGGTGATGTCCGATTGATACATGACTCGACGTCCGTGGTGTGGGAATGGGTGGCCGCCCGGTGGAATCCGGCGTGGCGCCATTGCTATCCAGCAATTTTACCGCATGCGCCGGGCGCGGTCGAAAAATGGCGGCGGCACCGGGCACGGGGGCCGCGAAAATATCCGGAACCCGCGCGGCGTGCAACGCGTCAAAGGCGGGCACGTCGCCGCCACGGCCTGCTGCAACGGCCCTTTTGAGATCTCGCGGCGCCATGCCGATGTGGTCAAATAGCGAGCTTCGGCCGCTGCGGCGCGCCTGAGCGAAAGAATTCATCAACCACGGCCGGAGGTCCCGTTTGGCGGGGTGTGCAATCGACAAGCCGCGTCTGCGGCGCGGCAAGGCCGATTCCGGGCGCGGGTATGCGGCGCCCATGCGGTGCTGGCTGCGCGCATGGCTGGCATTCGGCCTCGTCATGCTGAGCCTCGCGGCCGGCCACGCCCACGCCGCGAAGCCGGCTGCCAGCTACAAGGTCGATATCGAAGCCACGCCGCGGTCGCTGCGCAAACTGCTCGAAGCGCATCTGGACCTTGCGCGTTTCGCCAAACGCCCCGACATCAGCGAAGACCAGTTCGAATTTCTGATCACCGCCACGCCCCAGCAGGTTCGCGATCTGGCCGCGACGGAAGGCTATTTCACGCCAGTCGTGCGTACCGACGTGCGCACTATCGACAATGCGAAACGCGTCACGCTGAGCGTCGACCCGGGTCCGCAAACCCTCATCGCGTCGATTTCGCTGTCGTTTCGCGGCCCCGTGCTGACCGAAGACCCGGCGCAGGAAAATGCCGCGCGCTTCGCGTTTTCGCTGCACGAAGGCGATCCGTTCTCGCAGGGCGGCTGGGACGACGCGAAAAACGCCGCGCTCAAGGCCTTGCAGTCACGCCGCTATCTGGGCGCGAAGATCTATCACTCCGAGGCGCGGGTCGATCCGCGCACGCACGAGGCGACCCTCGCGGTCACGTTCGAAAGCGGGCCGACTTTCACGATGGGCAAGCTCGACGTGTCCGGCACGCGGCGCTATCCGGAACAGATCGTCGACAACGTGAATCCGATTGCCGTCGGTGATATCTACGACGTGCAGCGGGTTACCGAACTGCAGCGGCAGTTGCAGAACACGCCGTACTACGCGAGCGTCGCCATCGACGTGGACAGCGACCCGGCCCACGCCGTCAACACGCCGATGCACGTGAAAGTATCGGAGTATCCGTACAACAGTATCCGCGGCGGGGTGGGCTACTCGACGGACAACGGCCCACTGGTCCAGGGTTCCTATTCGTATCTCGACACGTTCGGCAAGGCGTGGCCGTTTACCGTCTCGGGCCGGCTCGACCAGGTCCAGCAATACGGGCAAATCCAGCTCTCGATGCCGCCGGGTCCACGGGCGTGGACCAATAGCGCGCTGGCGTCCTATACCACCACCGATGTGTCCGACACGCGCATCTACAGCCTGCGCGGCGGTGTGCAGCGGGCGCGGACCTCGCAATTCCTCGACTACAACTACGCGCTTCTGTACTACCAGGACCGGCTGGATCAGAACGCGGCAGCGCCGACCACCAGCCGCGCGCTTGTGCCGTCCTGGTCGTGGACACGGCGCGATACCGACGACCCGCTGTTCCCGCGCAAGGGCAACCTGATCCACGTGGAAGCGGGCTTCGCCGTCAAAGGCGCGCTGACGGACCAGACTTTCCTTCGCGGCTATGCGCGCGGCCAGCAGTATCTGCCGATCGGCAAGGAAGATCTCGTGCTGTTTCGCGCCGAACTCGGCGGCGTGTTCACGAGCGGCAGTTCGAGCGGCGTGCCGGCCTCGCTGCTGTTTCGCGCCGGCGGCTCGAATTCCGTGCGCGGCTACAGCTATCAGAGCATTGGTAACAACGTCGACGGGTCCGTGCTGCCCACCAAGTATCTCGTGACGGCGTCGACCGAATATCAGCACTGGTTCAGTCACGACTGGGGCGCGGCGGCGTTCTTCGACATCGGCACCGCCACCGACACCTGGGGCGAAAAGATCTTTTATCCTGGCGTTGGCGTGGGGGCGCGCTGGCGCAGCCCGGTCGGCCCGGTCAATTTCGACGTTGCCTACGGCACTCGCAACAGAAGTGTGCGGCCGTATCTGACGCTGGGCATCGCCTTCTGATGACAACCTGCTTCCACATGATCTGCGCATGACCACGGACGTTTCCGCCCACCCGCCCGGGGAGCCGCCTGGCGCTCAGCCGCCAGGACAGCCGCCCGGAGAGCCGCAACCGCCTGAGGCGCCGCCGCCCCGGCGCGGGTTCGGCCGGGTGCTGCTGAAAACGCTCGCGTGGACGGTAGCCGTGCTGGTGCTGCTGGTCGCCCTGACGGCCGGCTTGCTGTACGGCGCGCTGACCACCGAGCGCGGCACCGCGTATGCGTGGCAGGCGGCGGTGAAGCTGCTGGGCGGCAAGCTGAGCGGCACGCTCGAAAGCGGGACGCTTGCCAACGGCGTGCAACTGCGGCAGGTGCGCTGGCGCAGCCTCGATGGCACCGGCACCGATATCCAGATCGATCGCGTGGCCGGCCGCTGGGCGCTCACGCGCGAACCGTGGCGGTTTTCCATCGACTATCTGCATATCGGCACGGTGGACGCGCGCATCGGCACTTCGTCGAGCAGCAGCGGGCCGGTGACGTTGCCGCAAGACTTGCGCTTGCCAATGCAACTCGAGGTTCGCGACCTCCAGCTCGACAAGCTGCTGCTGCACGAGGGCACGTCGACGACTGAATTGTCGCGCTTCGCTTTTCACGGACGCAGCGACGGGCGCCATCACGAGGCCGCGATCGACCGGCTCGATACGCCGTTCGGCGCGGTGACGGCAGCGGCGAAGCTCGACGGCGTGCGGCCTTTTCCGCTGACCGGCGACGTCGGCTATTCGGGCAAAGTCAACGACGAAGCGGTGCAGGTCGGCGGTCATGTGAGCGGCTCGCTCGAAAATCTCGTGGCCGAGCTCGATGCGAGCGGCATGAAGCTCGCCGGCCATGCGCAGGTCGAGGCCACGCCGTTCGCCGACGTGCCTTTGCAACGCGCCACGCTGACTTTCGATCACATCAATCCGCAAGCTTTTGCGCCCGGCGCGCCGCTGGCCGATCTGGCCGTGCGGGCGGAGTTGCAGCCGGTCGCGCAGGGCGCGGCGCCCGCTCCGGCTCCGGCTGCAAAAGACGGCAAGCACGGCGCACCCTCCACCGCGGCGGAAAAAAACGCTTCGGGTTTCGCGGTCGCCGGCCATGTGTCGATCGTCAACGCCAAACCCGGCGCGGTCGACCAGAATCTGCTGCCGTTGATCGATGCCAATGTGGACGTGCACCTCGACGCCCAGGCGCAGCGCATTTCGAACCTGAACGTGCGGCTCGTGAAGAACGCCACGCTCACCGGCGGCGGCGTGCTGAGCGGCAAACGCGGTCAGTTCGATCTGAAGGTCGCAGGGCTCGACCTGAACGCGCTGGAAGCGCCGGTGCGGCCCACGCAGCTTTCCGGCCTGATCGGCATCCGTCTGAATGACGACGTGCAAAGCCTCACGCTCGATCTCGCCGATCCGAAAGCCGCGCTGCGCGCCCAGGGCAAGGTGACGTTCGATCCCGCGCGGATCAGTTTCAACGACTTGCGGATCACCTCGGGCAAGGGCCGGATCGAATTGTCCGGCGCGCTCAAGCACGACGCGAATTCCAACTACAACCTGAAAGCGCAGCTGACCGATTTCGATCCGCTGGCGCTGGCTTCGCAGATGCCGGCGCGCACGCCCGTGAGCGGGCCGGCGCCGGCGGCAAGCCGTGCCGCTCAGGGCAAGGCAGCACAGGCCGGCAGCACGGCTGGCGCCAAGGACACGAAGGGTGCGGCGCCGGGCGACAAGGCCGCCGCCGCCGTGAAAAACACCGCGAAGGCGGCGGTCAAGACGGAAGTGCTCCAACGCAATACGCCGGCGCCCAAGCACAGCGCGCCACCCGCCCGCAAGATCGAGGCGCGCGTGAGCGGCACGCTGACCGCGGCCGGCATGCTTGGCCCGGTCTTCACGACCAAGGCTGAATTCAAGTTGGGTCAGAGCGTGTACGACGGTTTGCCGCTCACCGGCGGCGGGACGATCCAATTGGCGGGCTCACGGATTCTGCCGAGCCGCGCGAACCTCTCGGTAGCGGGCAATCAGGTGGATCTGCAAGGCAGCTTCGGCGCGCGCGGCGACCGGCTGAAGTTTCGCGTCGACGCGCCACAACTCGAACGCCTCGGTTTCGGCCTCGCGGGCCTGATTGCAGCCGACGGCGACGTGACCGGCTCGTTCGCGCATCCGAACGTCGAGCTGAACTACAAGGCCGACAGCGTGGTGTTCGGCAGCGACCGCCTCGGCCACGCGGAGGGTCACGCCGAACTGCGCGATGGCGCGGACGGCGCGCTCGTCTTCACCACCGACGCGCGCAATCTCAGCGCCGGCGGTGTCGATCTGAGCACGCTTACGGCGCGCCTGTCCGGCACGCGTGCCAATCACACGCTCGAAGCCGCGGCCACCGGCAAGCTGCAGGAGCGCCCACTCGATCTGACGCTCGCCGCCAACGGCAAGCTGACTGAGGCGCGCGACGGCACGCATTGGGACGGCAGCGTGAGCCGCCTGCAGAATCGTGGCACGCCGGCGCTCAATCTCGAGTCGCCGCTGGCGGTCAGCGTCGGGCCGAGCCGGCTGACTCTCGGCGCGACGCGTCTCACGCTCGAAGGCGCGGTACTGAGCCTGAAAACGTTCGCGTTCGACCACGGCAGGATTCAGTCGGCCGGCAGCCTGACCGGCATTTCGATCGCGCGTTTGCAGGAAACGCGTCGCCAGTTCACCGGCACGCCGCCAGTCGTCAAGACCGACCTGGTGTTCGACGGCGACTGGGACTTCGCCCTCGGCAGCACGGCAAGCGGCCACGTTCAGCTCAAGCGTCGTAGCGGCGACGTCACGGTCGAAATCGGCCGCGGCCTTACCTCGCTGGGCATCCAGGATATCAGCGCGCGCGCCGAGTTCAGCGGCGGCAACCGGCTCAATGCCACCGTGCATGCGCAGGCGAGCCGGATCGGCGTGGTCGACGCCGACGCGCATACCACGTTGGTGGCGCGCGACGGCTTCCTGAGCGTCAACGAAGAGGGTGCGCTAACAGGTAGCGTGAACGCCAACGTGCCGTCTCTGAAGACGACGGGCGGACTGTTCGGTCCGAGTTACCTGCTCGACGGCCACCTCGCGCTCAAGCTCGCGCTCGGCGGCACGGTCGCCAAGCCGAATCTGACCGGGTCGCTCCTCGGCGACGGCCTGTCCGCGACGATGGTCGACCAGGGCGTGCAGTTGAAGGACGGCGTGGTGCGCATCCTGCTGTCGCAGAATCTGGTCGACTTCCGGCAGGTGGAGTTTCACGGCGCGAGCGGCACCCTGCGCGCCACCGGCCGCGTGCGTCTGGATGGTGCGGAACCGGATCTGACCGCGAGCATCGTCGCGGATAAGCTCGAATTGTTTGCGGCACCGGATCGCAACCTGTCGCTGTCGGGCAGCGCGAGCGTCGCCAATGCCGGCGCTGAGGGCGGCATGGCGATCAACGGCAAATTCGTGGTCGATCACGCGCTGTTCGACATGCCGGAGCAGTCCGCGCCGAAGCTCGGCGACGACGTGGTGGTGGTGCGCCCGGACGGCACGGTGGCCGGCGAGCGGCCGCAGCCCGTGCCGGGCACCAACAAGCCGGTCGGCCCGTTCGCGCCGCGCGCCAATATCGACATTGGCCTCGGCAACAACTTCCGTTTCCGTGGAATGGGCGCAGACCTGGGCCTCGCCGGCACGATTACCGCGATGAGCGCGCCGAATCTGCCGCTGCGCGCGGTCGGAAACGTGCGGGTCACGCCGGGTTCGACCTACACCGCGTTTGGCCGCAAGCTCAATATCGAGAACGGCTTCTTCACGTTCAACGGTCCGGTGGCGAATCCGGGCATCAACATTCTCGCCATGCGGCGCAATCAGCAGATCGAGGCGGGCGTGCAGGTCACGGGCACAGTCCAGTTCCCGACCGCGAAGCTGGTCTCGGAGCCGAACGTGCCGGACAACGAAAAGCTCTCATGGCTGCTGTTCGGCCACGGCACGGATCAGGGCAACAACCTCGGCCAGCAAAGCACCATGACCACGGCCCTGGCGCTGCTCGGCAGCGCGAGCGGCAAGCGGATCGCTCAAACGTTCGGGCTCGACGAATTTTCGATCGGACGCAGCGAGGTTGGCCTGACCGATCCGCAGGTGGTAATGGTGTCGAAGGCGATCAACGAGTGGCTCGTGATTGGCTACGAACAGGGGCTGCAGTCGGCGAGCAACGCAATCACGGCGACGATCAACCTGACCCGGTACTGGTCGGTGGCAGGTTACGGCGGCACGTTTGATGGGGTCGAACTGCTGTACACGCGGCGTTTCGATCAGATCAGGTGGTGATGCGTCTGGGACGGGCTCAGGTTCACGTTTCTGCTCAGAGGCGATAAAAAAACGGCACGCTTTTTACAGCGTGCCGTTTTTCATTCGTCCTGCGGCTCGAGCCGCCGCGCGCTTTACTTCACGCGCATGCCCGGCTTCGCGCCGCTATTGGGTTCGAGCACGTAGAGGCCGGGTTCGGCTTTCTCGTCAGTGGCGGACGCTGCCAGCACCATGCCTTCGGACATGCCGAATTTCATCTTGCGCGGTGCGAGGTTCGCGACCATCACCGTCAGCTTGCCTACCAGTTGCTCCGGCTGATACGCGGACTTGATGCCCGAAAACACGTTGCGGGTCTTCTCTTCGCCGACGTCGAGCGTAAGTTGCAGCAGCTTGTCCGAACCTTCCACCGCCTTGCAGTCGACAATCTTCGCAATGCGCAAATCGACCTTGGCGAAGTCGTCGATCGAGATGATGCCGGGCGCATCGTCCTTCTCGGCGGCGGCCGCTTTTGCTGCCTTCGCTTGCGTCTTTGCGTTGGCCGGCGCCGTAGCTTCCGGTGCGGCGGCTTGCAGCGAATCGCGGTTGGCGGCCAGCAGCGCTTCGATCTGCTTCGGGTCGACGCGCGTCATCAGATGCTTGTAGGCGTTGATCGGGCGCGTGGAGCTGAGCGGCACGCTGGCGTCAGCCCACACCAGCGGCTCGATGCCGAGGAACGCTTCGACCGCCTCGGCCAGCTTCGGCAGCACCGGCTTGAGTGCCAGCGACAGCAGGCGGAACGCCTCGATGCTCACGGTACACGTCTCATGCAAGGCGACGGCGTTCGCCGGGTCTTTGGCCTGATCCCACGGCTTGGATGTGTCGACGTAGGCGTTGACCGCGTCGGCCAGTTCCATGGTTTGACGCAGCGCGCGGTTGTACTCGCGCGCCTCGTAGTTCGCGGCGATTTGCGGCACGGCGGCGCGCAGCGAGGCGAGCAGCGGATGCTGCATCGCGCTGTCCTGCACGCGGCCGTCGAAGCGCTTGATCAGGAAACCGGCCGCGCGGCTCGCGATGTTCACGTATTTGCCGACCAGATCGCTGTTCACGCGTGCCTGGAAGTCGTCGAGGTTCAGGTCGAGGTCTTCCATCGTGCTGTTCAGCTTGGCCGCGAAGTAGTAGCGCAGCCATTCCGGATTCAGTCCGGTGTCGATCACGCTTTGCGCGGTGATGAAGGTGCCGCGGGACTTCGACATCTTCGCGCCGTCCACGGTCAGGAAGCCGTGCGCGAACACGTTGGTCGGTGTGCGGTGGCCGGAAAACTCCAGCATGGCCGGCCAGAACAGCGTGTGGAAATACAGAATGTCTTTGCCGATGAAGTGATACTGCTCAGCCTTCGAACCCTTGCGAACCCATGCGTCGAAGTCGATCCCACGCTTTTCGGCCAGGTTCTTGAAGCTCGCGTAGTAGCCGACCGGCGCGTCCAGCCACACGTAGAAATACTTGCCCGGCGCGCCCGGAATTTCGAAGCCGAAATAGGGCGCGTCGCGCGAGATGTCCCAGTCGGCGAGCTTGGCTTCGCCGGCGTCGCCGAGCCACTCGCGCATCTTGTTGGTGGCTTCCGGCTGCGCCAGACCGCCCACCCATGCGCGCAGGAAGTTCTCACAACGCGGATCGGAGAGACGGAAGAAGTAATGGGTCGAGGTCTTGCGAACCGGCGTAGCGCCCGAGACGACCGAATACGGATTGACCAGTTCGGTGGGCAGATAGGTCGAACCGCATACTTCGCAGCTGTCGCCGTACTGGTCTTTGGCGCCGCATTTCGGGCATTCGCCCTTGATGAAGCGATCCGGCAGGAACATTTCCTTGACCGGGTCATACGCTTGTTCGATATCGCGCGCCTCGATCAGGCCCGCTTCCTTGAGCGCCAGATAGACGTTTTCGCTGAGAACGCGGTTTTCCTCGGAATCGGTCGAGTAGTAGTTGTCGAACGAAATGCCGAAGCTGTCGAAGTCGCGCTTGTGCTCCTGCCAGACGCGGTCGATCAGCTGCTTGGGCGTGAGACCTTCCTTCTCCGCGCGCAGCATGACCGGCGTGCCGTGCGTGTCGTCGGCGCCCACGTAGTAGACCTCGTGCCCGTGCATTCGCAACGTCCGGACCCAGATGTCCGTCTGGATATATTCGACCAGATGGCCAATATGGATTTGCCCGTTCGCATACGGAAGGGCCGACGTGACGAGAATCTGGCGACGGCCTGACGGCGCGCCTGCGGAGAGATCGGTTGCGGGTGCTGACATAAGGATGGTGGGAGCCTGCGGTGGGACGAAAGGTTGATTCTAGCAGGGCGGCCGCCCGGCGCGGGACGGGCCGCGTGGGGCACGGCGAGGATGTGGCGGAGCAGGGCGGCGTGTGCCCCAAGGGACTTCCTGCTACAGGGCGCCCCCAAGGAGACCTCCCTGCCAGGCGTAAACGGAGCGCCCAAAAAAAACCGGGGCTATTAACCCCGGAGCAACAACGACAAGAGGAGAATGGTGACGCGGCGGCATTGCCAGCCACGTACCGTAAATAGAGACAGCGGATTTTCGGGAGAGTTCGAAATTTTTTCGCCTCTCATGCGAGATTCCGCTTCGCCCCCTTCTGACGGCCTGTCAGAGCCCAAGCGGCGCCGGTGATGCAACCCCGGCGCCCGGCTTCCTCATTCTCCTGAACCCTTGTCCTTATTGCGTGGTGTGCTGAGCCGTTGCGCGCAGATAGATTTCCACGCGGCGGTTGGCTGCACGGCCGGCATCGGTGTTGTTGTCGGCGATCGGCTGGGTGGCGCCCATGCCGCTTGCCGACAGGCGTTGCGGCGCGATGCCGCGCTGGCCGAGGTAGCCGGTCACGCTTTCGGCACGATTCACCGACAGCGTCTGGTTGTAAGCCGCCTGGCCCGTGCTGTCCGTGTGGCCGACCACTTGCGCGATCACTTCAGGATTCTGCTGCAGCGTTTGTGCGAGCTGATCCAGCACCGGTGCGAACGACGGCTTGACTGCGTAGCTATTGGTGTCGAAGGTGACCGAGCTCGGGATGTTCAGCTTGAGCGAACCGTCCGGCTGTTCGGTGATCTGCGTGCCCGTGCCCTTGGTGGCGCCCGACAGCTTGTTGTGAATGGCTTGCCAGTTGTAGCCGGTGATGCCGCCCACCGCAGCGCCCGCGCCCGCGCCGATCGCCGCGCCCTTGCCACCGCCGAAGATTGCGCCGATCGCCGCGCCCGTGGCGGCGCCCACGCCCGTGCCGACGGCCGTGTCAGTGCCCTGTTGGGTGGCGCAGCCTGCCAGCAGCGAACCGGCAACGGCGAAGACAGCCAGGCGAGTCATGAGTTTTGCATTCATTTTTAGGTCCTCTTGAGGGTGTAGCGAGTCAGGGCAAGTAAGACGGCATCCTGCGATTAATCTATACGCCGAACATGACGGCAGTAAACCGTCCCGCTCGACAATACGACAAATCCTACGCCGTATTCTTCCCGGTCTGATAGTGAAGAAGGGTCTTCCGGCAGGGCTTGGCGCCAGCCACTACAATAATGACTGAAGCACGCAGCGATGTGGCCCCATGGCGTTCCGCCTGCCCGAAGGGTGCCCGGCACGCGTGGTTTACGCAATGCTGTCTAACAATTTCTTTCAAATTCCGACGCGTGGCCGAGACTTCGATCCCGCTGCGCCGCAGGTGTTCCCCACGGAGTGTCAATGAGTATCGATCGGGCATTGGTTGACGCCGCCCTCGCGGCCGTCGCCGACCCCAACACCGGCCAGCCGTACGCGGCGGCAAAGAACATCCGCAACGTCGCCGTGCAGGGTGACACAGTCAGCGTCGAAGTGGTACTCGGCTATCCGGCCATGCGCCAGTTCGATGCTATCCGCATGCAATTCGCCGATGCCCTGCGTGCCGTGCCCGGCGTGGCCGACGCGCGTGTCCAAGTGTCCCAGCAGATCGCCGCGCACACCGTGCAGCGCGGCGTGAAACTGTTGCCGAACGTCAAGAATATCGTCGCGGTGGCGTCGGGCAAGGGCGGGGTCGGCAAGAGCACGACTGCCGTCAATCTCGCGCTGGCGCTGGCGAGCGAAGGCGCCTCGGTCGGCATTCTCGACGCGGACATTTACGGCCCGTCGCTGCCGATGATGCTGGGCATCGAGGGCCGCCCCGAGTCGCCCGACGAGAAGTCGATGAACCCGATGCGCGGCCACGGCCTGCAGGCCAACTCGATCGGCTTTCTGATCGAGCAGGACAACCCGATGGTGTGGCGCGGCCCGATGGCCACCTCCGCGCTCGAACAACTGCTGCGGCAGACCAACTGGCAGGACCTAGACTACCTGATCGTCGACATGCCGCCGGGCACCGGCGACATTCAGCTGACCTTGTCGCAACGCGTGCCGGTGACGGGCGCCGTGATCGTCACGACGCCGCAGGACATCGCGCTGCTCGACGCGAAGAAGGGGCTCAAGATGTTCGAGAAGGTCGGCATTCCGATTCTCGGCATCGTCGAAAACATGGGCATGCATATCTGCTCGAACTGCGGCCATGAAGAGCATGTGTTCGGCGCCGGCGGCGGTGCGCGCATGGGCGCGGAATACGGTGTCGACGTGCTGGGCAGCCTGCCGCTCGACATCAAGATCCGCGAGCAGGCCGACTCGGGCAACCCGACCGTGGTGGCGGACTCTCAGGGACGCATCGCGGAGATCTACCGGACCATCGCGCGCAAGGTGGCGGTTCACATTGCCGAGCGGGCTCGCGACATGACCTCGAAGTTTCCCAACATCGTCGTCCAGAACACCTGAGTATTCGTCTGATCTCGGGGGCGCGGCGCGCGCGGCGAGCGGTTGGGCAGCGCTCTCGAGTAGCCGTTCGGACAAGGGTCCAAGGCGTCTATTTGCGCCTGGTCTCGCGGTATCATGTCGACTTCACCAGTTCGGCTCGGCCGCCGCAGGGGCGGCAGCCTGGCCGGCAAGAGGATCGCATGGGAAAACGAATCGACGGGCACGCGGTGCATGCGTTCATCGTCCTGGCCGCCGGCAGTGTGCTGCTATGCGGCTGTAGCACGTTCCTGAGACCACAGGAAAAGCGCGCTGACGCTCAGTTGCTGCCTACCGTGGGCAACCAGGCGCGCGGCCTTGTCACGTTCACCGAGCGCTCGGACGGCGTGCAGGTCACCTACAATCTCGCGGGCCTGCCCGCCAACAGCGACCACGCCTTGCAAATTCACGAACGCGGCGACTGCAATGCCGCCGACGGGTCCAGCGCGGGCCAAGTGTTTTCTCCAGCCGCCGAGCGTCTGAAAGCGGGCGCCAGGGTCGAAGGCGATCTCGGCAACATTCATGCGGATGCGAATGGCGTGGCCACCGGCTTTATCGTCGCGCCGGACGTCGCGCTCGACGGCATCCGCTCGGTGCTGCAGCGCGCCGTGCTGCTGCATCACGACGCGTCCGACCCCTACGCCTACCCGCAGCATGGCGCGGGACCCGCGCTCGCGTGCGGCGTGATTCGCCAATGAGCGGCGCGTGCGCCGTGTGCTCGCGGCTTCAGCGCGCTTTGAATGCGCGTTGAACGTTCAGCACGAGGCCACCCGCGAATAGGCATTGGCCGGTTCCCCCACCCCGCCTGCGGCAGCTTGCTCACGATCGCGTAAAATAGGCACCTTTCGTTCGGCCGCCTGTCCGCAATGCGCCGTTGTCGGCCTCCCGAGCGCGCCGCGCAACCGGGTTGCGGCCCGTTCCGGGGCACTTGGCCCCGCCCGTGGCAGAAGCCGGCGCGCGGCAAGCGCGGTTTGCCTGAACGCAGTTAGCCAAAAAGTTGCCCGGCACTTGCCGGGTTGTTATCCGTCACACACCTGTCATTCACGTCGAGCAGCGTTTACCTATGACTATCAAATCCGACAAGTGGATCCGGCGCATGGCCGAGTCGCACAAGATGATCGAGCCGTTCGTGGCCGATCAGGTTCGCGTCTCCGAAGACGGCCGGAAGATTGTCAGCTACGGCACGTCGAGCTACGGCTACGACATCCGCTGCGCCGACGAATTCAAGATCTTCACGAACATCAACTCGACCATAGTCGATCCGAAGAATTTCGACGAGAAGTCGTTTGTCGACTTCAAGGGCGATGTCTGCATCATTCCGCCCAATTCGTTCGCGCTCGCGCGCACGGTCGAGTATTTCCGGATTCCGCGCAGCGTCCTGACCGTGTGTCTGGGCAAGTCCACGTATGCGCGTTGCGGGATCATCGTCAACGTGACGCCGTTCGAGCCGGAATGGGAAGGGCACGTCACGCTCGAATTCTCGAATACGACACCTTTGCCTGCGAAAATCTACGCGAACGAAGGCGTCGCCCAGGTGCTGTTTTTCGAAAGCGACGAAATTTGTGAAACGTCGTACGCGGATCGCGGCGGCAAATACCAAGGTCAGCACGGCGTGACGTTGCCCAAGACGTGACGTCCGCAGCGTACTGACCCACCAGCTATTCGGGTGACCGCTGCACTTACCAGGCGCAGCGGTCGTTCTTTTTGGAGAATCGCCCATGAAGTTTCGTTTTCCCGTCGTCATCATCGACGAAGATTTCCGCTCCGAGAACATCTCGGGTTCCGGCATTCGGGCTTTGGCCGAGGCTATCGAGAAAGAAGGCGCGGAAGTGCTCGGGTTGACGAGCTACGGCGATTTGACTTCGTTCGCGCAGCAGTCGAGCCGCGCCTCGTGCTTCATCCTCTCGATCGACGACGACGAACTGCTGCCGTACACCGATAACGTGGTGGTGGAAGGCGAAACGCCGGAACTGGCCGCGGCGATCATTGCGCTGCGCGCGTTCGTGACGGAAGTGCGCCGCCGCAACGCGGACATTCCGATCTTCCTGTACGGCGAAACGCGCACTTCGCGCCACTTGCCGAACGACATCCTGCGCGAGCTGCACGGCTTCATCCACATGTTCGAGGACACGCCGGAGTTCGTGGCGCGCCATATCATCCGCGAGACCAAGGTGTACCTGGATTCGCTCGCGCCGCCGTTCTTCAAGGAACTGGTGCAGTACGCGGACGAAGGCTCTTACTCGTGGCATTGCCCCGGCCACTCGGGCGGCGTGGCGTTCCTGAAGAGCCCGCTGGGCCAGATGTTCCACCAGTTCTTCGGCGAGAACATGCTGCGCGCCGACGTGTGCAACGCGGTCGATGAACTCGGCCAGCTGCTGGACCATACCGGCCCGGTGGCGGCCTCGGAGCGCAACGCCGCGCGCATTTTCAGCGCGGACCACGTGTTCTTCGTGACCAACGGCACCTCCACCTCGAACAAGATCGTCTGGCACGGCACGGTGGCGCCGGGCGACATCGTGCTGGTGGACCGCAACTGCCACAAGTCGATCCTGCACGCGATCACCATGACCGGCGCGATTCCGGTGTTCCTCACGCCGACGCGCAACAACTTCGGCATCATCGGTCCGATTCCGCGCAGCGAGTTCGAACCGGAGAACATCCGCAGGAAGATCGAGGCCAATCCGTTCGCCCGCGAAGCGCTCGCGAAGAACCCGAACCTCAAGCCGCGCATTCTGACGATTACGCAGAGTACGTACGACGGCGTGATCTACAACGTCGAGATGATCAAGGACATGCTGGGCGACTGGCTCGACACGTTGCACTTCGACGAAGCGTGGCTGCCGCACGCGGAATTCCACGAGTTCTATCAGGACATGCACGCGATCGGCGCGGGCCGTCCGCGGATCGGCGCGCTGGTGTTCGCCACGCACTCCACGCACAAGCTGCTGGCCGGCATTTCGCAGGCTTCGCAAATCGTCGTGCAGGACTCGAAGGAGAGCCGCTTCGACAAGCATCGCTTCAATGAAGCGTATCTGATGCACACGTCGACCAGCCCGCAGTACGCGATCATCGCCTCGTGCGACGTGGCCGCGGCGATGATGGAAGCGCCGGGCGGCACGGCGCTGGTCGAGGAGTCGATTGCCGAAGCGCTCGACTTCCGCCGCGCGATGACCAAGGTCGACGCCGAGTACGGCGACGACTGGTTCTTCAAGGTGTGGGGCCCGGACCAGTTCGCCGAAGAGGGCATCGGCTCGCGCGAAGACTGGATGCTGCGCCCGAACGATGCGTGGCATGGCTTCGGCCCGCTGGCCGAAGGCTTCAACATGCTCGACCCGATCAAGGCGACGATCGTCACGCCGGGTCTCGACATGGACGGCGGCTTCGGCGAGTCCGGCATTCCTGCCGCGATCGTCACGAAGTACCTGGCCGAGCACGGCATCATCGTCGAGAAGACCGGGCTGTATTCGTTCTTCATCATGTTCACGATCGGCATCACCAAGGGCCGCTGGAACTCGATGGTCACCGAACTCCAGCAGTTCAAGGACGACTACGACAACAACCAGCCGCTGTGGCGCGTGCTGCCCGAGTTCGTCTCGCATCATCCGATGTACGAGCGGGTCGGCCTGCGCGATCTGTGCCAGCAGATCCACAGCGTCTATCGCGCGAACGACATTGCGCGGCTGACGACCGAGATGTACCTGTCGAGCATGGAACCGGCCATGAAGCCGTCCGACGCGTTCGCGAAGCTCGCGCACCGCGAGATCGACCGCGTGGCTATCGACGAACTCGAAGGCCGCGTCACGTCGATCCTGTTGACGCCGTATCCGCCGGGCATTCCGCTGCTGATTCCGGGCGAGCGCTTCAACAAGACCATCGTCAACTATCTGCGTTTCGCGCGCGAGTTCAACGAGCGTTTCCCGGGTTTCCACACGGACATCCACGGGCTCGTCGCCGAGACGATCAACGGGCGCGTCGAATACTTCGTCGATTGCGTGCGCGCCTGACGATGGGACGAGTGATGTCCCGGTTGGGCGTCGGCGGGCAGCGGCGCGCGTGGTGCGCGCTCGGCGTCGCGTTGATTGCGTCGGTGGCGATGTTCGGCGTGGCGGCCTCTGCTGCGCACGCCGAAGTCGCCGCCGCCGATCCGATCGACGCGTCGATGCGCACGTGTCTGGCGCGCAGCGACATGTCGTCGACAACGGGACAGGTGCAGTGCATGGACAACGCGCGGATCGCCTGGAAGACCGCGCTGGACAACGCGTGGCAGCAGCTTCAGCCGAAGTTGTCGCCCGCGCAGCGCAAGCTGTGGGAAAAGAGCCAGACGAGCTGGCAGGCTTCACGCGATGTAGAAAAGCAATTGCTGACGGCGGTGTTCGCGACGACGCACGGCTCGATGTACGAGATCGCCGACGCCGATATGCAGCTGCAGCCGGTGCGCGACCGGGCGCTCGTCTTGCGTAGCGCGGTGGCGCAGGCAAGCGCTGGCGGCGGCGATCCACCGGTTCGCCCGCGCGCGTGCCGCGCGGACGCACAATGCGAACATGCGATGTTCGATCTGAACCGCTACTACCGGCGCCTCGAGTCGAAGATGCCGGCGCGTTTGCGCCCGACGCTGACGCGCGCGCAAAAGGCCTGGGGCGCGTATCTCGACGCCACCACGCCGGTGATCGACGAGCGCAGCCGCATCGATATCATCGGCGCGCGGGTGGCGACGCTCAAGCGCCTGTCGGAAACGGTCGGCAACAGTTGAGCGCGCGCGGCGCGTTGCGGGCCTTGCGCGCTCAATTGAGGATGTAGTCTGGTTCTTCCGTGCGGGGTAGCGCCGCCGCCGGTTCACCGAGCAGATCGCGCATGGCGTCCTCGATCGCGACGGACATCGTGTTGAGTGCGAGATCGTTGTCGTCGATGCCGAAGGGCTCTTCGATCTGCGATGCAATGGCCTCGTGCGCCATGAAGGTGTACGCGACGAACACCGCGAAGACCGGCGTGAAGATGCCGATACTGTCCACCAGGCCGAACGGCAGGGACGCGCAGAAGAAGTACACCGTGCGGTGAATCATCACCGAGTAGGCGAATGGCAGCGGCGTCGAGGCGATGCGCTCGCATCCGCCGATTACATCCGAAATTCCATTCAGATTCCGATCGAAGGCGAGGACCGCCATTGGATCGATTGCGCCTGCTTGCGCGTGGCGTTGCACCCATTCGCCGAGGTAGAGCAGCAAGGTTGCCGATTTGTACCGCGACGCTATGACGCGCTCGAAGAGTGCTTGGGGCAGGCGAGCGGCGAGGTCTTCGCGCGGATCGCTATTCTCAGGCAGATCTGAACAAGGTCGCCGCGCGCCTGAATGGCAGGCCGCGTCAGACCCTGCAATTCATGAACCCTGCTGAAAAACTGGCAGAAACGCTGGGTGTTGTGTTGACCGGTTGAATCCGCCAGTACATTGATCGTCAAGTATCGCGACTTCGCTTAGCGGCGGATGCTGCTCAAGTTTGACGATCTCATGCCGACAAAGAGTCTGTAATTCCATTCGACAAATCGATTTCATCACCCGAAATACCCAAATGCAGAGACGACTACTTCCGATTCTTATCGTCAGCGCAAGCACAGCTTTTTTCGGCGGATGCGCCGCCACGCTGCAGACCCAGGACAATTCGTCGTCGAGTGAGAGGACCTCAGAAGCCAGTATCGTCGTGCCGCCTGCGTCGACCCATACAGTTGTCCTGCGTATGACCGGATCGACGGTTGCCACGGCCTCGTCCGACTGGCCGCAGGTGCAGAAGGAATGGCGGGAAGCTATGCAAGGTGCCTCGAAGCCGGCAGGACTGACCTTCATCGATGAAACCGCGGGAATGGCAACCCGGAACGGCGCCGGCACGGTCGTTGATGTCTATGTCGACGACTACCACTTCGTCTCGCAAGGTGCGCGGATCGCGTTTGGAATCATGACAGGCAATGCCTTCATGCGAGCCAAGGTTACTTTCCGCGATCTGCAGACTGATCAAGTATTCGGGGAGCGCTCCTACAACACTCAGTCTTCGGCATGGCAAGGCATTTTCGCGCCGACTACCGACAGGCAGACCCGTGCCATCGTGGATGATGTCGTCAAGCAGATCAATCCACGTTAGGGCATCGAGTAACTGCCGGCCTCGAGACAAGCCGGCGTCGTCGACTCGCGAGCTTCTGATTTCCTTGTGCGCGGCACGTGTGCCAGCAGGGATACACGCCCGGATGGCGGATAAACGATCCGCCGACGCGCTACATCGACGGCTCGTGGCCGATAGTACGCGTTCACCCACCGCGCCGGAAAGCGGCCATTAAAGACTCCGATGTCTTCTCTGTGGAATGCTCATCCAACTGGTGCTACCGGTCAACTGCGGCCTTTCGTCCGCGCCACTTCCGTCTACGGACCGACAATATCTGGTCAGCTTTGCGGCCGCCGATACATACGGTCGAAAAAGTCTCGTTACCTGCCGTCGGAGACCATGCCGGTGTCGGACGGAAGGCCGGCATGGTCAACCACTATCCCGGGGATTTGTTCGTGCGCTTTCGCACATTCAGTTGCGCAATCTAATCAACAGTAAACCTGACTGGCACTTCCGGTTTGGTCACCTATCTTCAAGACGTATGGTCCGATGGATGAAGCAGGACCATTAGACGCCGACCTCTCACGTCCCGTGCGTTGTTGCACGAATTTTCGTACGCGGAACCGGGTTCCAGAATCATGGAGGGAATGCAGATGAATCGGCGCAATGTTCTGGGTATTGCTGCAACATCGGGCGTCGGCCTGCTTCTGCACGCTGCGGGCGCTAGCGCGCAACAGTCCGCCGGTGTCGAAGCAATCAAGGCCGCCAACCAGGCGTTCTATGCCGCGCTTTCCGCCAGAGATATCAAGGCAATGGAGGCCCTATGGGCCAACAAGCCCTATGTCGTCAATATCGGACCGCGAAGCAAGACCATTGCCGTCGGATACACCGATGCCGTATCCAGGTACTGGACTGGCGCATTCGACTTCTTCTCGGCAATTACCGTGTCGCTAACGTCGATCGATCAGGTCCAGACCGACGGAAAGCTGGCCTGGGTCGTTGGCACCGAGAGCGCCGTACTTCAATCCAGGAGCGGGGGTGAGCCCTTGAAGTTCGAGACTTTTGTCACGAATATTTTTGAAAAGGACGGCGGCCGGTGGCGCATGATCTCGCATCATGCGCAGGTCATTCCGACATGATAAGTACGACCGTAGTCCGCTCCCCAAACCGGGCGCATGCCGGCATGGCTTCACGGCTCGCGGCACATGCACGTGAGTTTCTGCAAGTCCGGAGCCCCCGGGTCTTACTTCGCTCAAGGAAGCTCCATCGTATGGAGCGCAAATGGGGAGCAGCGAGATGCCAGCGATCAACCTGAATGCCGATCTCGGCGAGAGTTTTGGGCGCTACCGCATCGGGAACGATAGCGGGATCATGCAGGTCATCCGGTCCGCGAATATCGCGTGTGGCTTCCATGCCGGCGACCCGACCGTCATGACAGAAGCCGTTTCGCTGGCCAAGGCGAATGGCGTTTCGATAGGCGCCCATCCAGGCTTCAACGATTTGTGGGGCTTTGGCCGCCGGCAGATTCAGATGAACCCAGCGGACCTGCAGTACATGATCACGTACCAGATCGGTGCACTGCAGGCCATCGCCCGCGCT
>DASVNP010000152.1:0-2506 GCA_036383775.1 Paraburkholderia sp. | reverse complement strand
CTGGGGTGGGACCGCGCCCTGGCCGCCGGCCAGCGCGGCCAAGGCCGCCTGCAATGCGTCTTGTGCCGACTTCGGATCGGTGGCCGCGGATTTCTTGCCCGGCGTGGCGCCGGTAGTTGAATCGGTTGTCGTGCCGGACAAGGCCGCTGCGGCATCGGTCAATGCCGTCGCGGCGTCGGCGGTGGACGGCGTGGTGGCGTTGGCCGTGTCGGTCTGGAGTTGCGCCTGAGCCTGGGCTTGTGCCTGAGCCACGGCGGCGGCCGCGGCCGTGCCCGCGGTGGTCTGGCTGGACGTCGTGCCGGACTTCGCCGGTGTGGCGGCGGTGTTGTCGCCCGAGGCCGGTTGCGCGTTGTTCGACGCCGCTGCGGACGAGCTCGCGCTCGCCGATTGGCCAGTGGTCTTGCTGCTGTTCGCGTCGCTCGCGCCGCTCGTGGAGGAATCAGGCTGCGGCGGGGCGTCATGCACGCTCGACGAAGACGCCGACGATCCGGACGAACTCGATGCAGGTGACGGTTGCGCCGATGCGTTCTGCTGGCTGGCGCTCTGCGCAGCCGCGCTGTTTTGCTGATCGATGCTCTGCTGCAGAGTCTGCGAGAACGGCCTCGCGTTCGCCGCAGCGGTCATGGCCGCGCTGGTGGACGCGCTGCTGCCGGAGCCGAGCAGCGAGCCGATCTGTGAAAGAAGCGACATAGGGAATCCTGTCAATCCGTCAAACGGGGTGTTCGGTCAGTTGAGGCGAAACGCTTGCGCCTTTTGCACGTCAGACGCCGTCGGCGCGCATTCTCAAAATACGGGCGGCATGTTCGTCGGCGTCGCGCTGATCGCGCCGTGCCATGGTTTTCGCTTCGGCGGCTTCGCCGCGCGCCTGCAACACTTCATAGGAGCCAAGCTTCTGCTTCTGCCGCTGCCAGTCGGGCTTGGCGGCCTCGACGCGCGCGGTGGCCGTCGCCAGCAGGTTGCGCTGCTGTTCGATGGCCGCGTCGAGCGTGTCGATAAATGCCTGGAAATTGCGCATGTTGCCGGCGGGCATGCCGCTCTGGGCGGTCGCCGTGAAGCGCGCGTGATATTCGTCGCGATACTGCACGAGGGCATTGAGCTGCGCCTCGACGTCGTTGCGCTCGCGCTGGGCGCGGCCCAGACGCTGCGCGGCGGCGTCCACATCGTCCTGCGCGAGGCCGATGAGTGTCTTGATCGGAAAGTGTTTCGCCATTGTCAGCCCCTTTATGCAAACAACGCGTCCAGCATCGCGAGACTCGGTTGAAAGTTTGCGCATTCGCGAAAACCTTGCTGCAAGAATGCTTCCATGCGCGGATACAGCGCGATCGCGCGGTCGAGCAGCGCATCGCGCCCGCTCGAATAGGCGCCGACGTTGATCAGATCGCGGTTGCGCTGATAGCGCGACAGCATCTGCTTGAACATACGCGTCTTGTCCAGATGGTTGTCGTCGATCAGCGCGGTCATCGCCCGGCTAATCGACGCTTCGATATCGATCGCCGGATAGTGGCCGGCCTCGGCGAGCGAGCGCGACAGCACGATGTGGCCGTCCAGAATCGCCCGCGCGGAGTCGGCAATCGGGTCCTGCTGGTCGTCGCCCTCGGTCAGCACGGTGTAGAACGCGGTGATCGAGCCGCCGCCGGCCGGGCCGTTGCCGGTGCGCTCGACGAGCGCCGGCAGCTTGGCGAACACCGAAGGCGGATAGCCCTTGGTGGCGGGCGGTTCGCCCACGGCCAGCGCGATCTCGCGCTGCGCCATTGCGTAACGGGTCAGCGAATCCATCAGGAGCAGCACGTGCTTGCCCTGGTCGCGGAAATACTCGGCGAGCGACGTCGAATACGCGGCGGCCTGCATGCGCAGCAGCGGCGAGACGTCAGCGGGCGCGGCAACCACCACGGAGCGCGCGAGACCTTCCTCGCCGAGAATCTGTTCGATGAATTCCTTCACTTCGCGGCCGCGCTCGCCGATCAGACCGATCACGATCACTTCGGCGCTGGTGTAGCGAGCCATCGTGCCGAGCAGCACCGATTTACCCACGCCGGAACCGGCGAACAGACCCATGCGCTGGCCACGCCCTACAGTCAGCAGCGCATTGATCGCGCGCACGCCGACATCGAGCACCTGGTGAATCGGCTCACGGTTCAGCGGGTTGATGACCGGCGCGGACAGCGGCGCATCCGCATGTGCGCCGAGCGGCCCGAGTCCGTCGAGTGGGCGGCCGGAGGCGTCCAGCACGCGGCCGAGCAATTCCCAGCCGACCGGCAGGCGCTTGGCGCCCGCCATCGGGTCGGCGAGCGGCGCGCTTTCGAGCGGATAGACGCGCGCGCCGGGCAACAGGCCGATCACTTCAGTGGTCGGCATCAGAAACAGCTTGTCGCCGGAGAAGCCGACCACTTCGGCTTCGGCCATCGGCAGCGAACTGCCCGGCGGCAATTCGATCATCACCTCGGCGCCGACCGAGAGGCGCAGGCCCACGGCTTCGAGCACCAGACCGGCGGCGCGCGTCAGGCGT
>DASVNP010000151.1:0-9317 GCA_036383775.1 Paraburkholderia sp. | reverse complement strand
CGTCGGTGCGCTGCGAAAGATCCCTATTGCCGGTTGCGATCTCGCCCGCACGCACCGCAATCGATTCCGCCGATGTCTTGATCTGCCCGACAATCGACAGGAGCTGCAAGCGCATCGATTCAAGAGACGCCATCAGACTGTGCCTGTCATTCGGTCGCAGCACCACCGCCACCGAGAGGTTTCCGCCCGCTATTTCGCTGGCGAGACGCTGCGCCTCGCCCGGGTCGGCGCCGAGTTGCCGCAGGATGCTGCGCGTGATCAGGATCGCGGCCGCCACGCCCGCGCAGAGCGCCGCGACCACGGCGGCCACGGTGACGGCAGCAAGACGCGACCACGTCGCGGCTGCGGCATCCGCCGCATCGCGCGCGCGGCCCTGCTCGAGCGCGAGCAACTGGTCCAGAGTGGAGAGCCATGCGACCTGCTTCGGTCGCACTTCATTCACGAGAATTTTTAGTGCGGCATCCTGATCGTTGGCGAGTGCCCAGTTCATCGCCTCTTTCTCGACGAGCGGCATGGTCTGCGCCTCCTCGTCGCGCAGCGCGGCGAACAGGCGGCGCTCCTCCCCGGTAGTTAGCGGCGAGGCGTCGAACAGGCGACCCAGCGCACGATAGTTTTCCGTATAGGAAGCCTGCTGCGCCTTGATCGCCGACTGTTCCGCGGCGACATCGCTTTCATTGGTCATCACGGCCATGTTGCGGATCGCAATCGCGATACCGCTGACTGCGCCACGCAGGTTGGTCGCGCGCATCGTCTCCGCGTCGTGGACGAGCACGATGTCGTCCAGCTTGCTGCGAATACTGGCCATGCCGGCCATGCCGACCACGGACAGTGCGACGAGCATGGCAAGCACGACGCCGAAGCCGGCTGCCAGCCGGGTAGTGATGCGGGTTTGAGTCATGGTTTTCGGCATCACGAATGGCCCGCTTGTTGCGTCGTGTCTCAACATTGCCCCCGAGTATTCGATGACAGCACGTCGCGATGCGGTGCTGCCTCCATTGTTCTTGGCGGCTAATGCTAATGCAGGCCATGCAGTGGAAATTATTGTATTTTTTATGTTTTCAGTCGTTAAGACCGGCGCTCTCCGTTCTTCGACGTCATGAATCTGGAAACTGCTGAACGGGTCCATTCCTCAAGGCGTCCTTTTCAATGCAGTCTCCGATGCGCGGCCACCATCAAGTTTGCGCGCCATGTTGATCAGGTCAGCGAGCGTACGCGAGAATCCGGAACGCGTTGTGCGAATACTCACATGGCCAGCACCTGAAAGGTGTCGTTCATGAGGCAAAGTTAGGGAATACCGGCGCGCGACTCTATTGTTCGAAGGTATTGGCGACACCTTGGTATTGGGAGAGGGGCAAGTGGGGGAGCAAGCGGGCGCGCCAGTCGAGATGGCGCGTGCAGGGGGGAAACCGGGTTCTGTCGCGACAGCGCGCCGGATAGCCAGGGAATGTATTGAAAGCGGAATATCCCTGCCGGCATCTATGCTGCTATTGCGCCTTGCGCCTGACTCGCGAATGCGAGGCTGGCCGGCTCTTCCTTATCGGGCCGTTGCTGCGCGCTCCCGTTCGCCATAGTCCGCCTTCCTGATGCACACCACCTTCGGCTGAGTCATTTCCTCGTACGCGAATCTGACACCTTCGCGGCCGAGGCTGCCGTACTTGAATCCCCCGAACGGCATGGCGTCGAACCGATAGTCCGACGAATCGTTGATCATGACACCGCCGGCCTCCAGTTCGCTGGCCGCCCTGAGTGCGGCTTGCAGATCATTGGTGAAGATGCCGGCGTGCAGACTGTACTCGGGACTGTTGGCGAGCGAGAGTGCCTGATCCAGGGTCTCGATCCGCTGAAGAACGACAACCGGGCTGAATACCTCCTGCTTCCACAGGTCGCATTCGAAACCGACATCCTCAAGTACCGTCGGCGCGTAAAGCGAACCCTCTTGAATATTGCCGCACAGCAGCCTCGCTCCCTGACTGATCGCAGCATCCACCACGCGTTTTGTGCGAGCGGCCGACTGAGCTGTGATCATCGGCCCCACGTCCGTGCCGGGCAGCACGGGATTGCCCGTTTTGAGCGCTTTGGTGCCGGCCAGGAAACGCTCCCTGAACGCGTCGTAAATGGTCGATTGGATCAGAATGCGTTGCGTGCCGATGCAGTTCTGCCCTGCTGCCCAGTACGCTCCGGAGAGGCACGACTGAACGGCGTCCTCGAGGTCGCAGTCACCCAGCACGATAACCGGTGCGTTTCCCCCCAGATCCATCGCAAGCTTTTTGAGGCCTGCGGTACGGGCTATTTTCTCCCCGGTTACGCAACCACCCGTAAAGGAGACCATTCTCACGTCCCGCGATGAGACAAGTGCTTCGCCGAGCGCCGCACCACCCGTCGCGACCGACACGACGTTCGGCGGCATGCCGGCCGCCACCAGATAGCCAACCAGCTTGATTGCCGAAAGCGGCGTAAGTTCGGATGGCTTGAGAACGACGGCATTGCCGCCGGCAATTGCCGGTCCGAGCTTATGCGCGACCAGGTTGAGCGGATCGTTGTACGGCGTGATCGCAACGATGATGCCCAGAGGTTCCCGAGTGAACCATCCCTGACGGTTTTCCGATCCGCCATAGGCGTCGAACGGCACGACCTCACCCGCGCTGCGCCGCGCCTCATCGGCAGATAGCTTGAGCGTGTTCACACAGCGCAGCACTTCCTTGCGGGCCTGCCTGATCGTCTTACCCGCTTCCGCGACGATAAGTCCGGCAAACGCTTCCTTGTCACGCTCCACCAGTGACGCACAGGTCTCGAGCACGCGAGCCCGTTCGTGACGGGACAGATTACGGCACATGCGAGCACCGTCCTTCGCAGTCTGGATCAGCACCTGCGCGCCTTCCGGCGGAATGTTCACGACCGTGCCCACTTCGACACCATCGAAGGGATTGGTGACCGAGATGAACCCGGGCGATGAATCAATCTGGAATGCTGAATTCATTTCGAAACGCCTGCGTTCTGTCTTTCGAATGGGAAAAATGCCGGAAACCAACGAGCAACCCGTTTCAGCGCGCCTCGCGCACAGCGCCGGTCTAGAGCATGAGCAAACCCTCCACCGACGTGATGCAAGAGCCGCCGACGTGGACATTCCCGTTCGCATCGACGCTTACCCTGACTCGCCCGTCTCGACCGACGCAGCGCCCCTGCGCCGCCACATAATCCGTTCCGCCGGGCGGCAACAGGCCGCGCTGCCACTGGAATGCAGCCACGCTGCCGTTGCCGCTCCCGCAAACAGGATCCTCCTCCACCCCACAGGACGGCGCGAAGCTGCGCACTTCGATTGCCGCGTCTCCTCCATGCTCGCGCATGCCGAATACGGTCACGCCCGTGACGCCGAGGCGGCGCTCGAGTTCCGCCAGTCTCGGGAAATCCGGTCGAATGCCCAGTACGGATTCCGCATCGTTCAGATGCGCCACAATCCAGATTGCGCCGACATTCACGACACCCGGCGCGGTCTTCGCGCCCACTTTGCACCCGAGAATAAGCTCCAGTTCCGTCACATCTGCCGCGTGCAGCGGCTCCAGCTTCGCAGGCGGCAGGCTGAAGGTGAGTTCGCGGTCTCCCCCTCGCTCATCGAGCGTCAAGTCAACGACGCCGATACCGCATTGCTGAATCAATCGACCGTTTTCGCGAGGCGTGACACGTCCGGCTTCCAGGATGGCGTGAGCGCTGCCCAGTGTCGGATGTCCCGCGAAAGGTAGTTCACTACGTGGCGTGAAAATCCTCAAACGATAGTCGGCTTCCGTTGTCGTGGGCGGAAGCACAAATGTGGTCTCGGACAGATTGGTCCAGCTCGCGATGGCTTGCATAGCCTCGGTGTTCAAGCCCTCCGCGTCCAATACCACGGCCACTGGATTGCCCAGAAGCGGACGCGAGGTGAAGACATCAACAACTCGATAGGATCGCTTCATGTTCGCCTCGTCTGACTCACGTGGATGTCCGGACGCATTACGGCAGGCATCGTACGTGTGTCAGCCTGCGCCCGGTCTGGCGCATCATCCGTTCAGGTCGCGCTCACGCTGTCCAGTTCCGTGCGCGTGAGACCGTACTTCGCCATGCGAGCACGATGATCGGCCGTACCGAGGTACTTGCGGAGTTGCTCATTCACCGCCTGCAGAAGGCCAGGATTGCCCTTGCTGAACGAGAACGCACCGACAGGCGCACCGCCTTTCAGGCTCATCTCGTGCGCAACCGCTTCCAGTTCCTGATTGGCGCCGACAAGGACACGGTTTCCTACCGCCGTGCCCGCGTATGCGTCGATCTTTCCCGAGAGCAGTGCCTCGATCGCGCCGGGTTGGTCCTTGAACGGCAGGATCTGGCTATCGCTCACGCCGGCCGACCTGGCTGTGTCCAGTTGAACCGTCCCGGCGACAATCCCAAGCCGCGCGTCGTTACACGCCGCGACGGCCCCGTAGGTCGTCAGCCCTTTCGGATTGCCATGACGAACGACGAATCCATCGCCTAGTGCCCAGACCGGCACACTGAACGCAACGCGCTCGGCACGCTCAGCGTTCACGAAAATGGGCACGTTCATGTCCCAGCGGCCTTCCTGCACGCCAGACAAAAGTTCGTCGAACGGAACCAGCTGATATTCAATGGAAGACACACCGATCGCCCGCAGCATCACCTCCGCCAGTTCGATGTCGGCCCCCGTCACTGTATGATTTTCATCCGTCCAGTAGAACGGTGGTTCCTCGAGATATGCAATCCTTACTTTCATAGCTTTGCTCCATATGCCCAGAAGGTCGCCCGCCGTTCAGCCTTGCGATTTATTTGTGCGTCGACGCAGCCGCGTCCATCGCCACCGATAGCGCAGACAACGCGGGTCCTAGGCGCTCGGGCGGTAGATAACCAAATCCAAGGCGGAATACCCGGCTGCTTTCGCCAAACCATGTTCCGCGCGCCAGCTGCAAATCATGCCCCGGCAGCAGATCCCAGAAGCGTGAGACAGCCGTTTCGTCGAATGCGTCCGCGCGTAGCCGCAGGCAGCACAACGCGCCGGCGTCAGGGCGCACCCACTCGACGCGTGCTTGCTCGCTGTCGCACCAAAGCGCCAATTCCTGCAGAGCCGCGGCGAGCAACCGGCGACGTGGTACGAGCACATCTTCCCTGTGACGCAGAAGCGCGGTGGCGAGCGTCTCGTCGAGCACCGAGCCGGAGATCACGGTGTTCATTTTGGCGACGGTCAGACGCGCCCGAAGATCGGCGTCTGCAACAGTCAGCCAGCCTGTCCGCAAGCCTGGCGCGCCGAGCGCCTTCGATACCGACGCGCCGGTGACGATACGCGGGTGGAGTCCCGCGAAACTCTCGACCACCGCATTGTCGCCATAGGTGGCCTCTCGATAGGTTTCGTCGATGAACAGTATCGCTTCCGGAGAACGCCTTTCCATCAGGACAAGGAGCTTCTCGATGGCGGCGCGAGAGGTCTGAATGCCGCCTGGATTTTGCGGCGACGCGATACTCACCAGTTTCGTTTTCGCCGACAGACTGGCCTCGACCTGGTCGAGATCCAGCCGATAACCCTTCTCGAACGACAGCTTGACCTCGCAGACATCGACGCCGGCCCCGAGCAGACAATCACGGCTCGGCGGAAAGCATGGCGTCGCGAGAACAGCCTCATCGCCGGGGCGGCAGACTTCGACAGCGAGAAGATACAGTCCGAGCGCGGTGCCTTGGGTTGTGACGATGTGCTCGGCTGGCACGTTGCAACTCTCCGCAATGGCCTCACGAAGCGCGCGTGAACCAGCGGACGTGCTATAGCCGAGTTTCAGGTCGCGGATATGCTCGAGGCCGGGCAGATCCATGATTTGACCGACCGTCAGATCCTGCGAGGTGCTCTCCGCCAGGTTGAACGGTCGATTCACGTCGAGGAGCGAAATGATCTCGTTGCGCGGAAATCTCCCGCGCCACTCCGGGAAATTCGATTCGCCGATTCCGCGCGGTTGTGCTTCGTCTAAGTTCGTTTGAACACCATTCATGCTTTTGCCTTGCCTTCGATATGAATGCTTCGCCAGACGATCCATTGCAAGCGGCCGTTCGGCCGCTCGGGCACAGCGTCGATGGAAATCACAGCCGTGCATAGGGCCTTGCTGCGGTACGGCATCCCGACTCCTTCGGAAGCGATCGCAACACATGCATCGTAGCGTTCTCTGGCCGACCATAACAGTCACAATTTTCTGCAAAGTTGACCATCACAGTTTCTCTTGGCGAACCGGCGCATCGCGTCGATAATCAGGGATTATTCCGCTCTGAATGTTTCCATGGACACGCCTACACCGTACCGTTACGAGCAGTTGGCCGAACTCATTGTCGGCATGATCGACAACGGCGCGCTCGCGTCGGGCGCGCGTCTGCCCTCCGTGCGCGCCGTCAGCGAGCAGCACCGTATCAGCATCTCCACGGCCCTACAGGCGTATCGCCTGCTCGAAGATCGCGGCATCCTCGTCGCGCGGCCACAGTCGGGCTTTTATGTCGCGGGCGCGCACCGCGGCGCACTCGCGTTGCCGTCAGCCTCGCGGCCGCGCGCGAAAGCGTCGACCGTGTCGATTAGCGGTGCTGTTGCGGGATTGCTCGAACATGCATCGAATTCAGCGCTTCTGCCGCTTGGCTGCGCCGTGCCCGACGCGGAACTGCTGCAATCCAGGCGACTCGACTTCGCGCTCGCGCGCGCCGCCCGGCAACACGGAACACGCTACAACGTCTATTGCCCACCGCAAGGGGAACCGGGCCTGCGCCGTGAAATCGCGAGGCGGGCGATGCGCATCGGGCATGCGCTGTCGCCTGACGACCTGCTCGTCACGAACGGCTGCACCGAGGCGTTGACGCTCGCGCTCACTGCCGTCGCCCAGCGCGGCGACACGATCGCGGTTGAATCGCCTACTTACTTCGGGTTACTACATACACTCGAAATGCTGGGCCTGAAGGCATTTGAACTGCCGACGGACCCGACGCGCGGCATCGACATCGACGCGCTCGCACGCCTGCTCGATACGGAACCGGTTGCGGCCTGCGCGTTGTCATCGAGTTTCAGCAATCCACTCGGTTCGTCGATGGCCGAAGCCGACAAGCGGGCGCTCCTCGCTCTGCTCGCGCGGCACAACGTGCCGCTGATCGAAGACGATGTCTACGGCGACATCCACTTCGGTCGCGAGCGGCCGAAGCCGTTCATCGCGCTCGACGGCGGCGCGAATACGATTTACTGCAGTTCGTTCTCGAAGAGCCTTGCGCCGGGATACCGAATCGGCTGGATTGCGGCGGGCGCCTACGCGCAGCAGGTGATGGAGCGCAAGCTGGCCTTCAGTCTGTGCTGCCCCGTCCTGCCCCAGGTGGCGCTCGCGGATTTCCTCGCGAGCGGCGCCTACGATGCGCACCTGCGCGGCGTGCGCCGGCTTTTCGAAGAGAACCTCGCGCGCATGACTCGCGCGATCGAGGCAAGCTTCCCGGCCGGCACGAAAGTGAGCCAGCCGGCAGGCGGCTTTGTGCTCTGGCTCGAACTGCCGAGGCGTTTCGATTCGCGCGCGCTCTTCGACGAAGCGCTCGAACAAGGTATCTGCTTTGCACCCGGCGACGTTTTTTCAGCGAGCCGGCGCTTTCGCAATTGCCTGCGCCTGAGCGCGGGGCACGCATGGAGCAAGCGCATCGAGGAGGGAGTTCAACGGCTGGGCCGGCTGGCGCGGGCACAACTCGAGGAGTGAGCGGTTTTGAGGCGAGGACACGTAAATCGAAGGGTTTCTCGTACGACGATACAAGTCGTCTCTCGCGGACAGCGCGGGCCCGCCCGCGGCCAATTCACCGCCAATGCCGGTTTTCCCACATACCGCGAACTCACAGATTGTCATCCTGATGTTTCAGGCGTGCAGCGGGAGGTCGCTATGTCCGTATATGTCGATGAGGGGTTCAGGCCCTGTGTTACGGAATGCGCCACGGTCGCTTTCCGGGTGTGCTGCGATGACCGGGCACAGATCTTCGAGATCAGCGCCGACGCGCTCGTGACTTTTTGCGGGGCGGCGAGCAAGCGCAAGAAAGACCTGCTCGTCGCGTTTGAAGACGCGCAGCTGGAGATTCTGAGCGTGGCGGCCCAGCGCTGGACATTCAGACCGAGCGAGTCCGTGCGGCTCGACCTCGACGAATTCCGAAAGGTCAGACATTAAATATGTCAGAATCGCTTCATGACCTGGATAGCCGCCCTGCCGATGTACAACGTCACGCCCGCGCTCGACGCCGCGTGGCGCGAGTGGCTTGGCGACGTGCTGCGCAAGGTCAAGCCGGCGTGCCGCATTGTCGAACCTGACGAAGAACTGCACGGTTTCTGGCGGCGCCCCAATCTGCTGATCTCGCAGACTTGCGGCTATCCGTTCATGCACGGTTTGCAAGAACAGGTTCAGTTGATCGCAACACCGCACTTTGACGCGCCGGGCTGCGAGGGCGCGCACTATTCGAGCGTGCTGATCACGCGCGTGAATGGGCAGTTCGATACGCTTGCGGCCTGCCAGGGCGCGCGGGCTGCCTACAATCAGGACGATTCGAATAGCGGCATGAACGTGTTTCGCCATGCGGTCGCGCCGCTCGCACACGCCGGCAGTTTTTTCAGCTCGGTATTGCGAACCGGCTCGCATCTCGGCTCATTGCGAGCGGTGGCGGACGGTCGCGCGGACGTCGCCGCGATCGATTGCGTGACGTACGCGTTCATGTGCGATGAATTGCCGGAGCTCGCCGGCCAGGTGCGCTCGATCGGCATGACGGCGCCGTCGCCCGGTTTGCCCTTGATCGCTTCGAGCACGGTGCCCCCGGCGACGATTCAGGCACTGCGCGAAGCGTTGGGCGCAGCGCTCACAAGCCAGCCCGCGCGTGCGAAACGCCTGCGTTTGAAGGGTTTTTCCGTGTTGCCGCCGTCTGACTACGAACGCATCGAGCAACTCGAGAGCGAAGCGCGCGCCGCCGGCTACGCGCGCCTCGCCTGATTCGCGCTCTTATTTCACGTCCAGTACGAGCAGCTGCGCGCCGTCGGCAACCTGATCGCCGACTGCATACAGCACTTCCGAAACCGTGCCGGCCGCCGGCGCGCCGATGGTGTGCTCCATCTTCATCGCTTCCATCACGATCAGCGGCGTGCCCTTCTCCACCACGGCGCCCGGCTCGATCAGCACCGCGATCACCTTGCCCGGCATCGGCGCGGTCAGGCGGCCTTCGCCGTGCTCGGCATCCGCTGCATGCGCCAGCAGGTTCTGCCATTCGAACGCCAGCGCCTCGCCGAGGCAGAAGACGTGGAACGTGTCGCCGTC
>DASVNP010000150.1:0-3634 GCA_036383775.1 Paraburkholderia sp. | reverse complement strand
GGCGAAATTGGCGAAGTGCGTTCGGTGCGCCTGCACGTGAGCGTCGAGTACTTCCAGCGCGAACGGCCCGCTTCGCTGTACTTCACGATCCCCGAAGAGAATTTCTCCAGTCTGCTGTCGATATACGGCGGCCATTTCCTCGACGCCTTGTTCACAACAATGGTTGGCTATCCGCAGAGTTTGTCGGCGCTGACTGTCAACCAGTTCAAGGAAGTCACGCTGATCGAAACCGGCGAAACATTCCCGCATACCAGCGCCGACCAGGTCGTGCTGGCAGGGACTTTCGCCAATGGCGCCGTGCTGACAGTCCATATCGAGGCGGGAAAGCGCAACAACTTCGGTATGCAACTCGACGTGACAGGCAGCAAGGGCGATCTGAAAATCTGGAACACGACCAGCTTCGGCGACGCCTTCAACCGCTTCGAAATCGCGCGCGGCGACCGTCAGCCGCTGACTCAACTGACGATTCCTGCGGAATATGACTGGCTGCCGCCAAGCGAACTTGGCGCGAGTGTGCTGGAATTGGCGAACCTGTACGCCGCCCATGCACGCGACGTCAAGACCGGTTCAACGCTTGCGCCCACTTTCGCGGACGCGATCCGGATGCATGAACTGATGGACCAGATCGCAGAATCGAATGGCACGGGCGAGCGCATCCCGCTTTCGTTCAGCACGCCTGGTTAAGCGGGGCGGCCGGCTTCAGTCTCTGAGCGGCTCTGTCGTCCGCTTTCGCAAACTTCATCGAGGAAACGCAATGTCTACCCATCCCGTCGTTCTGATCACTGGTGCGTTGACAGGCATCGGCCGCGCCACCGCGCTGGCTTTTGCCCGTGAAGGCGCTCATGTCGTCGTCTCCGGACGTCGCGCGGACCAAGGCCAGAAGCTGGCTGAAGAGCTTCGCACACTCGGCGCGCAAGCCGAGTTCATCCAGTCAGACGTCCGGTTCGAAAACGAGGTGCGCGAGCTCGTCGACAAGACTGTTACGCGCTTTGGCCGGCTCGACGTCGCGGTCAATTCAGCGGGTACCGAAGGCCAGAACGGGCCGGTCACGGAGCGCACGCCTGAGGGCTATGCGGCTGTGTTCGATACCAATGTGCTCGGCACGTTGCTCAGCATGAAGCACGAGATGCGCGTGATGCTGGCGCAGGGCAGCGGCAGCATCGTCAATATTTCATCGACGATGGGTTCGCGCGGCGCGGCGAACGCGTCGCTTTACGTGGCAAGCAAGCACGCGGTGGAAGGTCTGACGAAATCGGCGGCGATCGAAGGTGCCGCGTCAGGCGTGCGCGTCAACGCCATCGCGCCGGGTCCGGTCGAGACCGCGATGCTCGAGCGGCTAACCGGCACCGCCGAGCGAAAAGCCGCTTTTCTCACGAACGTTCCGCTCAAACGCGCGGGAACGCCCGAAGAGATAGCCGACGCGATCGTGTTCGTCGCGTCTGACAAGGCGAGCTTTATCACGGGCGAAATCATCCGGATCAACGGCGGGAAAACGGCCTCGTAAGCCGTCGTTCGCGAGCCGGGGCTTACGCGCACTTACTCGTACTTATTCATAAGAAAAGGCCCCGCCGAACTTGTCCATCCGCTCCAGCGCCATGCCTGAGCCGCGCACCACGCAGGTCAACGGCGCTTCGGCGACGAACACCGGCAGGCCGGTTTCTTCCGCGAGCAGGCGGTCGAGATCGCGCAGCAACGCACCGCCGCCCGCGAGCATGATGCCGCGCTCGGCGATGTCGGCGCCCAGTTCCGGCGGCGTCTGTTCCAGCGCGATCTTCACTGCGGAGACGATCTGGTTCAGCGGATCGGTGAGCGCTTCGAGAATCTCGTTGCTGGACACCGTGAAGCTGCGCGGAATGCCTTCGGACATATTGCGGCCCTTGACCTCCATCTCCTTGACTTCGGAGCCCGGAAACGCGGAGCCGATTTCCTTCTTGATGGCCTCGGCGGTCTGCTCGCCGATCAGCATCCCGTAGTTGCGGCGAATGTAGTTGACGATCGCATCGTCGAACTTGTCGCCGCCTACGCGCACCGAGCCTTTATAGACGACACCGCCGAGCGAGATCACGCCCACTTCGGTCGTGCCGCCGCCAATATCGACCACCATCGAGCCGGTGGCTTCCGATACAGGCAGGCCCGCGCCGGTCGCGGCCGCCATCGGCTCTTCGATCAGATAGACCTGCGAGGCGCCCGCGCTATGCGCGGCTTCCTTGATCGCGCGGCGCTCGACCTGAGTCGACCCGCACGGCACGCAGATGATGATCCGCGGCGACGGCGCGAACATCCGCGACTCGTGAGCCATCTGGATGAAGCGCTTGATCATCTGCTGGGTGATGTTGAAGTCGGCGATCACGCCGTCCTTCATCGGGCGGATCGCCTCGATATTGCCCGGCACCTTGCCGAGCATCTGTTTCGCTTCCTTGCCGACGGCCAGAATGATCTTCTTACCGTTCGGGCCGCCTTCCTGACGAATCGAGACCACCGAGGGTTCGTCCAGCACGATGCCCTTGCCACGCATATAGATCAGCGTGTTCGACGTGCCGAGGTCGATTGCCAGGTCGTTGGAAAAATAGCCACGCAAAAAACCGAACATGCAAATTCCTGTCTCGCTGATGCCGGGCGCGTGAACGCGCCGCTTGGGATGCCGCCCGGAGGCGGCAGGCGACCGGGTGATGGCCGGAGAGAGGGAAGAATAACAGCTTCGGGCGCCGGGCTACTTCGGCGGGCGTGCGCGCAGCAGATTGTCGGCCTGCCATTTGATGCGGTCGCAGTTGCTTTTGACCCGCACTGCGAATTCCGGTGGGGAGTTGAGCTTCAGAGAGCGCATCTGGATCGCATCGCTATCGCCGCGCTGCCAACCCGCCTGCCAGCGCGTATCGAACTGGCTGGCTTCAGTGAGGATCTTCCTGAGTTTTTCCTTGTATTCGACCACGTCCTGCTCGGAACCGCCGCAGAATTCCCTGGCAAAGCGGGCACGCTGGCCCGCGGCTTCCGCGCTGGCGTTGTCGCTATCTTCGCTGGCGAATACGGGTCGTGGATGGGCCAGCAGCAGAAGCGACAAAAGCAGCGCCAGTATGGGCGCCAGCGCGAGCAGGGCGTGATAGCGAGACTGTTTTTTATACACGATTGCCTCCTGGTGGCCGTCCTCCGGCGCCGCAAAGAAGCGCTTGTGTGCAGCGACGGAGCGTGCTGCCCCCATATTACCGTGTATAGCTATAGACGCCCGGCTGGCGCTACTTACGGCGCATTGGTCAGCGCCGGATCGAGATAGGCGCTCACGTTCTGCGATTGCTTGTAGACCGCGTTGCGTACATTGAACTTGTCCGCGTTCGCGCTCGAACCGTAGACCGAGTCCAGCCCGTCACCCTTGACGAAGGCCTTTCTCGCCGCCGCTGCGTCGAGCAAATGCGTGCCTTTCAGCAGCGGCAGGTACTGGGCGGGCGTCAGGCCGACGCGCGCGGACATGATCTTGACGGCATCCGGTTGCGTCTTCGGATCGTTGATATAGGCCACGCAGCGATACCAGACCTTGATCACCTTGGCCCAGTCGGCTTTGCGTGACTGCAGACTGACCGGATTGACTGTGATCGCGTCGTAGATCAGGCCCGGCGCGTCGGCCGAGGTGAAGATCGGACGT
>DASVNP010000149.1:0-2239 GCA_036383775.1 Paraburkholderia sp. | reverse complement strand
TCGCAGCGATGCATTGAATCGCTGCTTATGGCCGACCCAACGGCGCTCCGATTCGACGGAGAAACAGCTTGCGGGCGATCAGGCTTCCGGCGCTCTCGATAGCGGCCAGCTTCGGCGCGAGCGCGGCAACGTGGGTGCTGTTGCAGCAGTTCGCCGTGCGCGGACTCGTAGCAATCAAGTTTCTGGCGATTGGCCGGATGCTCGGGCCGGCCGCGATCGGCAGCGTGAGCGTGGCCTTGCTCGCGGTGGCGATTGCCGAGGCGTTGTCGGATACGGGTCTCGCGCAAGCGGTCATTCAAGGTGAACATCCACCGTCGCGCTCGCAACTCGGCGCGGTGTGGACGACGCTGACCGCGCGCGGCGTGCTCATCTCACTGCTGCTGGTCGCGCTTGCACCATTGTTGAGCAGTCAGTTTCACCTGAACGGCTCGCTGGTGCTGATTCAGCTTGCCGCGCTGCTGCCGCTATTACGCGGTCTCGCATCGCCCACTTACTACCTCGTGCAGCGCGAGCGGCGCTTCCAGCATATTGCCGGGGTCGAGGTCGGGGCGGCATTTGTCGATTGTTCGGTCGGTCTGGGGCTTGCGTATTTCGGCGCCGGTGCGGCTTCGGTGCTGCTCGGCCTCGTGGCCGGCGAAAGTCTGAAAAGCATCCTGACCTGGGCGACGATGAAACCGCGCCCGCCGATCCGCGCCGTGTGGTCGGGCATTGGTCACTACGTCGGCTTCAGTCGCTGGATCTGGGCGAGCAGCGTGATCAATCTCCTGCTCAATCAGTTCGACAAGGTCGTGGTCGGCAAACTGCTCGGCCCGGCGCAACTGGGTGGCTATCAGATGTCGTCGCGGCTTGCGCAGATGCTGCTTGCCGACGCAGCCATCGCGATGTCGCAATACCTCTTTCCCACCTTCGCGGCACGTCATCGCCGGAGCCCGCAGGCTGCATCGCGGCTGATCAAGATTTATCTGCTCGTGATCGCGATCGGGCTGACGGCTTTCGTCGCGGTGCTGAGATTGATCGCCGAACCGCTCTTCTCGCTGATTCTCGGCGCGGCCTGGTTGCCTGCGGTGCCGCTGTTCAGAATTCTCGTGATCAATATGGCGATCGGCGCGTTGATTGCCGTGCTGGTCGCGTATCTGCGCGCGGTGGGTGACGCGAAGGCGACGGTGCATGCGTCGCTGATTCAGGTTGTGGTGCTGCTGGCGAGCGTGCCTGCGGCAGTTCACTGGTGGGGCGTGACGGGCATTGCCTGGTCGATGACGCTTGGCCTTGGCTGCGCCGCGGCGTGGATGCTGTTCAGAACGCTGACTGCAAGGACTTCATGATGCGCGTCTTACATCTGGTTCTGGCGCCGCGTTTGTCGGGCGCCGAAGTCCTCGCCAAGGATCTCGCTATCGATCAAAGCGCCGAAGGCATGGCCGTGTGCGTGGCGTCGCTGTTGCCTGTGCACGCCGAATTCCTGCCCTTGCAGGACGAGTTGCAGCGGCACGGCGTGCAGTGCTGGTTTCCTTCACGGCGCAGGCGCCTCACGGGCAAACTGTGGAATCTGTTCTTCACAGTGCGGCGATTTCAACCGGACGTGATTTTCGCGCACGCCACGATTCCTTCGTTCTATGCGCGCGCGTTGCCGCTGCGGGTGCCGGTTGTCTACGTCATGCATTCGGCGACCAACGATTTCGAGCGGCCGCTGTTCCGGCGCGTCGAGCACATTCTGTCCGGACGTGCCCGGGTCGTGATCAGCGTATCGCAACAAGGCATGACCGATTACGTGCAGGCCATCGGGCCGCATCCTGCGATGACGGTGGTGCCCAACGGCGTCGACCTCGGCCGCTTCGCGTTCACCGACGGCGCCGGGCATAGCGGCCGGGCGCCCCAGGTCGTGCAGATTGGGCGCTATGCGTCGGTGAAGAATCAGCTTCTGACGGTGCGCGCGTTCGGTCAGGTGCTCGAGCAGGTGGCGGACGCGCGCCTCGTGCTGTACGGCGTGGTCGAAGATCCGGAGTACCAGCGCACTGTCATTGGCCTCGTGCAGGAGTTGGGGATCGCGCACCGCGTCGTGGTGGCCGGTCCGCGCACCGATGTGGCGAGCGTGCTGTCGGAGTCGAACGTATTTGTCATGCCCTCGCGTTCCGAGGCGCATAGCGTGGCGTTTCTCGAAGCGTTGGCTTCCGGTATCCCGATCGTCGCGAGCAGGATTCCGTCGTTTGCCTTCGCGAACGGTTTTCCCGGTGTGCAGTTAGTC
>DASVNP010000148.1:0-21219 GCA_036383775.1 Paraburkholderia sp. | reverse complement strand
GAGCGCCTGCGCACCGGGGCTACGGACCTCGCCATCGACATAGACCTGATGCGCGCGGTAGGACGCCATCCGCACGGTCACCTGAGGCTTGACGAAGTACCTGGCAAGCGCGCTGCTCAGCCGCTGCTGTATCTCGTCGGTACGCAGACCGGCCACGTGCAGCGTGCCCGCATACGGAAAAGTCAGGTTGCCGTTCTGATCGACAATGAAACCGGCAAGCGGATCGCCGGGCCGCGGCGACGATTGCGTCTGCGACGAACCCAGCGCGGCCGCGAACTCAGGGTGATCCCAGACGACGATTTGCAACACGTCACCGGCTCCAACCGTGTAAGCCTGCGGTGCTCCAGACAGCAATTGGGACAATTCGCGCTGCTGCTGTTGACGGTTTTGCGCCATACGCGAAATCAGCGCGGCGTCGACCTCGGTGATCGCAATGTCGGGCGTGCCGGGTGTTGCGTTGGCCTGTTCGCCCGCTTTGCCTTCGGTGGGTTCACCGGCAACGTTCGACGTATCGACAAGGCCAGGCGTTGCCGGCACGCGCGACGTATCCATCCGCATGCCGGGTGCCACCGCGCATGCACTGGTCAGCAGCGTTACCGCCGCGATCAAGGTGCCAAGCCGAAAAAACGGCCTAGCCGGAGTTACCGCTAACATCGTGTTCAACCTATTCTTCAAAAGAGCGCGCCATCGGCTCAATATGCATTGCGATGTCGCAATCCCTTCATCGCTGTCGCGAGGACGATGCGCATGTCCAACCCAAACGACCAGTTGCGCAAGTAGTAAAGATCGTGCTCCACGCGCGCCTGCATTTTTTCCACCTTGTCGGTCTCCCCGCGAAACCCATGCACTTGCGCCCACCCGGTGATGCCGGGTTTGATCCGGTAGCGATGGATATAACCGTCGACAATGCTCCGGTACTGGTCGTCATGCTCTATCGCATGCGGACGCGGACCGACCACCGACATTTCGCCGCGCAGCACGTTGATGAACTGCGGCAACTCGTCGAGGCTCGTGCGCCGCAAGAACGCGCCGACGCGCGTGATCCGCGGGTCCCCGCGCGTGGCCTGACGAACCACGCCGGGCAACTCCGCATGCGCGCGCATGGAGCGAAACTTGTAGATTCGGAAGACGCGGCCATCCACACCCTTGCGCCGTTGCGTGAAAAACACCGGCCCCTTCGAGGTCACTTTCACGGCGAGTGCGATCGCGAGCATCACCGGCGACAAAGCGAGCAACGCCACAGCGGCAAAGATCCGGTCGAACGCCGCTTTCTGCATCAATGCGTACGGCGTCATGGGCGAGGCCATCAGATTGATGGCCGGCGCGCCGATCAGGTCGATCACGTTCCGATCGAACATCACCAGGCTGCGCACATCGGGAATGAAACGCAAATTGACGAGATCACTACTGAATTCGTCGATGACTGCCAGCACGGTGTCTTCTTCCGACATCGGCAACGCGAGCCACACTTCGTCGATCTCTTCGCGGCGCACCCACTCCGCAAATTCACGCAGACGCGCGAAACACGGCAATCCCGGCACATCCGGCTCACACCCTGGCCGCGTATTGAACGTAGCCACCGCCCGAAAGCCGGCGCCGGGCATTGCCTTGATGTTGGCGATCACACTGTCTCGATGCGTTCCCGCGCCCACCACGGCGACCGTACGCACATTTCTCCCCGCGCGTCTCATCCTTTGGAGCGCGGCATGCACCATCAACCGGGATGCGACGAGCCCTGCCGCCGTAATCGCCGTCCAACTCGCAAACCAGAGTCGCGAAACGGATGCCGCGTGGAGCACCAGGTACATCATGGCCAGTCCACAGACCTGCACGACGATCCAGCCGAGCACGAGGTTGACGCTCAGACGCAGTTTCGAGCGGCCGCGCCACGAGTCATACACACCGAACCAGGGCAGCAGCAGAACGGCGAACACCAGATCGAATGCCACGAAGGCGACTTCGAGAATCGAATGTCCGGTGTCTGGCATGAACCGTAGCGACGCCAGAACCGCGCCCAGGGCAATCAGCATCACATCGAGCATGCGAGCGAGGACGCTCTCCATGTCCGCAGCATGGCGGCCCGCGGATTGACGAATCACCGTGTACATGACACCCGACCTAACACTCGAACACACTGCGGTGTCGGGCGGCCGCCTCTACGCCATACGATTCGCGCGTCGGCATGACGGACACAAACACAATGAAATAGCTCAAATCAATCCACAATTTCGCGGCATTGCTCTCTAACAACGTTATGCGATGCAGAACGAACGCCTCACTTCTTAAGGAAGGCGAATTCTGCACCTGCGAGCATTTCTCAAAATTCAGACATTTCCCAATGAGCTGCGGTTTTCGTCGGTGGGCGAATTCGCCGTGCTGGCACGTACAGCGCTCCTCTCGCTGTCTTCGGGAGGGTCCGCGTCCATAACCAATCCCTAATGCATTGGCTGAGAAACTTTAACTGTCTGTGATTGACGCGCCCCCGTATGCTCAAGCAATGACCCGCCGCCGCGCGCAGCGAGAGACGGTATCGGGCAAGCGACTTCTCATCGTTACAGGAGCGGCATCATGAAGATCTGTGTCTTCGGAGCAGGAGCGATTGGTGGGTTAATGGGCGTGCAGCTCGCGCGCGCCGGCGCGGACGTGAGTTTCGTCGCGCGCGGCCCGCATCTCGCGGCGATGCGCGAACACGGCGCACGTCTCATCATGGACGGCGAAACGTTCAGCGCGCCGGTCCGTTGCACGTCCGACCCACGCGAGCTCGGCGTGCAAGACTTCGTGATCATCACGCTCAAGGCGCACTCCCTGCCGGGCGTAGTCGACGCCATGCAACCGCTGCTCGGCAAGCACACGGCGATCGTCACAGGTGTGAATGGCATTCCGTACTGGTACTTCCATCAGCACGGCGGCAAATTCGCGGGCACGCGCCTCACCAGCGTCGATCCGGACGGCGGTCAATGGACCAGGCTCGGCCCCGAACGCGCGATCGGCTGCGTGCTGTATCCCGCGGCGGAGCTCGTCGAGCCGGGTGTCATCAAGCATGTGTACGGCAAGAAATTCCCGATCGGCGAGCCGGGCGGCAAGCGCACGCCACGTATTCAGCAATTGCACGAGATCATGCAGGCCGCCGGTTTCGAGGCGCCGATCCGCGACAATATCCGCGACGAAATCTGGCTCAAGCTGTGGGGCAACCTGTGCTTCAATCCGATCAGCGCGTTGACGCACGCCACGCTCGACGTGCTCACCAGCGACCCCGGCACGCGCGCGGTATCACGCACCATGATGCTCGAGGCCAAACGCATCGCGGATCAATTCGGCGTGCACTTTCGCGTGGACGTGGAAAAGCGGATCGACGGCGCGGGCGCGGTCGGAGCGCATAAGACGTCGACGCTGGTCGATCTGGAGAACCGTCGTCCGATGGAGATCGATCCGCTATTGACGGTGGTGCAGGAGATGGGTCGCCTTGTTGCGGAACCCACGCCGACTATCGACGTCGTGCTGGCGCTCATCAAGTTGCGTGAGCGGATGGCGCTACAGGGGGATTGAAGCTTGGGTCAAGGCCGCCTGGAGGCTTTCTCACGCAGGTCAATTGTCCACGAGCAAGCACACAGGATCGAACACCGAAAGTGTCCGATCCTTTTTCCTTTGCGACGCTACTGATCGATCGCGAGCCACACTGCTTTGGGCTCCGTAAAGTTCTCGATCGCGACGTCGCCGTGCTCGCGGCCGAATCCGGAGTCGCCGGAACCGCCCCACGGCATACGCACGTCGGTATAGCCGTAGGTATTGATCCACACGGTTCCGGCTTTCAGATCGCGCGCAACGCGGTGCACCCGGCCGATGTCCGCGCTCCACACGCCCGCCGCGAGGCTATACAGCGTGCCGTTGGCAATCCGTATCGCGTCGGCTTCGTCGTTGAAACGGATCACGCTGGCCACCGGCCCGAAAATCTCCTCCTGCGAAATGCGCATTTCATGTTCAACGCCGGCGAACACGGTCGGCTCGACGAAGAAACCGCGTTGGCCCACGCGCGCGCCGCCGGTGACGAGCGACGCCCCTTCGGCGCGCCCCGTCTCGACATAGCCCAGCACCGTCTTCATCTGCGCCGCGGATATGAGCGGCCCCATCGACGTGTCGCGCGCGGACGGATCGCCTACCTTGATCGACTTCGCGCGCGCGGCGAGCCGCTCGACCACTTCGTCGTACACGTCGCGATGCGCGAGAATGCGCGAGCCCGCCGAACACACCTGGCCGGTGTTGAAAAACACGCCAGACGCCGCAGCCCGCACCGCGTTGTCGAGATTCGCATCCGGAAAGATCACATTGGCCGACTTGCCGCCGAGTTCCAGCGTGACGCGCTTGAAATTGCCGGCGGCGCCTTGCAGAATGCCGCGCCCCACGGAGGGCGAGCCGGTGAACGTCACCTTGTCGACGCCAGGATGCGCCACCAGTGCATCGCCGACCACGCGCCCCTTGCCGGTGACGATATTCAGTACTCCCGGTGGAACGCCAGCTTCGAGCGCCAGCTCGCCGATGCGCAGTGCGGTAAGCGGTGTAATCTCCGCGGGTTTGACGATCAGCGTACAACCGCACGCCAGCGCCGGCGCAATCTTCCACATGCCGATCATCAGCGGAAAATTCCATGGCACGATCGCCGCGACCACGCCGACGGGCTCGCGCAATGTATAGGTCAACGCATCGGGACGCACCGGCACGACCTGCCCGTTGATCTTGTCGCACCAGCCTGCGTAGTATTCGAGCGTGTCGATCACGGCGGGAATATCCTGGCGCAGCACCGCCGCGATCGGCTTACCGGCGTCCAAGCTTTCGAGCGCGGCGAGCTCCTCGAGATTGGCGCGTATCAGGCTGGCAAAGCGCATCAGAATGCGGCCTCGCTCCGCCGCCCGTATCGCGTTCCAACCCTTCAACGCGCGGCGCGCGGCCTCGACCGCGGCGTCGACGTCGGCGGCGCTGCCTTGGGCCACCAGCGCAATCGGCTCCTCGGTGGCCGGGTTGATGTCGACGGAATATTCGCCGGTGCCGGGCGGCAAACGCTTGCCGTCGATCAGCAGATCATGGCGCCTGAGGTCGGTTTCAGTATCCATCATGAGGCTCCTTGCAGGGTGGTTGGCTTGGGCTGGGTAGTACGGGGCCAAAGCTGTAGTCAGTGTTCGTGGAGGACGGCGCCGTCGCGCGCGGCAACGGGCGATGCCGGGGTGTTCGTAGCGGAGGAGTGCACCATGCTCGCGGGTGCGGCGAACTGCGCCCATGTGGCCGCGGCGTTGGGTCTAAGCGAGCGGTTGCGGCGCTGCACGAGTAGCGTCGCCAGATTAATCTCGGGCGTCAAAGGCCGGCTGACCAGTGAAGCGCCCACCGTGGGCCAATGTGCGTCGACGGGTAAAACGCCGACACCGAGGCCCAGTTCGACCATGCGCAGCACCGCCGCGACATGTCCGAACTCCTGCACCTGCTGGCGTTTCAAGCCATTCGCGCTGAAGGCCGATTCAAGTGCAGCCCGTACCCCCGCGTCGGCATTCAACGTGACCAGTGCACACTCGCGCAACGCGCTCCATGCAACGCTCGCCTGTCCCGCCAACGGATGCGTGGGGGGTATCACCGCATGAAACGGCGTCGTGAAGATGGTTTGCGCATGCAACACTTCGCCGGCGAGCGGCTCGGCCAGCGAGATCACGCCGAAATCCGCCTCGCCTTGCTCGACACTCGCGAGTACGCCGCATTGCGGCAGGTCCTTGACGGATACGATCAGCCCGGGAAAAATCGCCGCGCAACGAGCAAGCCCCTGCGCCACCCAGCTCGACGACAACACCGGATTGCTCGCCAGCACCACCACGCCGGTGTGTCCGTCGTGAGCCGCCCGTTCCTCCCGCAGCGTCAGTTCGATGTCGTCAAGCAGGCGCCCGATCCTTCGTACGAGGTTCGCGCCTGCATGCGTCAACTCGACCTGGCGCGTAGTGCGGTCGAACAGTTTCAGTTCGACCGCTTCTTCGAGCTCGCGCACGCAACGGCTCACGGCCGACTGCGTGAGGTCGAACTCGCGCGCCGCGCGCGTGAAGCTCCGCTCACGCGCGACGGCGACAAACACCTTGAGCTGCTGCAGCGAAACGTTCATGACGTCATGGTCGAACGCGGTCCGGCCACCCTATTCACGAGTCTGCTCAGGCCAATGACCGAGCTGCGAGGGGTTGCCGGTGCCCGCCACCGCCAGCACTCCCTGTGGCTCGTTGTGCGATTCGATCCAGCGCGCGCGCATCGGTGCGAGTATGAATTTGGCCGAAACACCCGCGGCGATCGTCACCACGGCGGAGACGATAAAGACGAGACTCCAGCCTCCTGTCGCTGACAATACCGAGGCTAGCGGCACCAGCAGCGAAGCCGTGCCTTTTGCCGTGTACAAAGTGCCCGCATTGGCAGCCGCATATTTGCTGCCGAACGTGTCGGCGCAGATTGCAGGAAAGATCGAAAAGATCTCGCCCCAGAACAGGAAGATCAGCGCCGCGAACGTCATGAACGCGTACGGATTGCTGCCGTACTGCATCAGGCCGAGCAACGCCAGACCTTCGCCGATAAAGATCACGAACATGGTGTTTTCACGCCCCAGCTTGTCGGACATGAAGCCGCAAAATGGACGTGTGAAGCCGTTGCAGATGTTGTCGATGGAAAGTGTCGCCGTCAGCAGCGGCAAGGTCATACCGAAGATCGTCATGGGAATGCGCGCGAGGCCCCAGTCCTTCGCGATCGGGCCAATCTGCGCGGTCGCCATCAGGCCGCCCGCCGCCACAGCGACAAATGACACATAGATCAACCAGAACACCGGAGTCCTGATCATCTGGCCTGGTGTGAAATCGACTTTCGTCACCGCGAACTTCTTCGGTGCGGCGTGCTGGCGCAAGACCGGTTTCTTCAACAGCAGCGCGAGTGCCAGAATGCATCCGCCCTGCAGAATGCCGAAGAAGAAAAAAGTGTCCTCGTAACCCGAGCGGTTGATCATGCTCGCGATCGGAATGACCGTCACCGCCGCGCCCGCGCCAAAACCCGCTGCCGTGAGACCCGCGGCGAGACCGCGCCGGTCGGGAAACCATTTCAGCGCATTGCCGACACAGGTGCCATACACGCCGCCTGCTCCGATCCCGCCGATCACCGCGGCGACGTACAGCATCGGCAGCGTCGACGCGTAGGAATTCATCACCCACGCAAGGCCGGCGCAGACCGCTCCGCCCGCCACCACCGGCCGCGGACCGAACCTGTCGACGAGCCACCCCTCCAGCGGCACGAGCCACGTTTCAGTCAGAATGAAAATCGCAAACGCAAGTTGAATGGAGGCCTCGCCCCAGTGATGCTTCGTGTTCATCGGCGTGACGAACAAGGTCCACGCGTATTGCAGGTTGGCCACCAACGCCATGCACACCATGCCGATGACGAGCTGCCACCAGCGATTCGCCCAAAACTCGCGGGCCGTGCCCTGCCGATTGATATCGTCCATGCGCCTTGTCTCCGCTATTTATGTCGTCCGGCCGGCCGGCGCCCCGAGGGAATTTCCCGTGAGGAATACGCCGCGCTATGTGCGTCCCAACTTGTGGTGATGCCTCGGACCGCCTCGCTCGCCGCCAATCGGCAATATCGCGCCTTTAATCCATTCCTTTTAAAAACCGGCCGGCCTGAATTACCGATTTTTTATTTCCTTTATTCCGATCAATTAATGCCTTGCAGTACGGCAAAACAACGGCCGTTTCAGCCGGCACGCCCGCAATCCACACGTTAACCCGAGTGCCACGCCGGGTCGCTCTGCAGCCATTTCGCTTTCCCGGCTTTCTTTTAGAGACCCATGCTAGGGTCATTGCTGAATTACTAATAATTAAAGTTTGTTATTATGTTGATTCACGTTTGTTTATACATCGGCCATGACGATGCGCAATGCGACTCTGCGGCAACTCAAGGTGTTCGAAACGGTGGCGCGCCACCTGAGCTTCTCGCGCGCCGCTGAGGAATTGCATCTCACCCAGCCGGCCGTCTCCACCCAGGTGCGGCAACTCGAAGAACACGCAGGGCTGCCGCTGTTCGAACAGCTCGGCAAGAAAATCTATCTGACGCCGGCCGGCACCGAGATGCTTCACTACAGCCGCGCGATCATCCAGCAGTTCCACGAAGTCGACGAGGCGATGAGCCAGCTCAAGGGCGTCTCCGGCGGCAAACTGAATGTCGCGGTGATCAGTGCCGGCGACTACTTCTTTCCGCGCCTGCTGGCCGAATTCACGCGCCGTTACTCGGGCGTCGTGCTCAATCTCTCGGTGCACAACCGCGAAGAGCTGCTGCATCAACTCGCCACCAACCAGACCGATCTCGCCGTGATGGTGCGCCCGCCGCACGAAACCGACGCGACCAACGAGGCGTTCGCGCCTCACCCGTATGTGATCGTGGCGGCGCCCACGCATCCGCTTGCGCGCAAGCGCAACATCAAGATGAGCCAGCTTGCGAACGAAGCCTTTATCGTGCGCGAGCGTGGGTCGGACACATGGAATTCGATGGAAGAAGGATTCGCCGGGCGCCTCAGCAACCTCAAGATCGCCATGGAGATCAAGAGCACCGAGACCATCAAGCAGGCCGTGATTGCGGGCATGGGCATCGCCTTCCTGTCCGCGCATACCATCAGCCTCGAGCTGCAGCTCGGCCACCTGGTCGTGCTCGATGTCGAAACCTTTCCGGTCATGCTCAACTGGTACGTCGTGCACCGCAAGAACAAACGCCTGCCGCCGGTAGCGGTCGCTTTCAAGCGCTTCCTGATGGAAGAAGGCGCGACGCTGATTGAGAGCATCACGCGCGTCAGGGAATTGAGCGTGTATAAGCAGTAGTCGCCTCATATTCGCACCCGCATCGCCCGGTAGCGGGCACGCACCCTCTTCGGCCCATCCACGCGCCGGCTGTCATGCCGGCCACGACGGTGCTCATAAGCCGAGTTGCGCACGCTCCCCTGCACGGGTTCGCGCAGCGCCCATTCTTGCTGCTCCCCGCCGTGCCATTCGATGCGCGCCAGCACCCCACGCTGCCCCATCGTCAAACTGTGACAACGCGCGGCGAAAGCCAGCGCGGGCGAGTCGTGATCCTGTCCCTGGGTGTACTCGCGGCTGACCATCAGATGCACGCCCATCGCGCAAGCCAGCGCGCACATCCCCAGCAGCGCCGCGAATCCGAATGGCCGCGCCTGTTCCGTCACAAAGCCATAACCAAGCCATCCACACAGCAGCAATGCGAACAGATTGACGATGTCGTGACCTGGACACGTCATCGCGTCGCTCTGCAACGCTCCGAGCAGTTTGCAGAAGACGATCGCCGACGTGGCGAAAATCAACGCGCCAATAAAAACCGCGGCACAGAGCTCAATACGTTCGACATCCACCTGCGCCGACGACGACAGATAGTGCGTAAATCCGCCCAGCATGACCGAGAGTCCCACGCCGCTGCCCGACAAGGCGACGAGCTTAGGCCATCGGGTCAGATTCCTTCCATGCGCGAGCCACGCCCCAAACAGCGCACTTGTCACCGCAGTACCGGCCACACCGACGCTCGCGCCAACGCCGGCAGCAAACAGCCCCGCAAGCGCGGCGGCCGGCATGCCCGCGTGCCAGTGAGGTCGGCGCGCCGAGCGCCGTCCGGGCAGCAGTTGCACGAGCGCGGCGAGTGCAACGGCCGACACGGCAGCGAGCGCAGCGGTCAGCGCAAACCATGCGGGACTGTCATACGCATGCGGCATGCTTGCTCCTTCGAATGGCGACGCATGGCCACGCGGCCGATGCATCGCGCGAGCGGTCACCCCCTCATCACGCCCTCATCACGCCTTCACACAGCGCTGGCCTCGGCTGCCGCCCCTGCCCTAACTGCACCCGCAGCGCTCAAGGTATTGCCGAGCGTACCGATCCCTTCTATCGCGACCGCCACTGTGGAGCCATCCTTGATCGAGCCCACGCCGACCGACGTGCCGCATGCAATCACGTCCCCCGGCTCGAGCGTGAGATCCTGGGAGATGAGACTCACCTGCTCGGCGGGAGAAAAAACCATATCGGCGAGCGGATAGTTCTGCCGCTCGACGCCGTCGAGCATCGTCACGAGACGCGCCTTTTGCCAGTCGAACCCGGAGACGATCGCCGGTCCGATACAGCAGAACGTGTCGAAGCCCTTCGCGCGGCACCACTGCGGGAAATGTGGATTTTCGTTCAGCAGATCGGCGGCGGTCACGTCGTTGACGAGCGTGTAGCCAAAGATCGCCTGAGCGGCCTCTTCGATACCCGCATCGCGGCAACGCCGCCCGATCACGATACCGAGTTCACCTTCATAGACGATTTTGCCCGCGTAACCGGCCGGCCGCCGTATCGGCTCGCCCGCGCCGATCACTGAACTCGCCGGCTTCAGCAGAAACAGCGGATGCGACGGCACGGGCTTGTCCAGCTTTGCGGCCAGCGCATGAAAGTTGTTCCATAGCGCGACGACCTTGCCGGGCGCACACGGCGCCAGCGGCGTGAGGGCGCGCATCGACAGCACCGCGCCGGTCGGCACGGGCTGTTCGAGGCTCTCGTACTCGTGCAGATAACCACCTTCCACGCGGCCAAATACAACGCCGCCGTCGTTCGACATGAAACGCATCCACGTATCCATACATCCTTCCTTGAGCGGCCCGACACACCCATTGAAGGGTCACGCCAGGCACTGCGTGCGCGGCAAACGGCGCGCAGGACCGTTTTCCATTTGGCTAGATCGCGCCGGCGGTGCGCAATGCGCTGACCTGCTCGGGCGAGTAGCCGAGTTCCGCCATGACTTCATCGGTATGTTCGCCAAGCAATGGCGAACGCCGAACCTCGGTCGGGCTGTCGGACAGTTTGATAGGATTGCCAACGGTCAAATACTTGCCGCGAGTCGGATGATCCACTTCGACGATCGTACCGGTCTTTCGCAGCGAAGGTTCTTCGGCGATTTCCTTCATCGAGAGAATCGGCCCGCATGGAATGTCGTATTTGTTGAGGATCTGCATGGCCTCGAACTTGGTCTTGGTCATGGTCCAGCGCTCGATCTCGGCAAAAATATCCTTCAGCCGCGGCAAGCGCGCGGTGGGCGTCGCGTAATCGGGATCCGTGGCCCACTCTTCCTTGCCGATCACGTTGCAGATTTTGGCCCATACCGGCGCCTGCGTGATGAAGTAGATATACGCGTTGGGATCTGTCTCCCAGCCCTTGCACTTCAAAATCCAGCCCGGCTGGCCGCCACCCGACGCATTGCCCGCTCGTGGCACCGCCTCGCCGAACGCTCCGTTCGGATATTGCGGATATTCCTTCATCAAGCCGGTGCGTTCGAGCCGCTGTTGATCGCGCAGCTTGACGCGGCACAGATTGAGCACGCCGTCCTGCATCGCGGCGAGCACGCGTTGGCCGCGTCCGGTTTGCGTACGCTGAAAGAGCGCCGTGACAATGCCGAGCGCAAGATGCAAACCGGTGCCGCTATCGCCGATCTGCGCGCCGGTGACAACCGGCGGGCCGTCGTCGAAACCAGTGGTCGACGCCGCGCCGCCCGCGCATTGCGCGACATTTTCGTAGACCTTGCAGTCTTCGTAAGGCCCGGGGCCGAAACCCTTCACCGAGGCGACGATCATGCGCGGGTTCAGCTCCTGAATCCGCTCCCACGTGAAACCCATGCGGTCCAGCGCGCCCGGCGCGAAGTTCTCGACCAGCACGTCGCATGTCTGGATCAACGCTTCGAGAACCTGTTTGCCTTCGGGGTTCTTCGTGTCGATCGTGACCGAGCGCTTGTTGTGATTGAGCATCGTGAAGTACAGGCTGTCCACGTCGGGAATATCGCGCAACTGCTCACGCGTGATGTCGCCCGCACCGGCCCGCTCCACCTTGATCACGTCAGCGCCGAACCACGCGAGCAATTGGGTGCAGGTCGGCCCCGATTGCACGTGCGTGAAGTCGAGAATGCGCACGCTGTCGAGTGCTTTGCCCATGTCATATCTCCTGAAGTAGCCGTGTTATTTGTACATGGTCTGGTTCTTCGTGCCCGGTGCGTACTCGCGTGGGTCGACCCAGATGTTGACGACCGCCGAGCGGCCGGTCCGATGAATTGCCTCACGGGCGCGTTGCAAGGCCGCGGCGATCTGCGCCGGGTCCCGCACTTCTTCGCCGTAGCCGCCCAGCATCTCGGCGAACTTGCTGAACGGCACATCGCTCAGCAGATTGCCGACGTTGCCGCGCTCGTCGCCGTATTTGGCGAGCTGGCCGTAGCGGATCTGATTCATCGCGGAGTTATTGCCGATCACCGCCAGGTATGGCGCGCCGAAGCGATTGGCGGTTTCCATGTCGAACGCGGTCATGCCGAACGAGCCGTCGCCGTAATAGCACAGCACTTCCTTATGCGCATGAGCGAGCTTTGCCGCGAGCGCGAAGCCGGTTCCCACGCCAAGCGAGCCGAGCGCGCCGGGGTCCATCCATTGCCCCGGCCGCCGCGGGCGAACCGCCTGCGCGGAAATCGTCACGACGTCGCCGCCATCGCCGATGTAAATCGTGTCGTCGGAGAGGAATTCGTTGAGTTCGTAAGCGACGCGATAGGGATGTATCGGTCTGCTATCCGATTTGAAGAGCGGCATGAGCTTGTCGGTTGCGACGGCCTCAGCGTCCTGCAACTGCTTCATCCATGTGCGGCGCGCCTGGCGCCGGTTGTCTTTCAGGCGGCCGCTGGCAGCCTGCAGCACGGCGGCGAGAATCGCCCCCGGATCGCCCACCAGCCCGAGGTCGATATCGCGATTCTTGCCGACCGTGCGGTAATCCATGTCGATCTGCACCAGCGTCAACTCCTTGCTGATGCGCCGGCCGTAGCCCATGCGGAAATCGAACGGCGTGCCGACGACGATCAGCAGATCCGCATTGGCAAACGCCTGCGAACGGGTACGGTCGAAGTGATGCGGATCGCCCGGCGGCAGCAGTCCGCGGCTCGCGCCGTTGAAGTACCCAGGCACGTCGATGCCGCGCAGCAACGCCACCGCTTCCTCATGGCCGCGCGCGGTCCAGACCTGCTGGCCGTACAGAATGGCTGGGCGCTGCGAATCCACCAGCAGGTCCGCGAGCTTCTCGATGTCGCGCGGATCGCCGACCGATTTCGTCGAAGCCCGATAGTGCCCCGGCTGCGGCACGACTGCGCGAGCGAGGTCGACTTCACGGTCCAGCACGTCGCGCGGAATTTCCAGGTAAGCCGGACCGGGCGCTCCGTTGAAACACTCGCGCGCCGCCATCGAGATCATGTCCGCAACCCTTTCGGTGCTCGGGACACTGGCGGCGAACTTGGTGATCGGCGCCATGATGTCGACGTGCGGCAGGTCCTGCAGCGAGCCCATCTTGTGCTGCGTGAGCGCGCCTTGCCCGCCGATATGCAGGATCGGGCTTTCGGAACGGAACGCCGTGGCGATGCCCGTGATCGCGTTCGTGCAACCCGGCCCCGCGGTCGTGACTACGCAGCCGAGCTTGCCGGTCTGGCGCGCGTAGCCGTCCGCCGCATGCGCCGCAACCTGCTCATGGCGCACGTCGATGATGCGAATCCCTTCGTCGACACAGCCGTCGTAAATGTCGATGATGTGCCCGCCGCACAGCGTGAAAATCGTATCGACGCCCTCGTTCTTCAGCGCCTTGGCCACTAGGTGGCCGCCCGAGACGACGCCGGCGTCGCGCGTCTTCTGCTTGAGCGTGTCCTCCGCCGTCGTGCTGCCCGGCGCCGGATTCAGGGATGAAGCCACTGCCGCCATGATCGTCTCCTGATCAATCGTTTGCTCAGCGGTTGCGAAGGACGCACTCGCTTCGACACACTCGGTGTTGCGCTCCACTTCGCAGAGTTGATATATCACATACCATATTTTCGATACCGTCAAGCGCGGTTTATCCCGCACCGCACTGTTTCGCTCGCCGAAAACAAAAAAAGCCCGCGGTGTCTCCACCGCGGGCTCTCGTGCTTCGTTAGGTCAGACCAAATCCGGCTAGCCTGCCGTCAATCCAGAAAATCGCAATTCACTTCGACAAAGGTGGCGAGATCCAGTGAATGCTGGCGCGTCAGCCGTTCGGCCAGTTCGGTATCGCGCTTCTCCAGCGCCTCGATAATGCGCAAGTGGTCGACGATCGAGCGCGATGCGCGGTCGCTCTGCGAAATGGTCATGCGGCGAATCGCACGCACGTGGATGAAGATGTTCTTGATGGTGTCCAGAATGATCTGCGATTTGGACAGTTCGACGATCGCCTGGTGAAACGCGATGTTGGCGTCCGAATACTCGGCAATATGCTCTGCCGGCGTGGCGTCGCGGAAATTGTCGAACATGTGGCGCAGGCGGGCGATTTCCTCGTCCGTGGCATGCAGCGTGGCGAGCCGCGCCGCCATGCTTTCGAGCGCGGCCCACATCTGGATCATCTCGACGATTTCGCGCTTGCTCTTGCGCACGATATAGATGCCGCGCCGCGGCACCATGCGCAGAAAGCCTTCCTGCTCGAGCAGCGTCATGGCCTCGCGCACCGGCGTGCGGCTGACGCCGAGCGACTCGCTCAGCACGCGCTCGTCGAGGCGGATTTCTTCGCGGTTCTGATAGATGTCCGCGTCGGCAATGGCCTGGCGGAGCATGGCATACGCCTGATCGCGCAAGCTCACGCTTGCGCCTATGGGCTGCAGCGACAACGTCAGCGGTGTGGCCACTGCTTCAGTTTGAAGTTCTGACGACATTCATCGCCTCTGATTGAACATGTGCACGATACGGTGCTGCCGCCGCACGTTGTTCGCCCAGACCGACGAAGCGGCCATGCTGCGCTGCAAGCTGCGCAACCGGGCGCGGAATCAGACGGGTCAAGAGAACCGTGGCGGCAGAGCCCAAACCCACAACAGCGGCGGCAAGCAGCGCGAGAGGAACATACTGCATATGCAACTCCGGAATGATTGAGTGAACGAATGACTCAATCATATGCTGCGACGCCGCAAAAATCAATATTCTGTATGTAGTATATCAGTAGTTGTTGTTTTTAAGACTACATCTTCACAGTAGCACGGGCTGGCCGCCTCCGCTTCGCGGCCGCACGAGAACGGCCAACGCTCGGTGTTAACACGCAAAACGCGCGCTACTCGCGCAGTCGCGTTCGATGATCGCGCAAAAAGCACCCAATGCGGATTGTGAGACCGGTCTCGCGTGATTAACCTTCGGACATCCTGCAATTGATCGACGGCGGCCGCCTTCACCACTTCTGCCGCGCGACACAAACAGCAGCCCGAGCGTTTCAAGGAGACACTGTGATGAGCACCACCATCCCGACGGCCGCCCCGGCCGACAACCGCATGGCGCGCAGCCAGGCCCGCAAGGCGGCGCTCGGCAGCTTCGTCGGCGCCGTGGTCGACTGGTACGACTTCCTGTTGTACGGCATCGTCGCCGCCCTCGTGTTCAACGCCGAGTTTTTCCCCAAGGTCAGCCCCGCCATGGGGACCCTCGCGGCATTCGCCACCTTTGGCGTCGGCTTTCTGTTCCGCCCGCTCGGCGGCTTCGTGTTCGGCCACTATGGCGACCGGCTCGGCCGCAAACGCATGCTGGTACTGACCGTGATGATGATGGGTCTGTCGACCGCCGCGATCGGCCTGCTGCCGTCGTTTGCCAGCATCGGCTGGTGGGCGCCGGTGCTGCTCGTGACGCTGCGCGCGGTCCAGGGCTTCGCGGTCGGCGGTGAATGGGGTGGCGCGGCGCTGATGGCGGTCGAAAGCGCGCCTGAGAAAAAGAAGGCGTTCTATAGCAGCGGCGTGCAGGTCGGCTATGGCGTGGGTCTCGTGCTCTCGACCGGGCTGATCGCGCTCATCAGCCGCTCGATGAGCAACGCCTCGTTCCTGAGCTGGGGCTGGCGTCTGCCCTTCCTGTTCAGCGTGGTGCTGGTGCTGATCGCGTTGTGGATCCGCTCGAGCATGGAAGAGTCGAAGGAGTTCGTCGAAAAAGTCGGCGCGCATGGCGAACGCAGCGTGCGCCTGCCGATCGTCGAGGCCTTGCTGAAGCATCCGAAGGCGTTCCTGCTGATCATCGCGCTGCGTCTTGCTGAACTGTTCACGATGTATATCGTTACCGCCTTCGCGCTGAATTACTCGACGGCCAATCTGCACATGCCGCGCGAGTTCTTCCTCACCATCGGGCTGCTGGTGGGCGCGCTGAGCTGCGTGACGATTCCGTTGTTCGCGTTGATGGCGGACCGCTTCGGCCGCCGCCGCGTGTATATCGTCGGCGCGCTGATCGGCATGCTGAGCGCGGTGCCCTTCTTCATCGCACTCGAGGCACGCTCGACGGTATGGATCGTGGTATTCGCCGTCATGCTCGCCAACGTCGCGCACGACATGGTGGTGAGCGTGCAGCAGCCGATGTTCACCGAACTGTTCGGCACCGAGTACCGCTATAGCGGCGCGGGCGTGGGTTATCAAGTGGCGAGCGTGGTGGGCGGCGGCTTCACGCCGTTTATCGCGGTTGCGCTGGTCAGCTTTGCCGGCGGGTCATGGCATCCGGTGGCCGCTTATCTGGCGGTCGGCTGCCTGATTTCAGTGCTCGTTGCAGCCAGGATGAAAACCGGGCGCACCGTCGACTGAGTCTTACCGATTCATGGTCGCCCAAGCGGGCCGGCGTGGCGATATTTGCCACCGCCGGCCCGCTTTCTTTTGGGCATCCGGCAAGTTGTTCCGACTCACCATGCCGCGTTCGCTCGTTGGTGCAAATTGAGACAAGAGTTCACCAGGCGAACCCCTTATGCATTCAGATCTCATATTGCCAAGGCCATGCTCTGGTCCTATGGTTACTTGATGCGGATTGCATCTCCGGGTCGAACGCGTCATATGAAATACAAATACATATATTGACCACAGCCCAATTTGTCGCGTTTACACCGAGACATCTCAAGCCTTCCGCGGGACGCGCCGATAACAACGAATTCGTCACGGAGACCGACCATGAGCAGCATCACCGAACCGAGCGGAAGTGCAGGTTCCTCCCCATTCTTTTCCAAAAAAGCCACCGTTGCGAAGCCGGGGTTTTCGCGCTGGATGGTTCCACCCGCCGCACTCGCGGTCCACCTCTGTATTGGCCAGGCGTACGCGTTCTCAGTGTTCAACGGCCCGCTGACCAAGGTGATCGGCATTACGCAATCCACCGCCGACGATTGGTCGCTGACCTCGCTCGGCTGGATTTTTTCGCTGGCCATCGTGTTCCTCGGGTTGTCGGCCGCCTTCGCCGGCAAGTGGCTCGAACATGTCGGCCCTCGCCGCACGATGTTTACCGCCGCATGCTGTTTCGGCGGCGGCTTCATGATCTCCGCGCTGGGTGTCTATCTGCATCAGATCGTGCTGCTCTATCTCGGATACGGCGTGATCGGCGGAATCGGCCTCGGCCTTGGTTATGTGTCGCCGGTGTCCACCTTGATCCGCTGGTTCCCGGACCGCCGCGGCATGGCGACCGGCATGGCGATCATGGGCTTCGGCGGCGGCGCGATGATCGCCGCGCCGCTGTCGGTGGCGTTGATGAACCACTTTCGCAGCGCCACCAGCATCGGCGTGGCCGAGACCTTCGTCGTGCTCGGCACTGTGTACTTCATCTCGATGACGATCGGCGCCCTGGCGATCCGCGTGCCGTCACCTGACTGGAAGCCGGCGGGCTGGACGGCGGGCGAGACCACGCAAAACAAGATGATCTCGCGCAACCACGTGCATATCGACCGGGCCTTGAAGACGCCGCAGTTCTATCTGATCTGGCTGGTGCTGTTCCTGAACGTGACCGCCGGCATCGGCATTCTCGGCCAGGCCTCGGTCATGATTCAGGAGAGTTTCAAGAACACGGTGACGGCCGCGGCGGCGGCCGGCTTCGTGGGCCTGCTGTCGCTGTTCAATATGGGTGGCCGTTTTGTGTGGGCCTCGGCTTCGGACTGGATTGGCCGCAAGAACACCTACTTCATCTTCTTCGCGCTCGGCGCGGTGCTGTATTACCTGGTGCCGGATTTCGCGGCGTCCGGCCAGATTGCCCTCTTCGTGCTCGCCTACTGCGTGATCCTGACGATGTACGGCGGCGGCTTTGCCACCGTGCCGGCGTATCTCGCGGACATGTTCGGCACGACGTTTGTCGGCGGCATTCACGGCCGTTTGCTGACGGCGTGGGCCGCGGCCGGCGTCGCCGGCCCGGTGCTGGTGAATTACATCCGCGCCTATGAAGTCGCGCACGGCGTCGCCAAGGCGGACGCCTACACGATGACGGTTCACATCATGGCCGTGCTGCTGGTGATCGGCTTCGTTTGCAACCTGCTGATCAAGCGTGTGGACGACAAGCACCACATGACCGAAGCACAAATCGCCAAAGGCGCCTAAGGAGCCCCCCATGTCGACCACTCAAGCGCACCCGACCAACAAGGTCAAACTCACCGTCTTCTGGCTCTATGTGATGATTCCGCTGGCATGGGGCGTGTTCAATACGCTCTCCCAGGCAATGAAGCTCTTCAAGTAAAGCTCGCCCGGCACCCCGCGCGCTCACACGGCGGGGTGCCGGCAGCGACCTGGCGCGCTGCCGCCTTGCCTTCGCCCGCCAGCGGGCGGATCTGGCGGACGCCCTTTTCTTCTACCACTGATACGCCGCGCCGGCCGTGACCGAGGTCGTGGCCGAACTGATGCCCGCGCCGAGTTTCACTTTCAAACTCTGCGTCACGCGCGCAGACAGCCCCACCGCTACAGCCTGATAGCCCTTATAGCCTGCCGTCCCGACGCCGATTGCGAGATTCTTGTTCGCATCGACTTCGGGGATCGCGGTCAGCGCGAGTGCCTGTGCAGTGCCGGTGTAAGCATTGCGCGCCAAGGCACTCATGCCACCCTGGAACTGCTGCATGTTCACGGCATCGGTCGGCGCTTGCCCTGCCGCGACGTTGGTGATGCGCCGCTCGCTCCCGGACGCACCCACGGAGACCGTGTTGGTCTGATCCGCCACCGAACCCTCGCCGATCGCCACCGAGTTCGGCGCGGACGCCTTGGCGTCACCGCCAATCGCCACGGAGTTGTTGCCGATCGCCTGCGCCGCGTTGCCGGAACTGTTGACGGAGACAAAGGGCGTGCCGGTGGTCTGATTGTTCTGCACGACCTGAATCATCTGGCTGAGACTGCTCACGTTCTGATTGGTGTTCCAGAGTTGCGCCCCGGTCACCGCGTCGGTACTGGTGGCCGATAGTTCGCCATCCTGCAGATTGGTGAGCTGCACCTTCGGTGCATTGGCCGCCGCACCGCCGAGCGTGATCCGGTCATGCGCCGAACTGTCGTATTGCACCGCGTTCGCCACTGCGCCATTGAGGTTGCCGAGGGTGGTTTGCAGACCGGCAATATCGCTGCTGTTCTGTGTCACGCGGCCGTCCAGATTGGTGATCGCGCTGCCGACGTTGTTCACCACCGTGCCGCCCACGCTATACGAGGGCGCCGTCACCGTACCCTCCGCATTGACCGCTGCTCCGCCGCCGAGCGCCACCGCCGTGCTCGCCGCCTGCGCATGCAGTTGCGCACCGTTGACCGCGTCGCTGCTGGTGGCACTGACCATGCCTTGCGCGACGCCCGTCACCACCCGATTGCCCGCCGTGCCGGCCATGTTGATCAGATTGCCGTCTGTCGTGGCACCGACGCTGATGACGCGCGACACCGGATCCTGCGTGACCATGCCGATGCCGCCCGTGTTCATGTTTTGCTGCAAGGTGTTGAGGCCGTTGTCGAGCGAGCCGAGCGCGTCACCGACTGTGGTTTGGGTGCCGCCCTGCATGTGATAGGTGGGGCCTGTGAACGAACCGTCGGCATTGAACTGCGCGCCACCGCCCAATGTGGCGGCTACCGGCCTAAGCTGGCCGAGATTGACCGCGGACGCGTCCGTGGTGCCCGCCGCGATGCCTGTCAACTCACGTGCGCCGCCGGTGCCCGTGAAGTCGACACGCGCGCCGTCCGTGTCCTTCGCCACGGTGAGATTGCGCGACACGGGGTCCTGCTGCACGAGCCCGATCTCGCCGTTCGTGATCTGGTTCGTGATGTTGCTCACGTCCCCCTCGATCGTCGTGGTGCGCTGATCGAGGTTCGTGATGCTGCCAGTGTTCTGCGCGACCGCCTGATTGGTGGCGAATAGTTGCGCGCCGTTGACGGCATCCGAACTACCGGCGGCCAGATTCGCGGCGGCAACGTTGGTGAGCCGAACCGGTGCGGAAGCAGTGCCCAGCGTCACCATGTCGTGCGCAGTCGAATCGTACTGAACTGCATCGGCACCCGCCTTGACGCTGGTCGAGATGGCGGCCGCGAGCGCGGAGCCTACGTCGCTATAGGTGTTGCCGCCAACGCTGTAAACGGGCCGTTTGAGCGTTCCATCCGGGTTGACCGCGGAACCGCCACCCAAGGCCGCCGCCGTGTTAGCGGTATTCGCATAGAGTTGCGCTCCGTTGACTGCCTCGCCACTAGTAGCGCTGATCGCGCCGGGCGCCACGCCGGCCAGCACGCGATTGCCGGCGAGACCCGCCATATTGATACGCCCCCCGGTTGTCGTCGCGCCGACAAGGATGTCGTGAGAGGTCGCATCCTGCGTGACAAGACCGACCGTGCCGAGATTGATCTGCGACTGCAACGACGTCAAACCCGTGTCGAGCGAACTGAGTGCGCTGCCGACCGTGGTTTGCGTGCCCGACTGCACATGGTATGTGGGGCCCGTCACCGTGCCGCTCGCATTGACGTTCGCGCCGCCGCCAAGCGACGCGACGACCGGGCTAAGCTGGCCCAGATTGACCGCCGATCCACCGGTCGTGCCGGCCGCCACACCAATCAGCTCCCGCGCGCCCGAGGTGCCGGTGAAATTGACGTGCTTGCCGTCCGTGGCGCCAGCAACCGTCAGATCGCGCGAATTTGGGTCTTGCCGAAGCAGCCCCGCCTTGCCGTTGGTGATGTTGTTGACGTTGTTCGTGATCGTGGTGATATCCCCCGTATTCTGCGCGACCGCCTGATTGGTGCTGTAGAGCTGCGCGCCGGTCACGGCGTCCGAACTGCTGATGGTCAGCGCACCGTCCGCGACGTTGGTGACCTTGACCGGAACGACACCGTTGCCGAGCGTCACCACATCATGCGCCGGCGTGTCGTAGCGCACCGAGTCGGTGGTGGCGGCCCCGCCCGCCGCCACCACCCCCGCCA
>DASVNP010000147.1:0-9809 GCA_036383775.1 Paraburkholderia sp. | reverse complement strand
CTGGCAGTAGCGCCCGTGTTCGTGGTCGCGCATTACTACCGGGAGTTGATGCGTCGAAGGCGCCTCAGACAACTGGATCACCGTCACTACTGGCCGCACTGGAACAACGCCCGGCAATGAGCCTGCAGGCTCGCCATCACGCAGCACCGGCGAAAAAAAAACGCGAGATGCTGATTGCCCAGCATCTCGCGCCAACCTGGTACCTCTACTGCAATCGGTCTAGCGAACCAGAAACCCGTATGCCAGCGGATCGCGCTCGTCCACGATCCAGTTCGCGAAGCCGCAGACGAACGCGTTGCCTTCGACCTCCGGAATCACGGCCTTGAAATCGCCCACGGTCGTTTCGCTCAGCACACGTCCTTTGAACACGGTGCCGATAATGGATTCGTTCACCAGCGTGTCGCCCTTCCCTAACTCTCCACGCAGATAGAGCTGGGCCACGCGGCCACCCGTTCCGGAACCGGTGGGCGAACGATCCACCTCGCGGTCGGCGAAGACACAGCAGTTGGCTTGCGTCGAACCGGCATGCCGCGGCGCGTTGGCGATGATGGTCCCGTAGATGTGGTTGATCTCAGGGATATGCGGGTGCTCGACGGGGAACGCCTGATTGGCGGCCGCCTTCACTTCCGCGCCGAAGCGGATGAGCTCCTCCACGGACGATTCCCGCACCTCGAGACCGTGCGGCTGACCATCGGTATAGAAGTAGAACGCCCCGCCAAACGCAATATCGCCGGTCACCGCGCCGAACGACGGCGTCTGCACGGTTACGTCCTTCTTCCAGATAAACGACGGCACGTTGACGAAACGAACGTTGCCCGCGTGCTCACCGTCCCATTTGACGAACGCTTCAATGAACCCGCATGGCGCGTCGATACCGACGCGTGTTTCGGGAATCTCACGCTGCACCCAGCCCAGCTCGACCGCGGCCGTCGAGAGTGCGATCACACCGTGCCCGCAGTGGTCGCTGTAGCCTTCGTTGTGAAGGAAGATGATGCCGAAATCCGCGTTCGGACTGACCGGTTCGGTCAGATAGCCGCCGTACATATCGGCATGGCCGCGCGGTTCGAACATCAATGCCTTGCGGATCTCGTCGGCGTTTTCCTTCAGCCATGCGCGCCGCTTGACGATGGTGTCGCCAGGCAGACGCGGCAGGCCGCTCGTGACGATGCGGAATGCTTCCCCGCCGGTGTGAACTTCAACAGTCGAAATAGTGCGTGTGATTTTCATGTCTGCTTCATGAAGTCGGTGGAGCTACTGCCGGTGCTGCTGTCGCTACCACCGTTACTCGCCGTACGGAACCGGCAGGCCGTTCTTGATGGTGTAGACGGTGGTCGGTGCACCCTTGAGGTCGCCGTACTCGTCGAACGAGTAGGTGCCGGCCACGCCCTTATAGTTTTCCTTCGCCAGTTGCGCTGTCAGCTTCGCCTTGTCGGTCGTCGTGCCGGCCTTCACCATCGCATCGGCAAGCAGCTTCACGCCGTCGTAATAGCTGACCGCGTAGACCTGCGTATCGATGTTGTAGGCCGCCTTGTACTTCTGCAGGAATTCGCGGCCGGCGGCGGACTTCTCGAGTCCAATACCGCCTTGTGCGCAGTAGACGATCGATGCCGCGTCGCCCGCGACCTTGCCCATATCGGCCGAGCAGATGCCGTCGCCGCCCAGCAGCTTCGCGCGCAGGCCACGTTGGCGCATCTGCTTGGCCATCGGCGCGCCCTGCGCCGCGTAACCGCCAAAGAAAATCACGTCCGGATTCTTCGCCTTGATGGTGGTGAGAATCCCGAGGAAGTCGGTCGCCGACGAGCTGGTGAATTCCTGGTCGACGATCTGGATGCCGTTCGCCTTCGCGACTTTGACGAACTGCTCGGCCACGCCCTGGCCATAGGCCGTGCGGTCGTCAATGACGGCCGCCGTCTTCGCTTTCAGTGTCTTCGCGGCGAACTGGCCCATCGTGCCGCCCAACTGCTCGTCGCTCGCGCCGATACGGAAAATGTTCTTGAAGCCCTGCTTGGTCAAAGCCGGATTGGACGCAACCGGCAAGATCGGCACGCCACCCGTGTTGTAGACACGCGATGCCGGAATCGCCACGCCCGAGTTGTACGGTCCCACCACCGCGACGACTCCGCTATCCACCAGCTTCTGCGCGACCTGCACGCCGATTTTCGGGTCGGCCTGGTCGTCTTCCGAATCGAGCTTGAAGGTGACCTTCTGCCCTGCCACGGTGACGCCCGTCTTGTTCAGTTCGTCGATCGCGAGGCGCGCGCCGTTCTCGTTGTCCTTGCCGTTCGGCGCCTGCGGTCCGGTAAGCGGAGCCGAGTGACCGATGGTAACGACAACTTGTGCGCTTGCGGACAAGGTAAAACCAGCGGCCAGCAGTGCGGCCATAGTTGTGGCGAGACAGCGCATACCGAGCTCCAGGTGGGTTAAGGAAAGACCAGGTTATTCGTAAGATGGTCTATATACAACGTCATTTCAAAATTAAAGAACAATTTTTGGTTCAATACAAACCAATATGCAGCAACATCATCGCGAACGCCGTGCGGACCCGCTGGCTTAGCTCAGCGCCTTGCGTGCAACACGGCACGCCGCCAGATCCCACGCGGCACACCCCACGCTCTTGAACAGAATCGGCGCGTTCGGCTTGAGTTGACCGGTCAGCGCCTGGTCGAGCGAGCCGACCGTTTGCCAGTCGACCTTCGCCTGAATCAGGTCGCCGGCTTCATGCCGCGCGCCTACCGGGTCGTCGACCACGACGAAACTGCCGTCAACCGTGTTCTTGCCGATTTCCGCTGCGTCGGGCGTGAAGGCGCCGACGCCGACGACCAGACGGCCTGGCCGCGCCGGTTGCGTATAGACGGGGGATTTGCTGGTGGTAAGCGTGATGACGACGTCGACGCTGTCCGGGATGGCATCGCCATCCAGCGCCGACAGGTTCGGCGCCACGGCACGGGTGCGCGCGGCGAATGCTTCGGAGTCGGCCTGCGAGATCCCTTTGGCAAACAGCTTCGCCTCCGGGAAGCTGGCCGCGAGTGCCTCCGCATGATTAGCCGCCTGTTTCCCGGTGCCGATGATGAGTATCTCGCGCGGCGTCATGCCATGCAGTGTCTGGATGCCCAGCACCGTCACGGCCGCGGTGCGCCGCCCGGTCACGGTCGGGCCGTCGAGCACGAACAGCATTTCGCCGGTGTGGGCGTCGCAGGCGATGACCTGGCCGTGAATCGTCGGAAGCTGGCGCGCCCCGTTCGAGGGGCACACGTTCACCAGTTTATGAATGGCCATGTCCTTCGCGCTCGCGGGCATCGACAGCATCAACCCGCCCTCCTGCATCGGAATGGCCAGGCGCTCGGGACTCACAACGTGCCCCGCGCCATATTCGACAACGGTCTCGCGAAGCACCCGCACGAGCGATGGGTAGTCCAGCAATGCCGCGGTGGCCTGGGCGTCGAAATGTCGGTGGCTGACAGAGGTCATGTTCGGGTTCGCCTGCATAGAGTGGTGCCGGGGTGCGCGCTAAAGGCTCGCACCAATTGGGTGAAAAACGATCCAATCCGGGGTGGTTGTCGTTCGACCCAGATTGTCATCTGGCGCGCATTTAATGGGCAGAATTTATACCAATTTCACAACCGCAACAAGTTGAATCACAAGAAATTGACAATTTTGGATTCTCACAGGACCACGCATGGCGTAAATTGTCGTTTGTCGGACCTGATCTGAAACCACTTCACCGATAGCGCGTGCTCCTTGGCGCGCTTGGCAATCAGGGCGCCGGTCGCGGGAATGTCTTCCGCAAATCACAAAGTGGTATATTCAGAAACCACCTTGCACGCCCGCCGGACTTTCCTATGGCTTCCACCCGTCCCGAATTTGAGAGCAGCTTCCGCCCGTTGCAGATCTACGAACAGGTCTCAGAAAAGATCCGCGCGGAGATTCGTTCCGGACGCTTTCTGCCGGACGCCCGTTTGCCGTCCGAGCGCGAACTGGCGGCGCGATTCGGCGTCGGACGGCCGGCGGTTCGTGAAGCCATTGGCGCGCTGCAAAACGAGGGGCTCGTCATCACGAAGCGCAACTCGGGCACCTATGTCGCGTCGACGGCTGGCCAACTGCTTGCCGACACGGCGTCGAATGCGCGCGCCGGGGGCGAGCTCGCCTCCGATTTCAGTCCGTCTGCAACGTTAGACGTCCGATTGATTCTGGAGCCCGCCATTGCACGCCGTGCGGCCGTCCATAAGAAACGGGACCGGCTGGCCGAGCACTATCTTTCGCAGATGGAAACGTTGACTGACGTGGCGGACGCGGAAGAGCGCGCGTTGTGGAACAACAGCGACCGGCTCTTTCATCGCCAGCTCGCGGTCATGACGGGGGACGGATTGCTGGTGAAGATCGCGGAGGAAATTGCCGCGACGATGGATCAGTCGCTCTGGAAACGCCTGAAAGACGACGGCATCTACGACCCGACGCGAATTCGCCTTTACGTGGCCGAGCACCGTCTGATCTATGAGGCCATCGTGACCGGCAATGCCGATGCGGCGGCGTTCTATGTCGAGCAGCACATTCACCGTGTGCAGCGGGACATCGCACCGCAGTAGCCGGCTATCGTTGGGATGCGAGCGGTGGCGCGCCGCCTGCGTCTGAGAATGACACAGACGGCGGACGCAAACGGCCCTCAGAAATCAGTTAGTCATCCTGCTCGCCGTGCTTGACGGCTCAAGCGAACTGCTCACGCAGCCACTTCTTGTTGATCTTGCCGACACTCGTCTTCTGCAACGATTCGACAAACTTGATTTCCTGCGGCACCGCGTATTTGGAGATCTTCCCGGCCGTCGCGAACGTCATCAGGTGCTGCCTGATCTCGTCGGCGCCGACCATGATGCCCTCCTTGAGCACGATGAGCGCCACCGGCCGCTCGCCCCACTTGTCGTCCTTGATGCCGATCACCGCGACTTCCGAGACGCCCGGAAACTGCGAAATCAGATTCTCGACCTCGAGCGACGAGACCCACTCGCCACCCGACTTGATCACGTCCTTGATGCGGTCTGAGATCTGGACGCTGCCCGATGCATCGATATTGGCAATGTCCTGCGTGTGCAGATAGCCGCCTGTCCACAGTTGTTCGGACGCCTCGGGATTCTTCAGATAGCCCTGCGTGAGCCACGGCGCGCGCACGACAATCTCGCCCACCGCGCGGCCGTCGTGCGCGAGCCCCGCCATGTTCTCGTCGACGATACGCAGGTCGACGAGCGGAACCGCCCGGCCGGTCTTGCAGCGCAAACGCACCTGCTCATCGGGGTCGAGCTGCTCGGCGCCCGGCGGAAGTTGCGCGAGCGTCAGCAACGGACACGTCTCCGACATGCCGTAGCCGGCAAAGACGTCAATGCCGCGTTCGAGCGCCGCGCGCGCGAGGCCTTGCGGCAGCGCGCCGCCGCCGATGATGACCTTCCACTTGCTCAGGTCGGTGGAGCGTGCCTCGGGACAGGAGAGCAGCATGTGCAGAATCGTGCTGACGCAATGCGAGAACGTCACGCCTTCGTCGCGCAGCAAACGCACCAACTGGTCCGGCACGTAGCGGCCCGGGTAGACCTGCTTCAAGCCCATCACCGTGGCGATGTAGGGCATGCCCCACGCATGCACGTGGAACATCGGCGTAAGCGGCATGTACACGTCGCCGTTGTGAACACGCTGCCCTGACATCGGGCTGGCAAGCGCAGCCATCCCGGCAATCGTGTGCAGCACCAGTTGGCGGTGCGAAAAGTACACGCCCTTCGGCAAGCCGGTCGTCCCCGTCGTATAGAACGTGGTCGCGCGGGTGTTTTCGTCGAAATCCGGGAAGGCGTAGCTCGTGGCACTCGCGGCCAGCATCGCCTCGTATTCCGTCGCAAACGCAATGGTGTGCGCGGCGGCACTGCTGCCCGGCTCGTCGATATAGATGAACGTGCGCACCGTTTCCAGCTGATCCTTGATCGCTTCGACCACCGGCAGAAAGTCGGTATGCACCAGCAGGATCTCTGCGCCGGCGTGATTGATCGTGTAGGCGATTTCAGCCGGCGAGAGCCGCACATTGACCGTCTGCAGCACGGCGCCCATCATCGGCACGGCAAAGTAGCACTCGAGATAGCGGTGACTATCCCAGTCCATCACCCCAACCGTGGTGCCGTGGCTCGCACCGAGCCCGGCAAGGCCGTTGGCGAGCCTTGCGATGCGCTCGCGCAGCGTGGCATAGGTCATCCGCATCTGGCCGCGGTAGACGATTTCCTGATTGGGCGTCTGCACCATCGGCGTGTGCAGCAGTTGCTTGACCAGCAACGGATAGGCATAAGCCGACGACATCGATTGAGTCTGTGTGTCCTGCATCTTCGTCTCCTCGCGCAGTCAGAAAATAGTTAGACGGTCTTCTAGTCGTAGCGATACACGCCGTGACCGGTCTTGCGTCCGAGCCGGCCGGCCGCGACCAGTTCGCGCAGCAGCGGGCACGCGCGGTACTTGGAATCGCCGAAGTCCTTCAGAAACACGTCCATCACCGAGAGGCAAACGTCGAGCCCGACCAGATCGGCGAGCGCGAGCGGGCCGATCGGATGATTCGCGCCAAGGCGCATGCCCTCGTCGATTTCTTCAGCCGTGGCAATGCCCTCGGCCAGCACGAAGAACGCCTCGTTGATCATCGGCACCAGAATCCGGTTGACGACGAAGCCCGGCGCATTCTTCACGCCAATGGGCGACTTGCCGAGCGCGAGCGTCAGCTCGCGCACCGCCTGCGCGGTCGCGTCGCTGGTTTGCACGCCGCGAATCACCTCGACGAGCGGCAGCAGCGGCACCGGGTTGAAAAAGTGCATGCCGATAAAGCGCGAGGCATCGGCCAGCGTCGCGCCGAGCGCGGTGATCGAGATCGACGAGGTGTTCGACGCGATGATCGCCTCGGGACGCGCCGCCGCTTCGATCTGCTTCAGAATGCGGATCTTGAGCTCGGCGTTTTCGGTGGCGGCTTCGATCACGATGTCGGCGTCGGCAAGGCGCGCATAGTCGGTCGAGGTTTCGATGCGCGCGAGCGCCGCATCGCGCGCCTGCGCCTCGATCTTGCCTTTCGCGACGAGCCGCTCGAGGCTGCCCGTGAGAGTTGCGACACCTTTGGCCAGCGCGGCGTCGTTCACGTCGATCATCACGGCCTTGAGTCCGGCGACCGCGACGGTCTGCGCGATCCCATTGCCCATGGTGCCCGCGCCGATGATTCCAACCGTTTCAATTGTCATATCTGTCTGCCTGAGCGGTAATGCGCAGCGCGCTTATTGAAGGTTTTCGAAGATGGCCGCGATACCCTGCCCGCCGCCAATGCACATCGTAACCAGCGCATAGCGTCCGTTGATACGGCGCAGCTCATGCAGCGCCTTGACGGTGATCAGCGCACCGGTCGCCCCAATCGGATGGCCCAGCGAAATACCGGACCCGTTGGGGTTCACCTTCTGCGGGTCGAGACCCAGTTCCTGCGTGACCGCACACGCCTGCGCCGCAAAGGCCTCATTCGCCTCGATCACGTCGAGATCGCGGATTTCGAGACCCGCCCGCTGCAACGCGATACGTGTGGCCGGAACCGGACCAATGCCCATATAGCGCGGATCGACGCCGGCATGCGCATACGACACCAGCCGCGCGAGCGGAGCCAGACCGCGCTGCTCGGCGGCTTTGCGCTCCATCAGCAGGACCGCCGCCGCCGCGTCGTTGATGCCCGAGGCGTTGCCGGCCGTTACCGTGCCGGCGTCTTTCTGGAAAACCGGGCGCAACGCGGCCAGTTCATCAAGTTCGATCTCCTCGCGTACATGTTCGTCGGTATCGAACACGACCGTTTGCCCCTTCACCTTGCGTGTCAGCGGGACGATCTGCTCCTTGAAGCGTCCTTCGGCAATCGCCCGCGTCGCGCGCCGGTGCGACTCCAGTGCCAGTGCGTCCTGCTGTTCGCGGGTAATGCCGTACTTGCTCGCGACGTTCTCCGCCGTGACGCCCATCGGGATCGCATGGAACGGATCGTTCAGCGCGCCCAGCATCATGTCGATCAGGCGGGTATCGCCCATCCGCGCGCCAAAGCGCGCGGCGCTCGTGATGTAAGGCGCGCGGCTCATGTTCTCCGCGCCGCCGCCGATCGCCACTTCCGCATCGCCCAGCAGGATCGTCTGCGCGGCGGAAACAATCGCCTGCAGGCCCGATCCGCACAAACGATTGACGGTGAAGGCCGGGGTCGACTCGGAGACGCCGCCGTCCATTGCGGCGACGCGCGCAAGGTAAAGATCCTTCGGCTCGGTCGCGATCACATTGCCGAACACCACGTGGCCGACTTCATCGCCCGCGACCTTCGAGCGCGCCAGTACTTCGCGCACGACGATCGCACCGAGTTCGGTCGGGGGCATATCTTTGAGGCTGCCAGCGAACTTACCGATGGCCGTGCGCACACCGCCGACGACAACGACTTCTTTTTGCATTAGATGCTCCTCGATTTGTGTTGCCGCGCGCCCCGCCAAAATGGGTGACGCGCAGGTTGAAATCACATGTTCGGATAGTTCGGTCCGCCGCCACCTTCAGGCGTGACCCATATGATGTTCTGCGTCGGGTCCTTGATGTCGCAGGTCTTGCAGTGCACGCAGTTCTGCGCGTTGATCACGAGGCGGTCTTCGTTGTCGTCGTTCCGGACGAATTCGTAGACGCCCGCCGGGCAGAAGCGCGCTTCCGGACCCGCGTAGGTCTGCAGGTTGACCGTGATCGGCACGCCGGCATCTTTTAGCGTCAGGTGAGCCGGCTGGTTTTCTTCATGATTGGTGTTCGAGATGAACACCGAAGAAAGCCGGTCGAACGTCAGCTTGCCGTCCGGTTTCGGATAGACAATCTGCTTGCACTGTGAAGCGGGCTTCAGCGTTTCGTGGTCCGAATGCTGGTGATGCAGCGTCCACGGCACATTGCCGCCCAGCAGCTTCTGCTCGATGCCCACCATCAGCGTGCCCAGGTACAGGCCCTTGCTCATCCACTGCTTGAAGTTGCGCGCGCGATGCAGTTCGGTGTGCAGCCACGAGGTCTTGAACGACTCCGGATACGCCGTCAGCTCGTCGTTCTGGCGTCCGGCCTGCACCGCGTCGAAGGCGGCTTCCGCAGCCAGCATGCCGGTCTTGATCGCCGCATGCGAACCCTTGATGCGCGAGGCGTTCAGGAAGCCCGCATCGTCGCCCACCAGCGCGCCGCCCGGGAACGTCAGCTTCGGCAGCGACATCAGGCCGCCCGCGGTGATCGCCCGTGCGCCGTACGACACGCGCTTGCCGCCTTCCAGAATCGCGCGGATCGCCGGATGCGTCTTGTAGCGCTGGAATTCCTCGAACGGCGACAGATACGGATTCGTGTAGCCCAGACCCACCACGAAGCCCACCACCACCTGGTTGTTGTCCATGTGGTAGAGGAACGAGCCACCGTAGGTGTCGTTTTCCAGCGGCCAGCCGGCGGTGTGCATCACCAGACCGGGCTTGTGCTTCGCCGGGTCGATCTCCCACAGCTCCTTGATGCCAATGCCGTAGACCTGCGGATCGGCGCCTTCGCGCAGCCGGAACTTATCGTTCAGTTGACGGCCGAGATGACCGCGCGCACCCTCGCAGAAAAGCGTGTATTTCGCGTGCAGTTCCATGCCGAGCTGGAAGTTCTCGGTCGGTTCGCCGTCCTTGCCGATGCCGAGGTTGCCGGTCGCCACGCCTTTGACCGAACCGTCATCGTTGTAGAGGATTTCCGCGGCCGGAAAGCCCGGGAAAATCTCGACGCCCAGCGCCTCGGCCTGCTGGCCCAGCCAGCGCGTG
>DASVNP010000146.1:0-96235 GCA_036383775.1 Paraburkholderia sp. | reverse complement strand
CATCTTCGCGCTGGTGCCCAGTTCCATGATCGGGAACAGGTCGGTCAGGTAGTCGCGCAGCACGTTGCCGGTGACCGAGATCGTGTCCTTGCCGGCGCGGATGCGCTCGATCGAGAACTTCGTCGCTTCGACCGGCGTCATCACGCGAATGTCCAGACCGCTGGTGTCGTGGTCCTTCAGGTATTGCTCGACCTTCTTGATGATCTGGGCGTCGTGCGCGCGAGCCGCGTCCAGCCAGAACACTGCCGGCGTGTTGGTGGCGCGTGCGCGGTTGACCGCGAGCTTGACCCAGTCCTGCACCGGCGCGTCCTTGGTCTGGCACATGCGCCAGATGTCGCCGGCTTCCACCGGCTGTTCGATCAGCACCGTGCCGGCGGCGTCCGTCACGCGGACCACGCCGTTCGCCGGGATCTGGAACGTCTTGTCGTGTGAACCGTATTCTTCCGCGGCTTGCGCCATCAGGCCGACGTTGGGCACAGTGCCCATCGTGACCGGGTCGAACGCGCCGTTCTTCTTGCAGTCTTCGATCACCGCCTGGTAGACACCGGCGTAGCAACGGTCCGGAATCACAGCCTTTGCGTCGTGCAGCGCGCCATCCGCGCCCCACATCTTGCCCGACTCGCGAATCATGGCCGGCATCGACGCGTCGACGATCACGTCGCTCGGCACGTGCAGGCTGGTAATGCCCTTGTCCGAATTGACCATGGCCAGTTGCGGGCGCTGCTCGTATTGCGCCTTGATGTCGGCCTCGATCGCCGCAACCGTTTCGGCCGGCAGGTCCTTCAGGCGCGCGTACAGATCGCCGATACCATTGTTCGGGTTAAAGCCGGCTTGCGCCAGCGCGTCGGCGTGCTTGGTCAGCACGTCTTTGTAGAACACCGACACCACGTGACCGAAGATGATCGGATCCGACACCTTCATCATGGTGGCCTTCAGGTGCACCGAGAACAGCACGCCCTTCGCCTTGGCATCGTTGATCTCGGCTTCGATGAAGCTGCGCAGCGCGTTCTTGCTCAGCACCGAAGCGTCGATGATCTCGCCCGCCTGCACCGCCGTCTTTTCCTTCAGAACCGTCTTCGAGCCGTCGGCGGCCGTCAGCTCGATCTTCACCGCGCCCGCTGCCGCGATCAGCGCCGATTTTTCGCTGCCGTAGAAGTCCCCGCCGCTCATGTGCGCGACGTGCGACTTCGAATCCGCATTCCACGCGCCCATCTTGTGCGGGTGCTTGCGAGCGTAGTTCTTGACCGACAGCGGTGCGCGGCGATCCGAATTGCCTTCGCGCAGCACCGGGTTGACCGCGCTGCCCTTGATCTTGTCGTAGCGCGCCTTGACGTCCTTCTCCGTGTCCGTGTTCGCCACGTCCGGATAGGCCGGCAGCTTGTAGCCCTGGTCGCGCAATTCCGTAATGGCGGCCTTCAGCTGCGGCACCGACGCGCTGATATTCGGCAGCTTGACGATGTTCGCTTCCGGACGCGTGGTGAGTCCACCCAGTTCCGCCAGATCGTCGGAACCCTTCTGTTCCGCGCTCAGGTAGTCCGGGAATGCAGCGATGATCCGGCCGGCGAGCGAGATATCGCGCGTTTCAACGATCACGTCGGACGAGCGCGTGAACGCCTTGACGATCGGCAGCAGTGAGTAAGTTGCGAGGGCCGGCGCTTCGTCGGTCAGGGTGTAGATGATCTTCGGCGATGTGGACATGTTGATGCTTTGCAAGGTGAAGAGTTAGACGGAGCGCTTATGGCGCTAAGCCGGCGAAGTTGGCACCAGGAGGCAAAACGCAGCGCGACTCACGGCACTACTTTGTACGGCACGGACGTGAGTATATGCGTGTTTTCCTCTATCCGCTGCTAAACAAACAGGTCCCGGACACCCGCTCAGCAGGGCCAAGCCCCGCCAGATAAGGCTTTGAGGCAAATTGCCTACGTCTTATGACAGATGTCTTATAGATGACTCATCTCACGAAATAATTTGTTAATACGAATCAGTTGCATTATCATTCGCAAGAAGTTGACGTTTTCACCCTCTGCTTAACAACCGCTCGCTCATACGGCGCCGTTTCGCCCACATTGTGGGTGTGCCGCGGCGCCAACCTGCCTAATTCAAACAACATGCAGAATTCATTTCTTGCCGGTCGACCGGCATTGCCGCGCGGCCAGCGCCGCTGTCCATCGCTACTGAGTGCGGGGCTTCTGGCCAGCGTCGGCTTGACGCTTTCCACGCTGTCGCCGTCGGGCTGGGCGCAGGCCGCGGCGAGCGATGCCGCCGCCACCTTGCCGGCGGTCAGCGTATCGGCATCGAAAGAGAACACCGTCGCGCAAGCCGATACCGTCGGCGCCGGCGCGCTGGGCACGCGCAAGCAGGTGGACACCCCCTTCTCGACCCACGTCGTGACGAACGACGAAGCGCAGGACCGCTTCGCGGCCACCGCTAACGACCTGTTCAAGGACGACCCGGCCGTCTCCTCCATCAGCGAAAACGCCGTGAGCGAAAATTCGAGTTTCACCGTGCGCGGCATGCCGATCGACACACTGAACAGCATCAAAGTGGACGGCCAGACATTTCCGTCGTGGGACACCGACCTCTCGCTCGAACCGTTCGAACAGGTTGAATTGCTCAAAGGTCTGTCAGGCTTCATGTATGGATTCGGCGCGCCGGGCGGTATCGTCAACTATGTGCTGAAGCGCCCCACCGACGATCCGTACCGCAGCATCAGCGTCGGCTACAAGTCGGCCGGCGTATTCAGCGAGGCCGTGGATCTGGGCGGCCGCTTCGGCAACGACAACCGTTTCGGCTACCGCCTGAACCTCGTCAACGAAGACGGCAACACCGCCGAGGACCACGGTCACATCCGCCGGCAGGTGGCGTCGCTCGCGTTCGACTTCCGCATCACGCCGGACCTGACGTGGACCGCAGACGCGTTCTATCAGAAGCGCAAGACCAACGGCACGCTATTCGGACTGATGTTCGGCGGCGGCCTGGGCATTCCCGATGCGAGCACCGTCACCCATGCACTGACGCAGCCGCAGAATTACTACCAGACCGAAATGGCCTCGTTCGGCACGGGCCTCGATTACCGCCTCTCTGAAAACTGGCACGCCAGCCTGAAGTACCGCTTCGCCAAGGAGAACCGAACTAATTCGGATAGCTTCCTTTTCGTCACCGACAGCGCTGGCAACTATTCGAACACGCTCTATGCGGCCATGACGCGCTACTTCTACCAGAACGTCGACGCCATGGTACAGGGCACGTTCAACACCGGCAGCATCAAGCATGACGTGGTGGTGGGCGCGGGCTTCGAGACGCAAACCAGCGAATACAGCAACAGCGTCGGCTGGAACCAAGGCTACTTCCTCGGCACCGGCAATCTGTACCGCAGCACCCTGCTGACCAACGACGAAGTCAGCATCGGCTCGGACCTGTACCGTCAGCAGCGCACCACCCAGGCCGCTCTGTACGCGAGCGATACCGTGCAACTCACGTCGCGCCTGTCGGCTCTCGTCGGCGTGCGTTACACACAATATCAGCAGCACGTCTACGACCCGAGCGGTGCGGTGACGTCGCAATACCAGGCGGCCCCGGTCACACCTACCTTCGCGCTGATGTTCAAGACCGACCCGTATTCGACGCTGTACGCGAGCTACGTGGAGTCGCTGGAACAAGGCGGCGCGGCCTCGAACACCAACCTCAACTACCCGGCGACGTTCGGTCCGTTGAAGAGCAAGCAGTATGAAATCGGCTTCAAGACGGACCACAGCAAGTGGGGCGCCAACCTCGCGTTGTTCCGTGTCGATCAGGGCTACAACTACACAAATGCGGCCAACATCTTCGTGCAGGACGGCACCAAGCGCTACACCGGCATCGACGCGAGCGGCTGGCTCGCGCTGACGAGCGAATGGCGCGTGATGGGCGGCGTGATGTGGCTCGACACAAAGGCCGTGGATGTGGACGATCCGAGCGTGGAAGGCAAGCGCATCTATGGCGCGCCGCGCTTCACCGTGACGGGCCGTGTCGAATACAACCCGGCTTATCTGCGTCCGCTGACACTGGCGTTTGGCGGCAAGTACGTCGCCAACCAGGCTGTCGACGCGCAGAACACGCAGTTCGTGCCGGCCTATACCACCTTCGATTTGAGCGGCCGGTACGAGACGAAGATTGCCGGCAAGGACGTGACGTTCCGGGCAGGCATCAACAACCTCTTCAATCGCCGTTACTGGACGACAGCATGGGGCGCCTACGTGGCGCCGTCGCCGACTCGCACGGCCGTAGCCAGCGCTACTTTGCAATTCTAAGTATTTTTCAGACGATGGGCGTCCGCCGCGGGCGCCCCGATCATGGCGGGAATCTCCGCCACCAGCGCGTCGATCGCACAACGCGTTTTCAACGGCAAATAACGGCTTTTCGGCCACACCAGGTGGATTTCCTGAGCGGGCCGGAAACAGTTCTCCATCACCGTCACCAGCTCGCCGGTTTTCTCGTAGCGGGCCAGCAGCCAGCTTGGCAGCCACGCGAGGCCGAAACCGGCGAGCGCGGCATCCACGATCCCTTGCATGTCGTCGAAGCCGGGCTGAGGCTGCACTTATGCGCGGCCGCATTTACGCCGCCTTGCTTTCCTTTGCTTCATAAGAGCTTTGCGGCACACATTGCCCGTTTGCCCTGATCAGCTGCGCCATCTTTGTCAAATGTCAAGTCAACGCATCACCATCATGCGCCGCACATTGCAGTGCTCCCCAATTTCCCAAGTTTCAGACCAGTCCGATATCGCACTCCACAAGTGTGCGCAACGATCGCCAATCAGGGCTCGAACATCGCCCCAACTGTCGGCGCACGCACCGGGCGCGACGCCTAACGCTCGAAATCTTCGGAGACATCTGATGCGTATTCCAGTGGCAAGGGACCAGGACTCAACCACGACTGGCGGGAGAGTCATTGCTTTAAAAGCGAGTATCCACGACAACGGAAAAAAGATTGCCCTGCGCGGCGAGCATGCAACCTGCGGAAACTGTAAAGGCACATGGGAAATGTACGGCACGGGCGATAAGATAAGGAATCGCGGAACGCCGGTAGTGGTCGACGACGACCGGGTGCTATGCCCATGCGAGAAGAATCGGGTCATTGCAGGCGCGGACGCCAAGTACTTCATTCACAAGACTGCGGACACGGCACGCGCAGCGGTAGCGGGTTCAACTCGGGAAGCCGCGCAAACTGCCACCTATGACGAGCAATTTACTTTGCTCGATGAAGCACGCCGCGCACTTTCTAACGTGCGCTATCGCATCGTCACAGATAGCGGGCAAGTCTTCACCGGCACGACAAACGCCGCGGGCCAAACGCAACGTGTATTGGCGGGAGGATCGTCAACTCTAAATCTTCAACTGGAGACGTAATAGAAATGACGGACTCTACACTATGGGTAACGGTTCACGATACCGCATGTACAAACACTAACCCCAATTCGTGCGTTGAAGTTCGAATTGCTGCCAATCTGCTGTCGTGGGATATCCCCGATAACAAATATGGAGACAAACTGCCGTTGATTCCGTCATCTTCGCATGCGCAACATGGAAAGATTCTGTATCAACTACCGATTAAAGCTACGGTAAAAAGCCGTGCTGGTGTTCCACTTTCTGGTCGTACGCTATCCATCAAATGCAATCGCGCAAACGATACTGCACGCGCTTCAGGCCCAACTGATTCAGCGGGTTGCGCAATGGTTATACTCGAATCACGAGAGCCGGGTGATTTGTCACTGTCAGTGGGGGACGATGATATAACAGCCGTGCCTCTACGCATAACTCTGAAAGACGCGTGGTATGAAGCGGGTTTTCACATCACGCATTACATCATTGCGGACGAACGCGACGCGCATGGCCCAATGGTTCAAGCCGCAGGCGTCACCGGGCAGCATAGACGGGATTTTCTCTACGGTGCGGGCGGGGTGCCAATGCAAGGAACAGGCGTTACCTTGGATAATCAATATGTTCGTTATGATGGCGGCGGCGGCGGATGGCATAACAATGCGCGCGGGAATCCAGACATCCTCAACAGTCCCGCGCAAGCACGCTTGAGCGAAACGGATGCCGCGCACGGTCGATTCGGCGACGTTATCGCGAACCACTCAATAGCAGTTGATCCGTCCGTCATTCCAGGGCGCTCCCGTGTGTTCATTAGTTCGAGCGACGGCAGCCGCGTAGTTGGCGAACGATCGGCCGACGATACGGGCGGCGGAATCCGGGGCAACCACATCGACCATTTCAGTGGCCCCGGAAGTGCGGCCACAAGAGCATGGCAAGCATCCGGCGGTGACCTTCAGAATGCGCGTGTCAAATTCCTTGGTAACTGATATGAAACAACTTCTCCTGCTTTCTCTGCTTTGGCCGGTTGCTTCGTTCCCCCTTGAGGGAACGGGTTCTGTTGACTTTAACGCTTCGATTGTGCCGTTGTTGGACCAGAACCCCACACTTAGACAATTTGTCATCTGTAGCTTTGACATCGTCAGCGATCCAATCGGGACTCGGATAGGAAACGGTCAATCGAAGTCATTAGGCGGGGCTAGGATCGGGCCATATTCCATGTGGGCAAACTGGCATAGCGCCACAGGTGAACACCCCGTTGTCCTCACGGTGAATACTCAGACCGCGTTCCTGGATGGACATGGTCGATTGGTTAGCGGGAATTTGTCGAAAGCGGTGCGAATCATGGAGCGTGTCGAGAGCGTGACAATAGAGCCACCTGAAAAGGAGCAACCAGAAAATATCCCTGGGGGCTTCAAACATGCAGTGGACCCGAAGGTGTGCTCTAAAGAGCCGACTTCCTAGAAACCAATTGATTAGAGCGTGTTAGGCATATCGAAGCGCCGGTACGAGACGAAGATTGCCGGCAAGGACGTAACGTTCCGGGCAGGCATCAACAACCTCTTCAATCGTCGTTACTGGACGACGGCATGGGGCGCCTACGTGGCGCCGTCGCCGACTCGCACCGCCGTAGCCAGCGCTACTTTGCAATTCTAAGTATTTCGCGCGCGAGGGGCGTCCGCGGCTGGCGCCCCGATCATGGCGGGAATCTCCGCCACCAGCGCGTCGATCGCGCAGCGCGTTTTCAGCGGCAAGTAACGGCTCTTCGGCCACACCAGGTGGATCTCCTGAGCGGGCCGGAAACAGTTCTCCATCACCGTCACCAGCTTGCCCGTTTTCTCGTAGCGGGCCAGCAGCCAGCTTGGCAGCCACGCGAGGCCGAAACCGGCAAGCGCGGCATCCACGATCCCTTGCATGTCGTCGAAGCCGAGTTGCGGCTGCACCTGCGCGCGGCGGATTTGGCCGTCGACGTCGACCACTTCCCATGGCTGCGCCGTTCCGGCCCGCAAGTACGCGATCACGGCGTGCCCACGCAGTTCGTCGACGTTACGCGGCGTGCCATGGCGCGCCAGATAGGCAGGCGCGGCGCCGATGCTCGCGTACTGCATACCGAGTTTGCGCGCCGCGAGACTCACGCTGTCCGCGAGCGGACCCACGCGCACCACGAGGTCGAATCCCTCTTCCACCACGTCGACGAAACGATCGGTAATCGAAATGTCGATTCTCAATTGCGGATGCCTGCGCGCCAGCCCGAGCAGCACCGGCGCCACACAGTGATGACCGAAAGCCTGCGGCACGCTCACACGCAAACGCCCTTTTGGCTCGCGGCGCCCTGAGTCCAGATCGGCTTCGGCGGCCTCGAGTTCGGCGAGCGCGCGCACGCAGCGGTCGTAATAGGCTTGCCCGTCTTCGGTGAGACTCTGGCTGCGCGTCGTGCGATTGAGCAAACGCACGCCGAGCCGCTTTTCGAGCCGCACGATCACTTTGCCGACCGCCGAGCGCGTCAGGTTCAGGCGTTCGGCCGCCAGCGCGAAGCTGCCGGTTTCCACGACGCGCACGAACGTCGTCACACCATCGAGGATGTCGCTCATGGATTCGCCTTATTGGTTCCTTATGGGACACATTTTTGGGATTTTGTTGCGCCAATGGGGACGTGAATTCCCCCTATATTACACAGTCCATGGTGGGCAAGCCCATCGACCAATGAGGTGAAATGCCATGTCCAATGACCCGATCGCGCCGCCACGGCGCGAAGAACAATCCCACTCGGCAGCCGCAACGGAACGTCAAACAGCTTTGCGCGAGACGAGCCCTGCACGAACCACGGCAAGTCGCGCGCCACAGCCGGCCAGCTTCCTGTCCCTCCGCAAAAACACCTTGGCGTTGGGGGCAATTTGTCTTGCTTCGCTAATGTTCGGCCTGGAAATATCCAGCGTGCCAGTGATCCTGCCGACGCTCGAGCGAGTGCTGCATGGCGACTTCAAAGGCATGCAGTGGATCATGAATGCGTACACGCTCGCGGTCACGACTGTGCTGATGGCAACCGGCACGTTGGCGGACCGGTTCGGCCGACGACGCATCTTTGTGATCGGCATTACGCTCTTCGGCCTCACCTCGTTGATTTGCGGACTCGCGCAGAGCGTGCCGACGCTGATCGTCGCGCGACTGTTGCAAGGCGCGAGCGGCGGCGCAATGCTGATCTGTCAGGTCGCCGTGCTGTCGCACCAGTTTAGCGACGGCCCCGAGCGCGCTCGCGCGTTCAGCGCGTGGGGCATTATTTTCGGCATTGGGTTGGGTTTTGGCCCGATCATCGGCGGGATGATCGTGGCGGTCTCGAGCTGGCAGTGGGTCTTCTGGGTGCATGCGCTGCTCGCGATCGTGACCTTGACGCTGGTTTTCAGCGGCGTGCAGGAATCGCGCGATCCGCACGCGCATACGCTCGACGTAGCCGGCATCGTGACGCTGTCGCTCGCGGTGTTCGGTCTCGTGTACTACATCACGCAGGTCCAGCAACTCGGCTTCTCCAACCCTCGCGCGATCTTCATTGTTGCGGCGACGGTGCTCGCTTTTGTGGCTTTCCTCTTTGCCGAAAAATTCAGTGCGCGGCCCATGTTCGATTTCTCTGTATTCAGGATTCCACAGTTTTCAGGGGCGTTGATGGGATCGGCGGGCATGAACTTCAGTTTCTGGCCGTTCATGATCTATCTGCCGATCTACTTCCAGATCGGTCTGGGCTACGACAGCGTGAGCGCCGGCCTCGCCTTGCTCGCCTACACGCTGCCGACGCTGCTGTTGCCGCCGCTCGGCGAACGTCTCGCGTTGCGTTACGGCTCGGGAATCGCCATACCCGTTGGACTGCTCACCATCGGACTCGGCTTCATGTTGATGCGCTACGGCAGCGGCGCCGCGCACGCGGACGCCTGGACCATGCTGCCCGGCTGCATGGTCGCCGGCGCGGGCCTCGGCCAGACCAACACGCCCGTCACCAATACGACGACCGCCGCGGTTCCCGCTGAACGCGCAGGCATGGCGTCCGGCATCGACATGAGTGCGCGCATGATTACGCTGGCAATCAACATCGCGCTGATGGGCGCGATTCTCGTGGCCGGCATTTTCTTCAATCTGAAGACGCGGTTGCCGGAATCGCTCGACACGGCGTCGCTTGGTGCACTGGCGGAAAAAATCGCGGCGGGTGATGTTGACGCGATCAGAGCAGGCATTCCAGCGTTGGCGCAAATCGACCCGTCGGGCAGCATCGTGCATGCTGCGTTGATGCAGGGGTTTGGTTGGGTGATGCTGTACGGTGGGCTCGGCGTATGGGTGCTTGCCGTGCTTAGTTATGTGATCTCCGGAAGTGCGTCCAGAAGGTTGGGCGGCAGTGGGGCCGCTGTTGGACGGCAGCGGAACGGCGCCCGTTGCGACGCTTGTTAAGCGGGTATTAGTTCGCGCGCAAGCACGCCCGCCATCGCGAAGCATAAAGTGTTCGCGAGGGACTGCTCAATCTCGCCGCGCAGAGGTAAGGCACTGGAGCAAAGCGATCTGAATCTGGTAAAACTGAGGTTTGCACCGATGCCTCGGCATCCGCCGCACAAGACCGCGAGCCTCTCCCGTCCGTTGCCGCCTCGGGCGTAGTCTGCCAAGAGGGCGACGTGTTCGAGGCGTTGAAGAATAGCGCGGCCACGGTCTTGAACAGCGACAACGGCTAGTGGAATCCGGATCCTGAACCTCAGCACCTTGACGTGCCCATTTTGTTGGAGTGATTGATGGCCCATGCTTACCTGCAAGTGATCGCGCATTTTTTCGCCAAGCCCGGCAACGGCGATGCGATTGTGAAACCGCTCACGGAACTCGCCGTGGCTACTCGCGCGGAACCTAAAAATCTCTACTACGAGTTCTTCCGCTCACCGCTCGATCCGGATCACTTCGTGATTCTGGAGCAGTACAGCAGTGCCGACGGCCTCGACGTGCATCGCGAGACAGAGCATTTCCAGCGTCTCGGTTTCGGCACCATCATTCCGCTGCTCGACCGGCGCGAAGTCACGAGCCATATGGTTCCCGGAGACGCAGCATGATGACTGCATTCCGCTTTCAAACGGTGCCAGCGCTCGTTGTCGAGTACGGCGCGGCACGCCGCCTCGGCGCTTTGTTGCGTGCGCAATTTCCGGCGATGACGCGGCTGTGCGTCGTCACGGACGGTTTTCTGCACAAGAGCGGGTTGCTAGATCCGGCGCTCGCCGATCTCGCGGCGCACGGCTGGGCGCTCACCGTCATCGACGATGTGATCGCCGATCCGCCCGAACATATCGTGCTCGAAGCGACGTCGCGCGCACGGAGTGCCAGTGCCGAAATCGTGCTGGGACTCGGCGGCGGCTCGTCAATGGATGCCGCGAAGCTGATTGCCGTGCTCGCGCCACAGCAAGAACAGGCGCTAGGCGAGATGTACGGCGTGAACAAGATCACGGTGTCGCGCTTGCCGCTCGTGCAGATGCCGACCACCGCGGGCACTGGCTCCGAAGTCACGGCCGTATCAATCGTGACGGTGGGTGAAGCGAAGAAGATGGGCGTGGTCGCGCCGCAGCTGATCGCAGACCTGGCGATTCTCGACGCGGAACTCACGCTGGGACTGCCCGTTGCCGCCACCGCGGCGACCGGTGTCGACGCCATGGTGCATGCCATCGAGGCGTACACGTCCGCACATTTGAAGAACCCCGTCTCCGACATGCTAGCGGTAAAGGCGCTCGATCTGCTGTCGCGCAACCTGTTGCCCGCCTGCGCGGATGGCAGCAACCGCGCGGCGCGCGAAGCGATGCTGCTCGGCGCAACCTTCGCGGGCCAGGCGTTCGCCAATTCGCCGGTCGCCGCGGTCCATGCGCTGGCGTATCCGATCGGCGGCATCTATCACGTGCCGCACGGTCTTTCGAACGCGCTCGTGCTGCCGCATGTGCTGCGGTTCAACGCTGAAGCGGCGGCGCCGCTCTACGCGGAACTCGCTGATGTGGTCGTGCCGGGTGTGACCGGCAGTGACGAGAGCAAGACCCAGGCGCTGATCGAACGGCTCGAACAGATGATTGCCGCGACCGCGATTCCGGCGCGGCTGCGTGAAGTCGGCATCGAGCGTGATGGACTTGAGCGAATGGCGAGCGACGCGATGCTGCAAACACGGCTACTCGTGAACAATCCGCGGCCTGTCAGTGAGGCCGACGCACTGGCGATTTATACGGCGGCGTTTTGAAACGGCGTTGAGGCGCGCGTCGATGAGCGGGGACCGCTGCGGGGCGTTTTGCGCTGTTACGACGCGCCTCTACGTTACGTAGCGCGCCGACGGAACATGGGGTTGCCGCGCGGGGGCGAAACGGTACTTCTTCGTTTTAAATTCTTGTTTGTAACGATTCCGGTGATACATCCTCCTTCTATTCACCCGATCAGGACATAATTCACATTTGGCGCGCAACTTGCAGTAATGCCCCCTGCCAATAGTCGTTCTACGGGGACATCATGCAAAAACTCGCTTATCGCACAGCCATCGCTGTCGCAACTTCTTCATTGCTCGCCCTCTACGGGTGCGGGTCGACGCTCAACACTCCGAATACCGCTGGGCTTGGCGGCAGCGGCTTGGGTGCAACTTCTGGGACCTCCGGTAGTTCGGGGACCTCGGGCACTTCGGGTACTTCGGGTACTTCGGGTACTTCGGGTACTTCGGGTACTTCGGGCACGTCGGGCACGTCGGGCACTTCCGGTACGTCGGGCACGTCCGGCACTTCCGGTACCTCAGGCACTTCCGGTACTTCGGGCACCTCCGGTACTTCGGGCACCTCGGGTACTTCCGGCACCTCGGGTACTTCCGGCACCTCCGGTACTTCGGGCACCTCTGGTACTTCCGGTACTTCGGGCACCTCGGGCACTTCCTCCACCCCGATCGGCACCGTCGTCACGCAAGCCAGCAACCTCATTACCGCCGTTGGCACAACTGTCGCGGATACCGGAAGCAAAATCACCGGCATGTCGATTCCCGTCGTCAACGGGGCAACGACTGCAAACCTCGGCGCAGCCGTCACCAGCCTCGGCAACGGCGTGAGCGTGCTGGGCAATGGCGCCGCCGCCGGCCTCGGCACCCTGGGCAGCTCGGCCAATCCGCTTGGACCGACGCTGACCTCGACGTCCGGCGTCGTGTCCAACGCCGGCGCTGCAGTCACATCGGTCGGCGGCGTGGTTACGAGTCTCGGCAGCGGACCGCTGGCACCCCTTTCGCCTGTCACGTCTACCTTGGGCAGCGTGGTCGGCGGTGTGGGTACCGGCGTCACCGCAGTCGGCTCCGGATTGAACAAGGCGCTCACCAGCGCGCCGGTTCAGCAGATCGAGACCCAGCTCAGCACGGCGATCAACCCGATCACCACCGTTGTTTCGAACACGACGCAGACGATCGGCAACACTACCGGTCTCGGCGCGCCGCTGAATGACCTGCTCAGCACGATTGGCAACGGACTCGACAAGGCCGGCGTGAAGGTGTCTGGCGCCACCGGCGATCAGGTCGGCAAGGACGGCGGCGGTGTCGTGAGCCAGTTGGGCAAGACTGTCACGAGCACCGGTGGATTGCTCACCGGCACGACGACCAATCCGCTTGCGCCGATCACGGGCCTGCTTGGGCCGCTCGGCGGACTCGGCGGCACCGGTAGTGGTGGGACCGGCAGCGGCACCAATCCGCTCGCGCCGATCACCGGCCTGCTCGGTGTGCTCGGCGGCACAGGTACCGGTGGGACCGGCGGCGGCACTAATCCGCTCGCGCCGATCACGGGCCTGCTCGGCGGCATCGGTGGGCTCGGCGGTACAGGTACTGGTGGGACGGGCGGCGGCACCAATCCGCTCGCACCGATCACCGGTCTGCTTGGCGGAATCGGTGGGCTCGGCGGCACAGGTACGGGTGGAACGGGCGGCAGCACCAATCCGCTCGCACCGATCACCGGCCTGCTCGGCGGCGCGGGCACAGGTGGCACAGGTGGTACTGGCGGCGCGGCCGGTCTGCTTGCGCCCATCACCGGCCTCCTGGGCAAGGCCGGATCGGTAGGCGGCGGCAGCACCGGCACGAGCAACCCGCTCGCGCCAGTCACCTCACTGGTGGGTACGCTGACCTCCGGCGTGACGGGCGCAGCCGGCGGCGGGCAAGGCGGCACGGCCACCAATCCTGTAACGGGTCTCATCAGCGGCTTGACCGGCGGTTCGACGGGCAGCGGTTCGACTAACAAGAACCCGCTCGCACCCGTGACGAACCTGGTCGGCGGCTTGCTCGGTGGCGCCGCAACCGGCAAGTAATCATCAAGTAAGCAGTACTTCAGTAAGCGGTCGGGCCAAAAAAAATCAACAGCCCGGCCGCCTTCAATGTCATGACTACGAGGATGACATGAACTCCACTCTCGACACCGTCGCGCGCGTGCACGATCCGCGGCCGCGATCGGCGACGCCGTTTTCAATCGGACTGCTCGGCATCGTTGCCGGATTGCTCACGCTCTGGCTCGTGCGCGACAGCACCGCGCTGGACGGCGCGACCCGCAGCACGGTCGCCTGCCTCGCGATCATTGCACCCATCGCGCTTTATGAGTTGTTCGTCGCGCGCGCCTATCTCCGCCCGAGCGCGGGGCTCGCAAGCCGCGCGGAACGACCGGTGAGCATCGCACGCGTCGCTTTGCGGCTGGCAGCGTTAGCTTCGATTTACGCGGGTATTGGCGCGCTCTATTGGCTGCTTCCCGAATATCACGGTGCGTTCTACAACCCGTTCTGGACGCTGATCGGCACGCTCGCGCCCTATGTGCTGATCGCGGCGCCGTTCTACTTCGCATGGATGGACCGGCACCAGCGCGACGCTGACGACGCGTATCTGCTGTGGGCCCGTCTGCTGTTTCGCGGCGAACGTCCCGCGAACTGGCGGCCCGTGCGTGAAATGCTGGCCAGCTGGATGGTGAAGGCGTTTTTTCTGCCGCTGATGATCGTCTACCTGTCCACGAATGCCGATCATCTCAACGCCTCGCTGACGAGCGCGCTCAGTGCGCCGTTTTCGCTCGCCACGTTCCGCTTCATGTACGACCTGTCGTACGCAATGGACCTGATGTTCGGCACGGTTGGCTACCTGTGCACGCTGCGCATTCTCGACAGCCACGTGCGCAGCACAGAGCCGACCACGTTGGGCTGGCTCGTTGCATTGATCTGCTATCAACCGTTCTGGTCGCTGATTTCGAACCAGTACATCCATTACGAAGGCTCGGTGTTCTGGGACAGCTGGCTTATTTCGATACCGCTTGTGCGAATCGTCTGGGGGACGGTGATCGTTGCGTTGCTGCTGTGCTATGCGCTTTCCACGATCTCATTCGGGTTGAGGTTCTCGAATTTGACCAATCGCGGCATCATCACTTCGGGACCGTATCGTTTTACCAAGCATCCGGCTTATATCGCGAAGAACTTGTCGTATTGGATGATCACGGTGCCGTTCGTCGAACCGCTGGGTTGGCGGGTGGCGGTGACGCATTGTGCTGCACTTGTGGCGGTGAATCTGCTTTATTTCCTGCGCGCGAAGACTGAGGAGCGACATTTGATGAACGATCCTGAATATCGGACGTACGCTGAGTGGATTGCGAGGAATGGGATATTTGCGAGGATTGGGCGGGTGTTTGATTGAGTAAATAATCGTTAGGCTTTCATTTTTTTAGTTAGCAATTCCATGTATAGTTTAGTTATTCAAGCGAATCTCGACGAAACCGCCCGACGGAAAATAGCTACACTTATTTTTTATTAGCATTGTTATAGAAATACCCGAGAGATTCTTATTCTCGGGTTATTACAACTAGGTGATAAGGAAGGATAGTTAGACGGCAAAGAAGCGCGGGCCGAGAGTGCTACCAACACTCACGACCCGCTAACCACAACCAACTTACACGGAGTTGACCATGGCTAACGCCCATCTTAAACCACGCCGTGCCCGCGTCGAAGTGTGCACCAGAATTTCTGTTGCCCTTGAGCAAGCGCCGGTTTCAAACGACCCGCAGGAACACCGCAAGCGAGTCACCTTTCCGTGGATGCAGGTCACGGACGACATGCTTGAACAATTAGGCTTTCTACCTGGCGAGCGCGTCATGTTCAGCATCGACCACCGGTACGCTCAGATCATGATTACGCTTGATCGTGACTACACGATTGGAGGCAAACCCATGACACCGGAGCAGCTCAGGCAGCGCGATAGAGCTGGCCCAGACTGAGTCAGCCGCACACAGAAAACCCGGCTACGCGCCGGGTTGTTTTTTTTGGTAGAGGGTCTGCAGAATCCTTGACCGCCTAATTACGAATTCGTAAGATAGGACCACCGCTTTGGGACCTACCGCGTAGTAGATTTCCGTCCAGGCGCGATATAAAAACAAGGCCACAATTAAATGGCGAGGTCATCGGGGTTCTTGAATGACAATGGATGAAGACATCGCGCATGTCGCGCGTGTGATGGTGCCATCGTTGAGCGCGTTTCGGGGTGAGCCGGTGCTGCAGCCCGCATATTGGAGAAAGCGGCTGGAGCGGATACTCGACGCTTGCCATTTGACCGAGTCGCAGAGGGCCACGATCGGTAGACTGCTCAGGGAACTGGATCGCTTTGAGGCGGATCGGCTATTGAAAAGGCAACAGTCCACTAGTCGCGGGAATGCCCTCTGGGCGGCCGAGCATCGGTCGCGGGCGTAGCGGGTACTTAACCGGACTTCAGCACCGAACGATTGCGTAGCACCTGCTGCGCGAGGTCCCGATATCGCAGCGCGATGCTTGACCAGGAGTAGCGCGTTGCCGTTTGCTTCGCGCAGACACGCATTGTCGCGAGCGTGTCCTGATTCGCGAGAATAAGGGTGATCTTCTCAGCGATATCGGGTGCCGAAGGCTGAATGAGATACCCGTTCTTGCCGTCCTGGATCACTTCGGGTGCGCATCCGACTGGTGTACCCAGTACTGGCAATCCTGCCGCCATCGCCTCCAGAACGACGAGTTGCCAGCTTTCGAATCCGGAAGGAAAGACCATCACATCGTGGCGTGAGAGCAATTGTGGAACGTCAGTTCTACGACCGAGGAACGTCACTCTTGCAGCTACCCCCCTGCTTTTCGCCAAAACCGAGAACTTGTCAATTTCGCCGCTAGAGCCCCCTACAACCGTGAGAGTGACTGTTTCAGGCAGAAGGGAAAGACTCTCGATAACATGGGACAAACCCTTGCGGGCAAAAGCGTGTCCAACGAAGATCAGGCGTAGGCTGTCCGCCTCCGTTGATTCACGTGGAAGATCGAATTTGGCGACATCGACACCATTTGGTATTCTCTCGATCTTCTGGGAATCGACACCCGGATAGTATTTCCTGATTTGGGAAAAACTGAAATCGGATAGTGCGACCAGCTTATGGTACTGACTGAGTCGATGCCTCAGCGCTTCCCTGCCGAGCAGGAAAAGATGGATCGGATTTCTCAGCAGCATGGACGGATCTCGCGCCACATCCGCCCTGTGCAAACCGTGATCCACGTAAATATCTCCGCCTAGGGCGTCGTTATGGACGATGGTCACGACGTTGCGATCCTTAATCTTGCTAACCTTGCGCGTAGCCGAGACGGAAAAGCTGACCACGTCAATCAACGTCCGCAAGCGATCTAACCCAAGCGACCGCGGTCTTTTGTCGACCGATCCTTGCGTAATGACATCATTCTCGATGCCCAGTTTGTCGAATTCCGCTTTCAGGAAATAGGCCACACCGGATGCTCCGCCATTCGGATGGATACGCCGGACAACCTGAACGATTTTCATGGTCAAAGAATCCTCTGTGTCTCACACGTTAATGCATCGGAACCGGCTATCGTGCGCACGCTGCAGGACTCGGCACCAGGGAGCCCGAAGCAGACGTGCCCAACCGATTCGCAAGCATGCCGGTCATCTTCTGCATGCCCGACCATGCGGGTTTGGCCTCGAAGTTCGCGGTATGGAGCAACCCGAAATGGGCTTCCTTGTCGGTAGGATTGTCGCCGTCGTCAACCAGGTCGTACCACCACACACCGCGCATATATGGCCGAGCCGCGGCCAGCGAGAGGGTTCTTTCCAACATTTGTGCCTGAACAGACTCTGAAACGCCGAATTTGCCCTGATTGGTAGGCCAACCTATTTCCGTGATGTAAACCGGCAATCGAACGTTGTAACGCGACCGGAGCGTCGAGACGAGTGAGTCGATCATCCCGAAGGCACGTTCCGGCGCGCATTCCGCCGGCAACTGATAAACGTATGGATGTACCGAAAGACCATCCGCCGTTTTAAGCGCGCCTAGTTCTGCGAGCCTCTCGAACCAGCCGTTTGTCAGCCCACCAGTCGAAACAGCGCCGACCAGTACGACAGATTCAGGATTGATTTTCTTGATCGCCGGATAGGTTGCCTTAACGAGTACAGCATAGTCGTCGACGCGTCCGGGTTCGGTGTTTCCAAGTACTGTTTCCCATTCATTCCAGATTTCGTAGTAACGTACTCGATTGCCGAAGTGTTGAACGACGGCCTGAGCATAATTCACATAACCTTGAATGGCTTCCTTCGAAACCGGTTTCTTTCCGTCGCCATACAGGGGATTGCCGTAATCCAGAATCAGAACCGGTTCAATGCCTTGCTGATTGGCGAGATCGACGGACCGGTCCACTTCTTTATCGAAGTCATATACCCCTTTTGTCTTCTCGATGTGCGACCAGCCCAGATCGGTTCGAATCGCCGTCATCCCTGCCTGCTTGACGCGAGGCAGCATGTCGCTCTGATAGCGATAGTCTCCGAAACGATGGATAGCCACGCCGACAATGAAGTTCGCGCTTGCGTCTGCCTGTTCATTAGCGCCCAGCAGCAGCCCGCCAAGGAGTGCGAAGACACTGAGTTGACGAAGTCGATTGGATAAGGACATGCTTGGCATCACTCCCTCAGATGAGTTCCGGCACGTTATTCCGGCTTTCTACGAAATCGGCGTATCGCTGCGTACAGAAGCGTTTGAATGAATCCCTGAAGCGCTTGGCGGAGAAGCGTTCGGCATTTGCACGGCACGCGGCCGGTGTAAGTGAGTCACCTGATGCTTCGAACCTTGCGATTGCATCGACAATGGCTTGAGGTGATTGCGTAGTGTAGAAGACACCCGTTGCGTTCGCCGACGGCATGCCGATGACCGTTTCAGTAGCGCCGCCGCTGCCATACGCAATGACAGGCGTCCCACAGGCCTGAGCCTCGACGGGAATAATGCCGAAATCCTCTTCCGCATTGAATATGAACGCTTTGGCACGGCGCATGTGGTCCTGCAGGACCTCAAACGATTGATAGCCCATCAAGGTCACGTTCGACGTTGCGTGACTCTTGACCCGCTCGAACTCCGGACCGTCGCCAATCACGACAAGGCGCTTTGACGGCATCTCGGCGAACGCCTTGACGATGTCGGGGATCCGTTTGTAAGGGACCATTCGTGATGCAGTCAGGTAAAAGTCTTCCTTCTCGTAACAACAGTCGAAAGCGTCGATGCTCACCGGCGGATAGATCACGGTAGCATCCCGGCGATATACCTTCTTCACTCGCCGGGCGATATAGCGTGAGTTCGCGACAAACTCATCAACCCCCAACGACGATCTGGCGTCCCACTGGCGGATACGATGAAGCATCAGTCGCGCCGCCCAACTGCCGACTCCTTTGGCCAAATCCGCTTCATTCAGATATTGGTGCTGCATGTCCCACGCGTATCGTATCGGCGAGTGGATATAGCAGATATGCAGCTGATTGGGCCCAGTGATCACACCTTTGGCCACTGCGTGCGAGCTCGATATGATCAGATCGTACTGCGACAAATCCAATTGCTCGATCGCCAGCGGCATCAATGGCAAATACTTCTGATACAGGCGTGAGGCGAGCGGCAGTTGCTGAATGAATGTGGTTTTGGCCCGCCGGCCACCGAGGTGCTCGCGGTCCGCGTCGCCGTAGCAATCGAGCACAGAAAACAAATCTGCCTGAGGCCAGATCTTCAGAATCTGCTCTAACACTCGCTCAGACCCGCCGCGAGTCACCAGCCATTCGTGTATGACGGCAACGCGTACTTGTGTAATATCAGGCATATTGGCCACCCCGACCGTAAATCAGTTCCAGCATTTTCTGAGTTCTTGTTTCATACGTTTGCTCGCGCGCGACCTCGAGGCGATCATTCAGCGTCGCCCCCTCACCTCTCAGTGCGGCGGCCACTCCTTCGATAAACTCATTGTTGTCTTGCGCCAGCCTTGCTACATGCCGGTAGTCCTGTAGCGCGTGCAAGTTCGTCGATACCACGGGCCGGCCGGCCGCCAGATACTCGAAGAACTTCATCGGGAACATGGCCTTGGTGTAGTCGTTCAGCTGACACGGCAGAATGCCGACGTCAAGTCCCTTGAGGTAGCTGGGAAGCTTCCCGTATGAACGTGGTCCCAGCAAATGAATGTTTGGATGTTCCCGCAGTATCGAGACGTCCGTGTTCCGCTCCCCCTCGCCAATTTTTCCGATCAATACAATGGACCACTCACGATGCTGACGAGCCATCTCGGTGATAAGAGCGAAGTCCACCTTGTAGGCGCTAAGGGCACCGACAAATCCAATACGAGGCCCTCGAATCTGCTTGAGGTCTTCCGGAATTTCGAGGCTTTCCTGAATCGAGGACTGAAAGTGCGAGAAGTCGGCCACATTCGAAAAATAGTAAGTGTTCGAATTCCATGTTCGACGTGTCTCCAGCAGATGGGGTGCTGTGACAAAACAGATATCGGATCGGCTCACCAGTTCGCGCTCCGCCTGTTCCAGTTCGTCAACGGGCATGTCCGGCTGCGCCTTGATTTCGTCGACGCAATGAAAGACAACGCGACCAAACCGATCGAGATTGATGAGTTGATGGGTCTTCGGGTTGTAGGTCCAGCAGAGCTCGTAACGCATGCCAGCACTTGCGAGGCACCGTGACAATCCGAAGCGCAGCAGAAGCTGATTCAGGCGCAGAATCGTCGGGTAGCGGTGCAAGGGCAGGACGAGCGGCGACCAGACCCAAAGGTTCTCGCTCACTTTCCTGGGCCCCGCCAACCAGCGTCGCACCCGCCTGAAAATTCGGCCGAAGTCCGCGCTGGAAGCAGTAGGTCGGCGAATAGCCAACGAATCCACGTAGAGCACTTTATGGCCTCGCCGCGCAAGTTCCACCGCGACATGCTGCTTGTTCGTCCAGAATGGGTTGTCCCAATCCGCGGTCGAAATCAATACGATGTCGTCTTTTTTCATGTGGTTTTTCCCCGGAACCCGTTTCTTATAAATGTGAGCAGGTTCGTACGCATCCTTTCATTCACGACGATCCACGCCGCCCAGAACACCATCGCGAATGCACCCGCGGAAATCAATCCAATCAAACCGACGGGCCAGGTCACGAGTCTTGCAACTGCGATGTAGCCAATCTCCCCAACCAGCATCCATCCGATGGGTGCGAGATCGTCGAGGGTGTACCCGAACGTCCGCGCCGCGAGCACGCAATTGATCAACCCGTAAGCGGATGCGGCGAAGCCTATCGCGGCCACACCCAACCACTTCGACGCTACCAGGTTCACCAGGACCGACGCCGTCAAGCCGATGAACATAAAAACGATTAACGTGTGATTTCTGAGCTGTGCGGACAGCGCTTTCTGGGCAACATAGCCGAACGCTTGCGCCCAGATCCCAAGCGAAAGTGCCGCGAGAATACTGCTGGTAAGGTAAATCGACTGTGCGCCGAATGCGCCTCTGCCGTACATAAGCGTTACGACATTGGTCGCATGTGCGCAGAGGAACGCGGAAGCCGGAATGGTGACGAGAGCGAGCGGTGTGAGAATTCGAAGCAGATGCTTGCGCACCTCTCCGGAGGGCTTTCCAGACAGCTCGCTCAGCACCGTCAATGCGAACGGTATGGTGATAAGGATGTTCACAGTATCCGACACCAACCGTGCATAGTCGATCGCTGCCACGGCACCTGGTGCTAGCTTGGTGGCGACGATGCGCTCAATTGCGTTGTTGCCTTGCATCAGAATCGGCAGCAGAATCAGCGGCCGCATCAGCGCAAAGACTCTCCCGCCAATTTCTCGGAGGTGCTGCATGCTTGTGTGTACCCGACGCACCAGCCCGAGCGCGGAGATTCTGCGCCATCCCCACGCGCAGCAAATAACCTGTGCGATAACAAAGCCGGTTGCAAGCCACGCCGGTTGCTTGAGAACAAACGCGACGCAGGTTGAAGCAATCAGGCAAAGACTCTGTACGGTAGCCCTTGCGCTTGTTAACACGTGTCCGCCTGCGCCGAGTTCGAGATACGACATGAGCCCCGCGAGCACATAAAGTGGCGCGCCAACGGCAAGGATCTCGAGAAACCCTACAGCACGCGCATGAGTAGCCGTGTCGAAGCCAGGTGCAAGTAGACGAACAAGCTGTTCTGCCAGGACATAAATCGCGCCACCCAGTAACGCACCAAGTAGTCCGAAGGTGAGCAGCACGACAACGGCAAACCGGCTCTCCGCGTCCGGGTCTCCTGTTTTCTGATAGTGCCGTTGCAACGGAATAACCGCCGCATTAAGCATGTCCGCGGTGAAGAAATTGATTGGAATAAGAATTCCCGCTTGCGCAAGGCGATACGCGGACGCAATTGAACCTGTCCCGTACAGCGAGGCAACCAGGAGCTCCCGCCCCACTCCGGCAATTTTGCCGACGAGTCCGCCTCCCATCAGGGTGAGGATCTGGCGTTTCATCGCCGAGCCGTCCCTTCGATGATCCGGAAATATTCCGACACGCACGTGTCGAGCCGAAGCCAAGCGGGAAGGTTCGTACGCTTGCCGCCTTCCGAGAATTTCAAAGCGGCGTGCAGAGCACGGCTCACCTGCTCCGCATTATTCGGATCGACACCAAACAGCCCTTCGACGCTCGGAATGGAATCCAATGCCGTTTGAGAAACCACCAAAGGCAAGCCCGCTGCGAGCGCTTCCATGACATTGAGCGGGTTGCCTTCCACAGCTCGCGTCAGAAAGCAGAACGCGTCCGCTCCGGACAAGACCTGAGCGACACCTTCCTTTGTCAGTGCGCCGGTGAACGTGACCTGAGCACACAGGCGTCTGCGTCTGACCGACGCTTCAAGCGCGTCCCGCTCGGGTCCGTCCCCGGCAATAACGAGTCGCAAAAAAGAGTCGGCCTGTACCATGCGCTCGAATACGCCGAGAAGTTCTTCCGTTCCTTTCTGATTGTGCAATCGGTTTACTGATACGATCACCTTGTTGGAAGAATCGAAACCCATTCGACGGCGGACTTCCCGGCGGGTAACGTCCGATACTTGAAACACGTCAACGTCGATACCATTGGCGACAACCTCTATCGACGCATGCTTCCTGGAGGGGAAAGCTGATTTTTCTATCTGCCCCTTAACCGCAGCGGAGATGGAGACGATCGCGTCGTAACGTGAGAGCACATGGTTGTCTTTGACGATCCACAGCAGATTTTTGATCGACCCAAGCATCGACTTCAAGGTGGGCTTTCGCCACTTCGAGATGAATCCGCCGATGCTTGATCCATGAGCCTGCATAACGACAGGCACACTGCGATCGGGGCGGCGCAACGCAATAGCTCTCGCCCCGCAACTCACGCCGATAACGGCTTCCATGCCCTGTTTCACTAGCGCATCGAACGCATGTAGGGTCCCTTTCCAGAAGACCTTCGAGTAGCGATTGTGCGCGGTCCCGTGAATCGTCATGACGCGTACGCCATCGGCTTCAAATGACTCAGGCCAGCCTTCGACAGCGGATGTGACCACCGTGACGGTTACTCCTCGCTTAACGAACGCACATGCCAGATCCCATGTCACGCGCTCCATTCCGCCGATGCCATGCAGCGGGATTGCGCGCGAGAAAAATGCAACGTGCTTCATCGAGCAATGCCTCCGCATGCGACTGTGTAGGTGGCTTCGAGCTTGCGAGTCTGTACGTTGATATCGAAGCGCTCTTCCACCACACGTCTCGCGTTGGCTGCCAGATGCGTGTGAAGGGTCGCATCGACGAGAAGAGTACCCAAGGCTTGCACCAATCCGTTCACGTCGCGTTCATCGACAAGTAGACCGTTTTCCCCGTCCTCGATGAGCTCTGGGATGCCGCCGTGCCTGGTCGCGACGGTCGGGAGATGCTTTGCGGCCGCCTCCAGCAACACCATCGGCAAACCCTCGGAGTCGCCAGATCGCGCGGTGATGCTCGGGAGACAGAAAGCATAGGCACCCGACATCAGGTCGATCACCTTGCGCCACGGTTGCCCCCCCCAGAACCGGACGTGCTCACCTAGTTGCAGACGGCTGGCTTGCTGCTCAAGCCGCGAGCGCAATGGTCCGTCGCCGACGATATCGAGTTGTACGTCGTCGAAACCTCTTTTTCTCAGTTCACCGAAGGCTTCAAGCAGGTAGTGGGTACCCTTTTTTTCCACCAGACGGGCAACGTGAAGAATGCGCTTCCGTGGTTGCTTTTCCCATTGCGCTGGCGAGAACGAATGCGAGTCGATTCCGATGTAGTGGGTCTCCAATCGCGATTCCGGGAACCCATATTCAATCGCCCGATTCCGAATGAATTCCGAAACGCAAAGCATCTTCGCCGCTTCATCACCGACACGCCGTGCGGCAATCGCGTAGCGAATTTCCGTTGGTTTCCCGGAGAGGGCAAGTCGCGTGCGCTTTACAGTCACATCGAAACCGTGAAGCGTGACCACGAGCGGAACGCCCAGGCGCTGCGCAATCGGAATGCCATACAGGGCATCCAATCCAAAATGCGCATGCATGACTCGCGGGGATTGATCCGAGACGACGTCGAGGAAGGGCTGCGGTTCACACCAGAGCCGATTCGCGAATTTGGCCCATGGCGATGCGCCGACAATCGTCCTGACTTCGCTGCCATCCGCGACCGAGCCCAGTGTTTTCCGTCCGACAAATACTGGGCGATATGCTACTAGCCGGCTCGCCTGCGCATGAATGAAAGGTTCGGACGGTTTGAACAACTGGTGCCGGTAGATTAGTGCGGTAGGTTTAGACATGCTCGATCTGCCCATTAAACGTGTGCAGGACCGGATGCTGCTTTATCGGTTGCACGTGATAGCTCAGCACGCGCGAAAGTGCAAAGCAGGCGGCGAGGTAGGGACTCATTCTCAACGTCCCGAATAGCCCCCAGTTTTCACCCAACCCCTGAATGCTGATAAAAAGAAAACCACACCAGATACCCGCGCCAATCCACGCAGCTATTCTTGACCCCGAGCGGATGAGCTTCAACATCTCCATCGAGAACGCAATCATGAAAGCCGCACCGAGCAATACAGCGAGCACCCCGCTCTGCGACCACAATCTGATGAAGGTGTCGTGAGGCGGAAAGTAATCCGGAATTTTTTGCTGCCATGCATACGACTGGAAAGATGCCGACCAGCCTCCGAACCCCTGACCAAAGATCGGATTCTTGGTGAACTCTGTTGCTGCATGAGCCCAGATCAGTTTCCGCGAATCGAGCGTGTCCGACGACGATTGGCCGAAATCCGTGGACGCCCCAACCGTCACCACAACCGCACCAAGAGAAGCTAGTACAACGACGCATAGAACCAACAGAGCCAGCCTTGTCGGCGTCATCTTCCTGGAAATGAACATCGTCAGCCACATCATGCCCACCATTGAACAGGCAACCATGATCGCGGCCTTCGAGCCCGTGAACGCGATGGCTGCCATATGGACAACGCCGATGATAAGCAGCCACTTCCGGCGGAGTGCAACCGCCAAGCCAATTGTCACCATGCCAACGAGCCCGACCCATGCGGCGCCGCTGTTGGCGTTTGCCTCGAATCCGCCCGACTTGTCCGGATCGAGCACGTTGTTCCGCACATCACCGAACAGGTCGTTGATCGTGCTTGGATTCGCGAATATTTCCGCCAACCGCCCTTGTAGGTATTGCATCTTGATATCGGGCTCAAAGCGAAAGAAGATGATTAGCGCGGACTGGGCCAAGGTGAGCACGGAGTACGCGATAAGAATCGAAATGACAAATCTCGGGTTGCGGCGGGATTCGTGCATGCACGCTGCAAATACGACGAAAAAAGGCAGCGAATAGATGATTTCACGTATCCCTTCGCGGGCGCTGATCGACCAGAGCAGGCTGATCCCCTCCAATAGCATCAAGGCGGCCCAGCATTGCATCGTGATTGATGTTTTAAGAAGGCGGGCGGAGTCGTAAAACACAAACAGACTCAAAGCCAGCACTAGCACGAGCGGCAAGTACACCTCGCCGATAGCCACGGTATAGATCTGAAAAGGGGTCAGCAGCAGTGTGGCGGCAAGCAGCCGACGCCCCACTGCGCCGTTATCTCTCGTTGTCATATCGCCCCCCTTTCTTTGCTAGCGCTTTTCTTCGTACGCGTAGTGATACGAGTACTTATACCGGCCGTATCGGAGCCTTCCTCGAGCCACTGGGATGGCGTTCAGCACCGCGCCTTTCAGATTGACGCCCGCTTGGGCCAGGCGCTTGGACGCGGTCTCGATCTCCTTTACCGGATGCACGCCAAACCGCACGACAAGCAGCGCAACGCCGGTGAGCCGTCCAACAATGGCGGCGTCCGTCACGGCCAACACCGGTGGCGTGTCGATGATGACGACGTCGTACAGTTCGTCCACATCCTTAAGGATCTGCTCGAAAGTGGGGTGCAGCAAAAGCTCGGCCGGGCTTGGCGGAATCGCTCCCGTCGACAGGAAATCCAAACCCGGACCCACGTTCTTGTGGATTGCCTGCGCGAGTTCGATCTGACCGGAGATCACGTCGGACAAGCCGCCTTCTCGTGAAATGCCGAACGATTCATGCAAGTACCCACGCCGGAGATCGGCATCAATCAGCAGAACCCGCTTGTTCATGCTCCCGAGAATCGCGGACATGTTCGACGCGACAAACGACTTGCCGACCCCCGGCGCTGCGCCAGCAATCATGATCAGCTTGTTCCGCGCGCCCAGCATGGCGAAGTGCAGCGCGGTGGTAAGACTGCGTATGCTTTCGATCGCGGAGTCCGAGGCATTCGCGTATGCAAGGCAGCGATTGCTCGTATCCTTGCGCAACATTGATGTCAGGCTCGATTCTTTCCGGCTATGGGGAATCGTCGAGTAAACCGAGAGACCCAGTTGGCTTTCGATCACGTCCGGATCTTCCACGCCGGAGAACATCCCGCGATAGGCAAAAGCCGCGCAAATACCGAGAAGCAGTCCGATAACAGCAGAAAGTGCAATGACAAGCACTTTCTTCGGTTTAACCGGGAAATACGGTGTAAGAGCATAGTCGACAACTCGCACGCTACCGATCTTTCCCGCCTTCACAACACGCAGCTGCTCCAGATTATTCAGCAGGTTAGTGTAGATCTGCGTATTGACTTGTACATCGCGCATCAGACCGACCGCCACCTGCTCATTGTCCGGCAGCTGTTTGATTCGGCCATTTGAAGAAGATATCGTGTCCTTGAGAGAGGAAATCTGTGCATCAAGCGCGTTCACATCGGGCGCGTTCGACATGAAGCGCGACATAAGCGCGGCCCGATGTTGCTCAAGGTCAGCCAACTGCGCCTGACTGTCCACAGACTGCTTGAGAAGAAGCTTGGCTTCTTCGCTCAAATCGAGCACATTACGCTTACGCCGGAATTCACTGTAGGCCTGCTCGGATGCTTCCAGTTGCGACTTGATCGACGGTAGCTGGCCTTCGAGGAACGCGATCATGTTTTGCGCTTCGGCCGCCTTTCTTTCGGCGTTCTGATGCAAATAGATGTTCGCCATCCGGTTCAGCACGCTCGCAACGTTAGCAGGGTCCTTCCCTTCGAGCGTCACGCCGATAACCCCCGAGTCCTTGCTACGTTCAGCAATAACGAGTTCCTTCGAGAGATTGTCAATTGTCGCCAGCCGTTCATGCCGAACGAGAACGAATTGAGTGCCAGGCGCCCCAACCAACTGATCGATCTTCAGGGAGACGGCCCCGAAACTGGCGGTTGCGGATGCCGGCCGCCCCACGACACCGTCAAGGACCTTCTCGCCATCGAACGACAACTGGTACGTATTTTCAGGACCAGCCATTACCGTCCATTTTTCGTCGTAAAGGGTCGGCGGAACATTGAATGTGTCGACACGAATGCTCTCTCCACCCCACGCGAAACTGCGCAGCCCGAACCACGGTTTGCCAACGGTACCGGGCGTTCCCGTCTTCGCGGCCAAGCGGCCAAGTACCGGAAACCGCCTCGGCTCCGCGGTGATGTCGAGGCGCAACTCGTCCACCGTCTGCCCCAATACCAAACGGGAACTAAGAATCTCGATTTCAGTCGTGGCTTGCGACGTTACCCCGAGAAATCCCGAGAGGTTCTCACCCAGAAGCGTCTGGGCAGTCGTACCTGCAGGGCTCGGCTGCTCGATCTGGATAGCAAAGTCAGAGCGATAGGTAGGGGGAGCCAGAAACGCATAGAGCGTCCCTAACAGCAGCACCGTCAACGTGACGATCGCCACAATCCACCGGTGATCCCAGAGGATAGTCAGATAGTCGCCAAGCCCCTCGTCGGGTGTGGCTTCGGGCTGCATGAACGCCCGCAGTTGGTCATCGTTCCCTCGTTGCATTTTTTATATCCTCTTATTGGACGGCTCTAGTTTCGTTTTCCAGGCCTCTGCGCTTTCCGCCAGCAACTCGAGTGCGGCATCAAAAAACTGCTTGGGTTTGCGATACGGATCGAGCACATCAACACCACTCTGTTCTGCGAACCGAAACACCTTTCCCCTCACCTCGGGGAAAATACTTTCAATCTCGCGCCTCTGTTCGGATTCCATCACTAGGATCAGATCCGCATTGACAGCGTCTTTGCGCATTAATCGGCGCGCCACGTGGTGATTGATATCGACACCAACCTTCGACATGACTTCAATCGCAAGTGGATCCGCTCCGTGCCCCTCGAGCGCGTGCAGACCGGCGGAGGAAATGTCGAGGGTGCTGCAACTGCGCTTCAACAGCCCCTCCGCCATCGGGCTTCTACAGATGTTCCCAGTGCAGACGATCAATACCCGGCTAAACATGTCGACTCCATCGAACCTGATTTGCTATGAATTCGAATCCTGCTGACTGCACAAGACCCCAACCCGTCACGCGAACTACATCGTCACTTGGTCACGATGGCGGCCGTCAAGCCCGCATTAATCGCCGGAAGCAACAAGGAAAGGACACGGCTGAATCGCACGAGACCATTGCCGTCGACATAGACGACGTCAGACGGTTGGAGCTCGAACTGATTGGCGAGGATCATCGCGACCGGTGAGTGTGCGTTCAGGTGGTAAAGCTCGGGCTGCGAAGCGGACGCATTGCGAACCACGTAAATCTGCGCGGCATCGGCGCTGGCCGAGTTAAGGCTGCCTGCCTGGGAAAGTGCGTCGCTAAGCGAGAGCTTCCCGTTTGTCATCGGAATCGCGCTTGCGGGTCTATTGACTTCGCCCATCACATAGACCGGGTTGTCGGTGCGCGCAACGACCCGCAAGACATCCTTGTTCTTCAGAACAAGGTCCGACGGATTCCGCCCACGATCCAACATAGCCGTGAGGTTGATGACATAGGGTCGGCCGTTTCGAATCAACGTGACGCGGCTCTGGTCCGCGTTTGCGCTGAATCCGCCGGCCCGGCTGATCGCCTCATACACCGACATCTGAATATCGTTGATAGGCTGCACACCGGGGGTATGCACCTCGCCGTCCACATAGACCTGCTGCGAGCGGTACGAGGCTACCCTCAACGTAACCTGAGGCTCACGCAATGTCTTGCCGAGCTCTCTGGCCAGCAACTCCTTCGCCTGCTCAGGGCGCAGGCCGGCCACATGGATAGAACCGACATAGGGAAATTGCAGATTGCCTGACTGGTCGATGACGAAGCCAAGCGCAGGGTCCGACAGACGCGTCGAACTTTGCGGCTGAGCGCCGGCAGCGGCTGCGATTTCCGGGTGGTCCCAAACGGTGATCTGAAGCACATCGCCTGGGCCGAGCGTATAAGGCCCAGAGTCCTGGAAAAGCGATTGCTCTTCCGCGGAGAATTTCGTTGCGGCTTGCGCGCGGAGTTTGCTGATCAACGCAACGTCGATATCGGCGACGGGAATCTGCTCGTTGACAGCGGGCGCGTTGGCGCCGCCGGCATTGACCGCCAACTCGGCAGGCTGCCGCATCTGCATGCCAGGTGCTACCGCGCACGCCGCCAAAGCCGCACAGAGGGCGGCGGCAGCGATGCGCCGCGCGCATTGCCACGCAAATTGAAATTTTCCCGACGTCAGCGTCGTATATTGGACTTTCATTTTCGATTACCTCGTATTGGCCCCGGCTCCCCCGACCCACGCATCCTTCCATCAACGGTTTTCCCGACGACATGAGCAAACCATTTGTCGCGGCGGAGATGGCGGGTCGTGAGTCTTTCCGACAGAGTGCCTGTCTTTATTTCTGCATTAGCACTACGACAACATTCCAAAAAACGCCTTCAGTAAGCTCCCACCCGGCGTACCACCACGTCGAAGGTCCGCAGGAGAATCCTCAGATCCTCGAGTAGCGACCAGTTCGTGACATAGCTCGTATCAAGGTTCACGCGAGTTTCGTAGTCCACATCGTTCCGCCCACTGATTTGCCAGAGTCCGGTCATTCCAGGCGTGGCACTCAAGTAAACCGGTGCAGACACACCATACTTCTGCAACTCCCGCTCGACGATTGGCCTGGGTCCGACCAGACTCATGTCGCCTCGCAGCACGTTCCACAGCTGGGGAAGTTCATCCAGGCTGGTAGCACGCAGAAAGCGACCGATCGACGTAATGCGAACATCGTCTTTGAGCTTGAATTCACGTTCCCACAGTTCGCGCGCAGCGGCATCCGTCGCCAACAGCTTTTCAAGCACGACTTCCGCATTGGGAACCATGGTCCGAAACTTCATGCACCCGAATTTCTTGCCGCCACGACCAATCCGCTCGTGCGAGAAAATGAGCGGACCGCCGTCACGCCGAACAAGGACGTAGATCACCGTAAACACGGGAAGCAGAAGCAGCAGCAGCAGTGCCGAGGCAATCACGTCAAGCAAGCGTTTGAGCGCGCGCTGAAGTCGTGCAGGTTGCTGCGCCGCCGCTGCGCGCCCCTTCCGGAGAGAAGTAGCTTCGGCAGAACCATGCCGGGCAGCGATGCGTTGTACGAACGGCCGGCAGGCAATCATCGCCGTCCCACTGATGAGCGTCCAGGCGGCGACCCAGCTCCCTCCTGCGTCGTGCGAATTCGCTGAGAACCAGACCAGCGCGACACCGCACATCTGAACAAATGCCAGCGACACAATCGCCCGGCTTATCAACTTCCATACCGAGGCTAACGAGCTCGAGCGGTAACAGCCGAAAGTCGGAAATACACTCAGCGCCAGCGCGGCAACGAATGCGACGTGTCCCGGGCTCGATTCCGCGATTGCCCCGACGCGAAGATCCCCAATATGAGTAGCGAAGAATGCCCCCAACAGAATCGCAACGATGTCAACTGTTTTCAGAACCGCGATCATTTTATTTCCCCGGTCGCTTTGGTGCGCTTGTTACGATCATTTATTTCGCCCATCGCCCAAACATATCTTTGTTGTTCTGGGCTTCTCGCTATGGATGCGAATTAATGTTTAAGACAAAATCAGTCCCACGACCCGTCTTAAGAACGGTTCGGGGTTTCCTGCTGAGCAATCGTCAGGAACAACAATCTAAAGAGATGCAACTTGCTCACACGTCACAGAAAAGCTCGGCTAAGTGGGTCTACACCTTGCGCAAAGCCAGACTGCTTTCTGTTCAGCGTTCAAGCACACAGTTATAAGCACAAGCCGTGCCAATCGTTAAAACACCGTTAAACAGGCCGACTGGCGGGCGTGATGGCCGCCAGTCAAGGTTTCGCGACGACGTGGAATCTTGTAGCGGGAGCGTCGTTACGTTACAGACCTAAGTAACGCGACCGTAACGGCGAAGTGGAAAGCGGCGAGCCAAGGGTCGATGTGCGCCGAATTGCGAAACGCGAGATCGGCCGATCCAGTGGTGAAACGGCTCGCCGTGTTCGCGAATTTTCGACGCGAATTTAAAATTGGCGTTCGAATAACATCATACAAATGATTTTTCCATCAAACGACCGTACGTATCATCAAGCCGGACAATATCGTCTTCACCCAGATAGGCCCCCGACTGGACTTCAATTAATTCGAGGGCGATTTTTCCGGGATTGGAAAGACGGTGGACGACACCGAGTGGAATGAAAGTCGATTGATTTTCAGTCAGAATTTTTTCCTCATCGCCGTTGGTTACGCTTGCTGTGCCTTTCACAACAACCCAGTGCTCGGCGCGATGGTGATGCATCTGCAAACTCAGCTGTGCGCCAGGATTGACCACAATGCGCTTGACCTGAAAGCGATCGCCGCTATCGATACTCTCGTACCAACCCCACGGCCTTACCACACGGCGGTGAGTAGTCGATTCACTACGCCCGGTGGCACTCAGCTTCTCTACGATTTTCTTGACGTCTTGTGTTCTATCGCGATTCGCCACCAGCACGGCGTCCGGTGTTTCCACGATGACGAGGTTGTCCAGGCCAATGGCTGCGACAAGCCGATGCTCAGCACGAATATAGGAGTTCGTCACCGACTCGCTCAGCACATCGCCAACGAGCGCATTGCCCGTTGCATCGAGATCCGCCATGTCGGCAAGAGCGCTCCACGAACCAATGTCGCTCCATTCGAAATCATTTCCCTCGATAACGGCCGCACGATCGGTGCGCTCCATCACGGCGTGGTCGATGGAGATATTGGGGCTTGCGTTGAAAGCACTTTGATCCAGCCGGAGAAAGTCATTGTCGCGGCATGCGGACGAGAAGGCGCGTTGCGCATGCGCGGCAACCTCCGGCTCGTACTTTTCCAGTTCGTTCAAATACGACGGCGCCCGGAACATGAAGATGCCACTGTTCCATAAGTATCTTCCGTCCGAGAGAAATGCCTCCGCCTTGGCGGCATCGGGTTTCTCGACAAATGCGTTGACCTCGAAGGCGGCCGAATTGGCGCCGAGAGCCTCGCCTTTGCGGATGTATCCAAATCCGGAGTTTGGTTCAGTCGGCGTAATACCAAACGTGACGAGATACTGATCGCGTGCGACCTGCTGCGCATTCGCCACGGCCTCGACGAACGCGTCTTCATTGCTGATCACATGATCGGCGGGCAGTACGAGGAGCATGGCATCCTCGCAATCACGCGTTGCAAGATAAGCCGCCACCGCCGCTGCGGGCGCGGTATTCCGCCCGACCGGCTCAAGAACGATAGCGGCGGGCGTCAAGCCGATTTGCCGGAATTGCTCGGCGACGAGAAAACGCTGCTCAACGTTGGTCACAACAATTGGCGGCATGGCGTTCGCGAGACGACTCAGTCTCAACGCGGTCTTCTGCAGAAGACTGCACTCGTCGGTCAAGCGCAGGAATTGCTTGGGGTAGCTGCCTCGCGACATAGGCCACAAACGGCTACCATTTCCGCCACAGAGGATCACTGGATGAATATGCATGATTTCGATGTCTGGGTGAGACTGCACATGGTCGGTCGAATCACGGTCGATCAGGATTGAAAGCGTGTGGTCACGCCTCGACTTCGATCCTCCGGCTGCTCGAAGTAAAGCTTTTCCCGCTGGCATGAAAGTCATTCGTCTGCGTTCGGACCGGACTTGGTCGGCCAATGCAGTAGTATTCAAAACCCGCATCCGCCATGACGTCCGCTTCGTAGAGATTGCGTCCGTCGAAAATCACAGGGGCGTTGAGCAATTCATGCAGGTGTTTCAGATTGGGCATCTTGAACTCTTTCCACTCCGTGACAATCACCACGGCGTCGGCGTGTTTCGCAGCCGATTCGGCGCTGTCGGCGAAGCCGAGCCGGCCCATCTCTTCAGGCTTGCCATGCATGTCACTCTCGAGCGCCACGCGCGCCTCCGTTAGCGCTACCGGGTCGTATGCCTTAACTCGCGCACCTCGTGCGAGAAGATATGCAATGATTTTCCGGCTCGGCGCCTCGCGCATGTCGTCCGTGTTCGGCTTGAAAGCGAGTCCCCAAACGGCGAACGTGAACCCGGCCAAGGAACTGCCGAACCTGTCGGTGATCTTGCTGCAGAACACACCGCTTTGCTGGCGGTTGACTTCCTGAACGGCGTCGAGAATATGCATGGATGCACCAAACTCCAGCCCCGTTGTGGCAAGTGCCTGCACGTCCTTGGGAAAACAGGAACCACCATATCCGCAGCCTGGATAAAGGAAGTCGTAACCAATTCGGGGATCAGAGCCGATGCCGCGGCGTACCGATTCAATGTCTGCTCCAACGCGATCGGCCAGGTTCGCCAACTCGTTCATGAACGAGATGCGTGTGGCGAGCATCGCGTTGGCCGCATACTTCGTGAACTCGGCCGAGCGCACGTCCATATACATGGTCCGCTCGTGGTTGCGGTTGAACGGCTTGTACAGCTTGGCCATCTGTTCACGCGCGAAGTAACCTGCCTCGTCATCGTTGCTGCCAATGACGATCCGATCCGGGCGCATAAAATCTTGCACTGCTGCGCCTTCCTTTAGGAACTCGGGGTTCGAGAGTACGGAGAAGCCGAACGACACACCACGACGCTCAAGTTCCGCGCGCATCGTCGCCGAGACGCGATCAGCAGTGCCAACCGGAACTGTCGACTTGTCGACCACGACTTTGAATTCGTCCATATGCGTTGCGATAGCGCGCACCGCATCGAGTACATAACGCGTGTCGGCCGAGCCATCTTCACCGGGTGGCGTGCCTACGGCGATAAACAGGATCGATCCATGCGCCACGCCCTCTGCCATCTTCGTTGAAAACCAAAGTCTGCCGGCAGATCGATTGCGATCGATCAGTTCTTTCAGTCCCGGCTCATGAATTGGAACACCGCCATTGTTGAGAATCTCGATTTTGACCGGGTTGATATCGATGCAGACGACCTCGTTGCCGATCTCGGCGAGACACGCACCCGTGACAAGGCCAACATAACCGGTTCCTATTATCGTGATTTTCATATGAGTAATTGGATAAATTGAGTTGCAGGTGAACAAGAGCGACTACTCTCCTCACAAGCGCCTGCCCGTCACTGACGGAAGCCGGTGTCTATGGTGGATGGAGTAGGCCGAAGCTGTGCGTCAACTGCGCTGAGGACGACTCGTTATGTGATCACGAGCGTTTTCGTATTCATGTGCCCACCCCCGTATGGTCCAGCTATTCATCGTGATTTTCCCGAGACTTCGTAAGCTAGAAATATGCCAACACCAAGAAGTGCTCAAACTTCCAGCGCTATAAAAGTCTGTGACACGTTGAATGCAACAGCAGGCGTGATATCCGCTCAGAAGGGAGAAGCCTGGGCTGGCAGTGCTGCAGGACCAGCGCGCGGCAGTAGTATGTGTCGTGACAGGACGTAACGTTCCGATGTGTTACCGGGTAACGTGGGCTGGCGCGATCGGCCAAATTGGCCGTGCAGTGAGCATGCCGAGCGTGGCATGCGCCTTGCATAGCTCAGTTCAAATTAGACGGTGTGTATGACTGTCGGTGACGTTGGATGGGACACGTCTTGGAAGGGATAAACTAAAGGTCCGACACATGATCATTATAGCGGTGCTACTTATCGCGCTAACAAGCATCGCAGCATTACTTTGTGGTCCTAATATCACATCGTTTATTCAACGAAGAAAAAGAAAGCGGGAGGTATTCAATGAAGGAAGAAGAGCATTCAATGCAAATGACAAATACAACCCTTATCAATCACCCGGCCTAAGAGAAAGATGGGAGAAGGGGTACAGCCGCGCTCAAAAGACGTTTGAAAAACGCGGCGCACCGGGCATCAGGAGAACCAGATAAATGCGGCTCGACGGAGGGCCGGGGTCGATACCTCTTATTAATCGGCACCGGGCCGTTCGCATCCGGAAGTTCCTCTGTCGACACGCACAAGGAAAGAAGTTTTGCGACTTCGGGGCTGTCTGAAATGTCAATTTCAAACAGCCCGGGCGGCTTCAAGAGAATACCTGGAAGCAGCACATCAGCAAGCTACTTCGTCCCGGTCCCGCCACTCCCACCTGAGCCACCCGTCGACCCATTACTCCCGCTCGAAATCGGCGCCGCAGCTCCAGCCGCTTGCGCAGCAGCAGCCAGCGATGCTGCCGGCTGACCATCACTCGTAATCGCCCCAGCCGCCAACAACGTATCGAGGTCCGCATCCGCGCCCGCGGTACCCGGCGTAAACGAAACGGTCAAGAATGAGGACGAGGAAAGCGTGATTCCATACTTGCTCTTGATCAGCGCCGCAACCGCTGCCTCGGCATTCGCAATCACCGTACCGTTCTGCAGTGCCTTCTGATACGAATCATTAGAAGTGATCCCAGCGAGTAACCCGCTAGCGGTCGTGCCCAATTGCCCCGCGATGTAGTCCAGCAACAACTCCGTCAAAGGCGTTACGTTGAACGTACCCCCGCCGGCCGCAAACGAATGGATTGTGATCGCGCCGCCGGTTGCCGTAATCGCGCAAGGTCCATCAAATGCGAAAGTCGCCGAATACGCGCCATTGGAATTAGCCGTTGCGCTACCCGAACCGTTCTTGCAAGTCAGCGTGATGCTTGCGTTAGGCAGCGCAGCGCCGACAGCGGCCGTACCGCTCACCGTCCCGACCGGCGACCCGCCGCTATTGGTCCCGCCACCGCATGCGACCAACGCACTGGTCGCAAGCACTATCGATCCGAACTGCAGTGTGCGCAGCGTGGCGCCGTTTAGAAGCTTCATCACCCATCTCCAAAGAAAGTCATTCACAATTGGCCGGCATCAACGCCCGTCCGTCGCCTACACCCTCCAAACCGTTTCCGCAGACACCATGCAATAGCGCGGTGTCCGTCGAAACCGCAGGCGCACTCGCTTGCGGTTTCGGCCTGGTTGAGTCACTATCAGGCCGCCCGTAACGCAGATACGCATCACGCATCCGATAAAGCTGAGTCGAGAAGTATTCGCCGCTAAAGCGGCCCTGATTCAGCAGGAACTGCTGCGTGCTATACGGAAAGACCATGTTCTCCGCCGCATAAGCCGACAGATAATTCGTCGATCCCACCCGCGTACGGAAGTCGAGCCCGAACTGTTCCGAGCCGTACACCTGACTGATCCCAGGCTTCATACCTTGACGCAGCGTCAATGGGAAGCTGACTGCAGCGCCCACAAACGTGCCCTTCCCGCTATGTTCGCCATGCACGCTCACCGAAACGTCGTCGAACCAGCGCGTCAGGGTTGCAACGGGCCCTTTATCTCCGCCCACAAAGCGCGCTACGCCCGCTTCGATCCACAACTTCCAGGATGGCTGCACCCAGCGGTAAGTCAGCTCAGCATTCTTCTCACTCGGCAATTCGTCATGACCTGGTTCATGGTGCAGATAGGCGAGCCGCAAGCGGATCAGATCGGGGCGGCCCGGCACGAACACCGTTGTTTCGTTTTGCACGCCGACATACGAGTAATCGAACTTGCCGACCGATGCCACGTTGAACACCTGCGGTACGATCCAGAAGCTTTGCGCCAATGCGACCGCATTCAGGCCGCCACGCAGGCGGTAGTTGCTGAATACGCGGCCTTCGTCCATGTTCTTCGTGTTGTAGATCGGAGCGATATAACTCGCGTAAAACTCCGCGCCACGCCACAACGGCACGAATCCCTGAATGTTTGCGGCGAGCGAGATGTCGAAGTTGCCGTAATCGGTGCCGTACAGGTAGCTAACGACAGGCTCGATCTGAATTCGCGTCAGGCCATGTGTGTGCTCGTTGCCATGCCACGCGATGGAATCGGCGTCGTACGTCGGGCGCATGCGCATCGTCAGAGAAGCACTCGCGGCCGCCGGTGCACCTCCCTCAACGAACTGCGCAAATGCATCGCGATCGACAATGACTTCGCCGATCGGTTCGTTGGCCTTCTTGATGACCACGTGAATCTTGTCAGTAGCGCGCGGCGCATTAACACTCGCAACACCGAGTGCAATGCCAAGCGCGTCCGCTTCGTTCTGGTTGTAGCGATGGTTTTCGTACTCGACCACCAGATCACGGCCACTCATCCCGACACGCACACGCTCGAGACCAGCGGCAAAAAGCTGCGCTGCAATTTCGTCGAGCGCGGAGGTATCCAGCGCTTCCGGAATGGCGGGAGACGGCGCATCCGATGACTGGGCTGCCGTCGCGTCACTCAGCATCACAGACGCGTAAGACTGCAGCGGGGGCACATACGTAATAGCCGCTGCCGCCAGCGCGTTGTTGTTACCCATGACAGCGGGCCTGTCCACCGGGTGCAGGCTGACGAGGCGAATCGGGCCGTCGTCGCCGGTATCCGCTGCTTGAATTGCAGGCACCTGCGGCCCCTCGCACAAGCCGTTTGCACAACGCGCACTGCTAAAGCGTTTGCCAAGCGGAATCTGGATGCCCACCGAAAACGACGTGCGCGGCGACACCCCATCCGTCGAGCGGACCGCGCGCATGAGCGTGCCGATCACATTCGCATCGGCTAGCCAGCTTATTCGCGGAGACTGATAGCGCACACCGACATATGGTGTTTTCGAATCGTCTTCTGCGAGTAGCGACAACCCCGTGTGCCACAGCGACACTTGTGCGCCGCCAAACAGACCATCGAGACGGTCCCCCTGCCCGTAACCGGCGGTCAACGTCACCGGTCCAAACGCTTGCGACACCACGCCGTATTTCGAACGGAAGAAATGATTCTGACCGCCAATGTCGGCGACACCGAATGCAATGTCCGGCTGATACTTGAAGAACTTCGGCACTTCGAGCTTGATGTCGCCCATCAGGTGACGAAACAAAACGTGGTCGGCGCCACTGAAAGGTGCAGGGACATTAGCCGGGTAATTGGCGAGTCCGCCGGAGAACTCCACATAAGGCAGTAACCCCACCGCCCCCCAATACATCTGCGCATTCGTCGCCTGCTTTCCGTAGCGTGGGTCGATGTAATTGTTGTACTGCGCTTCCACTGTCCCTTCCGGCAGTACGAATGCATACGGAATAACCAGGCCACCTGCCTGCCCGAGCGCATTGAGCGCAGGGTCGGCTGCCTGTGCCGAAGCGGAGAATGCCAGAGTCGCTGCAAGCGCCAGTGCGCTCGGCCCCGATCGAAATTGTTGTCCGCGTAATATCATGGCCACCGAGCTTTCTATTTTGTGCAGTTATCGGTACGCGTTGTTATGAACCAGACCATTCGCTACCGTCGCTAGTACTTCGACCACAAAGCTCTTCGTGGCAACAACACCCCCCGCGCGCGAAGAAGCGTGCAAAGCAAAAAAACTCTCTGATATTCACTCGTCCAGCCCGAATTCAAACGACTGAACGTTCTTGAACAATGCATGGGGGATTGCCTGCAAGCCGCTCGCACCCGTCTAATCCAGGTACTTTGGCAAAACGCCGCCACAATGAGATCCGAACAAAAGATCACACCGCCTGTGCGTTGATAAGACGGACCTGATAACCCCCGACCAGGCCAATCGCCGACTCGAACTTCACCATCACTTACTGCTTGTCTTCGCAACGTTATGCACTGCGGAGTCTTTAAAGCAGCAAGCGTGCCAATCGTTAAATCTCGCGCACAATTGGCTGGAGAACATGGGGTAACCACTTGTTAGATATATGTTTTATTTCGACGCTTCAAAGTAGGAGCGCCAGAAAACGAAGCGTGGAATCGTGTTCGGTAACGCGCTCGTTACGTAACGGCGGCCGTAACGACAGAACCCCATGACTGTCTGGTGACTGATGGAAAAGGCGTTTGAAACATCTGTAGTTGTGCTTTATATATTTCACACTAGACTCATCCACACCCCAGCCGTTTGAAACGCCCGACTCACACCGCCGCCAACACCCCCGCCAAACCAGCCTGCGGCCGCGCAAACAACGCCCCCTGCACCAGCGCCTCCGGCCACCGGCTCAGCCACAACAACTGCTCCTCCGTGTCGACGCCATTCACCACCACCCGCACATCGAGCGCATGCAGCAGGTCCATCACCGACGCCATCACCACTCCCGCACGCACATCGCGCGGCACAGCCGCCATCAATTCACGCGCAATCGTGACCGTATCCACATCAAGCACACCAAGCAACGCCAAAGACGACGCCCCATTACCCCACTTGCCCAGCGTAATGCCGACGCCCGCATCCCGAAGATCCGCAGTCAACGCACGCAACGAAAGAAGTTTCGCCGCGTCAGCGCTGTCTAAAACCTCGATTTCAAACAGCCTCGGTGGCACACCATAAGAGCTGGCCGTGCGTGCAAGCTCGCTCGCAAACGATTCATGCATCGCCACATGCGCCGGCACAGCGATCGCCACCGGCTGCACCGGCAACTGCGCGGCAAGACACTCACGCAGCTCACGGCACACACCCTCCACAACGAACGACGCCATTTCCAACGCAATCTGCGGATGCTCGAGCGGCATCATGAAAATGCCCGGAAGCAGTAGGCCGTAATCCGGATGCTTCCAGCGAACCTGCGCTTCAAGGCGAGCCAATGCTCCGCCAGCAACACGATAAGCGCCCTGAAACACGAGATGAAACTCGCCCGCGCGCAGCCCCTGCTGGACGCGGCTTTCGAGTTCGCTCAGCTCCACAGAGGTGTCGCCGGCATAATCCAGATCGTTTTGCGCAAAGCGCGCGGCAAGCGCAGTTGCAAGTAGGTCAGGTTTTGCATAATCGAGCGTGTGCATGGAGAGTTCGTCTTTTAACCCCACCAACGTATGCACATGTCATGCCAAGTGAGGCAATCGCTGTTTTGAACAACAAGATTAATCGCCGCAAAAGCCCGCCAATCAATGCTTTGCGCACATCGAACGCTAGATGTTTCGGTGCGTAATTATCTTCGCCAAACGTTTGCTTTGTTTCGCGTGTTACGTACGTGTTCCGTATAACGTTACGCTTCACGCGTTACGTAGCGCTCTGCACAACGTTGCGCTATACGCACACCAGCGTGACGGCGCGAAACGAGCACAAATGCCGCCTAAAGCCACCACGGCATCACGGCGGAAACGTTAAATATGGGGAAAATCAGAGAGCCAGGAAGAAATTACCGTAGCGCGTTGCAACAAGACAATTTGACCGTTCGAAAAAGATTTACTAGTATCGCCTCAATTGCAGCAGAAAATAACTGCATATTCGTCATACAGTTTTCCGGGGCTGCCAATGCTACAACTCCCTCTCTCCGACGCCGATTGGGCGCGCGTTCAAGGTCTCTTTCCCGACCTTCAGTCCGCACGCGGACGCCCTCGCCGGAGCGATCGCGAGATTCTCAACGCGATACTCTGGCTGCAGCAAAGACAGGAGAAATGGCACAGGCTTCCGGCAACGTTTCCGCCGCAGCAGACTTGCTATCTTCGGTATATGACTTGGAAAAAGACGGGCGTGCTGGACCAGGTGAATGAAATCCTTCCGATTTGCGATCCGGAGTTTTCGAGCTGCTGAGCGATATGCTGAATTCAATCAGCATGTCGTAACAAATCAGAAACGACCCACTGGTCAGCAGGCCGCCTTCGTCGTCGAACGCTTGTTTTCACTTCAGGTTCAGGCTTTGCCGCTCATCCGGTCAATCGTCGCCAACAGATCGGCAAGCGACTGCTTGCACTCCGTCGCGCTCGGCGTGTCAGCGCGCAAGGCACTCAGCGCGCCGTCGATTGCTTTGTCGACGGTGTGCCAATCCGCTGCCGCGCGAGGCTTCAGCGACGGTTCGGCGTCGTCCCACGCAAGTTCGAGATCTTTGATGCGCGCCTTGCCGCCGGCCAGATCGCCTTTGCCGACAAGCGCTGCGGTATCGGCGGCTATCCGGCGAAAGGGTGTCAGGTCGCCGAGCTTCGAAACCTTGGCCGGCTCCGCGGCGTCAGCGGACAAAACACTCACGCGACTAGCGTCGATACGTCCGAAGCTGAGCGCGGAGAGTGCGATGAACGAAGCGATAACGGCTTTGCTCAGGGTACGTTGATTCATCATGGAGTTCGTCCGTTTGATTTAAAACTAAGTTTGAAAAACTATCTAGGCGACCTTCGGGCCACACGCGCTCACTGCTCACGCACGGCGGGCGCACGCACGGCACGATGTTCGATGGCGCTGGCGAAAATGACGAGCACAGTGATCGCCCCCAGGAACAGCAGGCTTGTATTAATCGTGCCGAAACCCATACCGCCGTACGTGCGCGACTGCGAAAGCAGGTCGCCGAACGAGGCACCCAGCGGCCGCGTCAGAATGTAAGCGAACCAGAAGGTGAGCACCGGATTGACACCGGCGTAGTAGAACGCGCCAACGAGGGCAATCAACGCGCTGAATGCCACCACGCCAATCATGAAGCCAAGCCCCAACGCTTCGGTCGCGAGATCGCCTGCCGCGGTTCCCAGCGCAAACGTGAACAACACGGCGCCCCAATAGAAAAGTTCGCGCCGGGTCGTGTAGATGGTGTGAATAGAAAGCGTCCGTTCGCTGCGGTACCAGAGTGCGAACACGACAGCAAGTGCGAGACTGAACGCAATCGTGCTGGCATAAAGACTGACGCCCAGCTTGTCGGTCAGCGCGTCGGTCAGTTGCGTGCCGACCACACTGACCAGAACCACGGTCAGCCAGTAGATCCAGGGCACATACCTGCGCAAGCGAAGCTGCGCGACCAGCGCGATGACCAGGAGGGTTGCCATCATTGCACCGGTGAGCGCGGTGCCGAGTCCCACGTGCACGGCCAGGTAATCGGCACCGGTCTCGCCGACGGTGGTCGCCATGATCTTGATCGCCCAGAAGACGAGTGTCGCCTCGGGCACTTTGTTGCTCATGGGCGCAACACGATAATTCGCGGTCTCTAACACGCGGGTTCTCCGGTCAATAAGCATTTAATTCGACGCTGGGAGCGGGGGAGCCCACGCTCAGTCAGTGCGTCGAATATGCCGCGGATAACCTTATGGAAGCCTTATGGAAGAGACCAACCTACCCCAATTTCATTCGGTTCGATGTGGAACGTCGTCCGGGAAAGGATACGGCGCATGCGGGCCCGGCCACTCCGCTGCCGGCGGCCCTTTCAGCGCGTCGCATCCGGCAATACTGGCGACGCCGGCCATGAACACACACGAAAACAGACTTATCCAAACCCATCGCAACACTGTTCGAGCAGTCATTCCCGGTCTCCTGAAACGTCGCCGAGCCTGAAAAAATTAGACCCTCAACGGCCGCACGGGTTGCACGCTGAGAACTGTCACCTTCGTCCCGTGAAATAAAAAAAAGCGGCGAACGGATAAATCCGTCGCCGCGAATCGGAGCAATCTTCGTGGATGAATCAGCCGGGAGGCTCGCTACCCGAATCAGAAGCGGGTACGCACACCCGTCGTCAGTTCAACCTGGTTGTTCGCACCGAACGTGCTCCCAACCGTGTAGCCGCCATGCAGCTTCATGTAGTCGCCCGCCAGATAGACTTCAGTGCGCTTCGACAGGTGGTAGAAAGCCGACCAGTACAGCGTTTCCTTAAAGCCGTTGTGGAGTCCGGATGCCGAGTCGAAGGTACCGATGTTCGCATTCGGAATGTTGCCGTCGCCGTTGTACGCGGCGTTGTGAACGCGCATCTGCTGATAGCCGAGCTCGTAGTCAAGCGGACCCTTCGGCGACAGCTTGAAGGACACCGTCCACGAATTGTCCTGACGTTGGCCAAGCGCGCCCTGATTGCCCAGGTAACGGAAGTAACCCGCGTTCGCGCGCAAAATGCCGAACTGGTAGTTACCGCCCACCGAGAACGTCTGGTTCGTGATGCCGGCGCGATTCACATGGTTATAGAAGCCCGACACGTCGAACTGTCCGCCGTTATACCCGACTGCTGCCTGGTAGTTGGAGTTGGTACCGAAGCTCGTCTGGTTGCCAAATGCGTAACCTGCGCTGGCGAAAATGCCATTGCTGAACAGCTTTTTCCACGCCAAGCCGTTGGTATAGCGCGTACCTGTCGCGCTTGCCGCGTAGAAAATCATCTGCTTGAAGTTGTTCGCGTTCGTCCAGCCGCCTTCTTCCGTCGTCAGTCGCGCGCTGCCATACGGGTCACCGTAAATCGCCGCTGCGTCGCGAGCAATCGTGTTCTGGAAGCCTGCCGTGAACTTGCCGAAGGTGTCATTCTCGATACCGACCCATGCGTCACGATCGAAGATCTGGCCCGGGTCTTCCATCTGGCCGTTGGCGACAACGTATTCGCTTTCGAGGCGGAAGATAATCTTCGAGCCCGCGCCGATGTCTTCAGCGCCCCTCAAACCCCAGCGGCTGCCGCTGAACCACGGCTCGCCGCCGAGACCCATGCCGATGACGTGATCGCCGTTTGCGTTCGCGTGCGACTGATAGGTCGGCACGCTCAGGTCCATCAGGCCGTAGAGCTGCACGCTCGACTGCGCGTAAGCACCGGTCGCGCCAAGAGCACTCGCGGCGACTGCCAGGGTCAAGTACTTTTTCTTCAAGATCGTCTCCTCATATTGCTGCGTTGAAATTCTGACTTCTGCTCTCCGGTACTACGGGTCCGTCTTTTTATGCAGCCAGTTCGATATCCGAATGAGTGCCATCGTAGTGACTTCAACCCTTCACGTTCCTTTCCCGTGTCATTTGCGCAACTCAGTGAATTCACTGATACAGGCGACACTTCGCCCGCCAGTTTTCGACGTTAGTGGTCCGGAGGATGAAGTCCAGGCCCGGCAGAAGCGCCGTCACGTTGAAGTGTTAGCGCGCGGGCTGGTGACTCATTTCGGCGTGAGCGTTCACGCGTGAGATGGCACTGGCGAAAAAGTATTTGACGTTTGCCAGTTCAGATTCAGAGATTCAGGCTTGCGCGCGGGATAGGCACACCGTTGCCTGACGACGGTCTTGCGTGGGTTTGCGATGCACGCACGCGGCAAGCATGCATTCCAAGCGCCGCCTTGCCGCGCTACAACGCGGCTGCAAAGCCTTCGCGAGGCTCTTCTTCTCGCAGGATGTAGCCGAGCCCGCGCAACGTCATGATCTTCGCGCTCGAACTCGCGAGATGCTTGCGCAGACGGTGAATGTAGATGTCGATCGCGTCGGCGCTGGGTTCCTCGTCGAGCGTAAAGACCTTGTCCATCAGGCTCGCTTTGGAGACTGTTTTGCCCTGCTTCAGAATCAGCGCTTCAAGGATGGCGTGTTCGCGGCGGCGCAAGGGCAACGCTTCGTTCTGCAGCACGAATTCACGCGAGTCGAACAGGTAGCGCAAATCCCCGCACTCTATCGACTGGCCCTTGTCGCCAGCCGCCTGACGGCGGATGAGCGCCTTGATGCGCGCCACCAGTTCGCGTGCGTCGAAGGGCTTGACCACATAATCGTCGGCGCCGGCGGAAAAGCAGGCGACTTTATCGTCGGTGGAGCCGTTGGCGGTGAGCATCAGCACCGGCACGTTGTCGCGTTTGCGGCGCAGGCGCGCAAGCACGTCTTTACCGCTGATGCCGGGCAAGCGCAGATCGAGCAGCACGGCGTCGTAGCATTGCATGCCCAGCAGCGTCTCGGCCCGTTCGCCGTCCTGCGCCCAGTCAATCGCAAATTGCTCGACCTGCATCAGGTTCATCACCCAGCGCGCGAGGTCCGCGTCATCTTCAACGAGCAGCAGTTTCATCGTTCCCCCTTATGCGGCCCCGTATTTCGGTCCAGCGGTCCACAAGCGCATTTCGACCGTAACGACCAGACCGACGCCGCCCTCGCCTGGATCGAGCGTCACGGTGCCGCCCTGGCGATGAGCAATTTCCCTGACGATCGGCAATCCGAGCCCGGTTCCCTCGGCGTGATTCGACGCGCGATAGAAACGCTCGAACACACGCGGGCGCGCTTCGGCCTTGATTCCGGGGCCGTTGTCGATCACCCGCACAATCGCCATGTCGTTGCTGCGTTCCGTGTGCACAGTCACGCGGCCGCCCGGTTGCGTATAGCGCAGCGCGTTGTCGACGAGATTGGTAACGAGCGCCGCCGTCAACGCCTCGTCGCCGCTCACGATCAACCCATCTTCCAGCTCGGCACCCAGATCGATTTCACGCGACTGCGCGAATGCAATCAACTCTTCGAGCACGCCCGCGATCAACGCGCTCAGATCGACGCGCTCGCACGCGCCAGCTGGCGCGGCCGACTCGGCCTGCGCGAGCAACAGCAGCTTGTTGGTCAACGTGGTCAGCTTGCGGCTGCTCTTGTGCATGCCGGCCAGCGCCTCGGTGAGCGGCGCATCACGATTCTCGCGCTGACGGGCGAACTGAATCTGCGCGGCCAGCAGCGCGAGCGGCGTGCGCATCTGATGCGCGGCGTCGGAGATGAACTGCCGCTGCGTGGCGGCTTGCTGCCCCATGCGCGCAATACACTGATTGATCGCCTCGACAATCGGTCGCAGTTCGACATGCAGACGCGTAACGCGTATCGGCTTGAGCTGCGACGGGTTTCGATCGGCCACGTCGTCTTTCACCTTCATCAACGGGCGCAACTCGAAAGTCAGCCCGAGATAGACGAACACCATCGCAAGCACCAGTGTCAGCACTTCGCCGAATAGTTGCGGACGCAACAGGCGCCACACCATCGCATCCCGAGAGCCTTCGGTTTTCGCCACCGCGACGATCACATCTTCCCTGCGCCCGGCGTCGTAGAGTTGCCGAACGTAAATGGCCGCGCGAACCTCGCGGCCGTCTTCGAGGCGGGTGGAGTAAAGCTTCGGGGTATCGCCCACGTGGGACGGCAGCGGCAGCTCGGGCGTTCCCGCCAGCAGGCGATGGCCGCTGGCTTCGACGCGATAAAACACGCTGTCCTGCTCCGGCGACTCGAACAGTTCGAGCGCGGCCGGCGGAATCTGGATTGAGACGCTGCCGTTGTCCCAATCGATGTCCTCGCCGATGATGCGCGTCGACGAAAGCAACGCATTGTCCTGCACGAGGTCGGCCGTGGTCTGCGCGTTGCGATACGACATCATGCCGGAAACGGAAACGAACGCCGCCAGTGGCAGCAAAAGCCACCACAGCAAGCGTCCGCGCAAACTGCCTGAAAACACGATTCGTCGATCCTCCCTACAGCATGCCGGCGCCCCTCATCGAGAGAGGCTGCCGGCCTCCATCTTACGGCTTCACTTCGTTGACGAACTGATTGGTGTAGGTTCTGGACAGATCGATATGACGGTCCTTCACCGACGGGTTGAAGCCCGCCAGCACCTTGAGCACCGTATCCGGTCCGTCGGCGGGCATCTTGCCGTCCACGGTGAACATGGGCAGCGAAGCCTTCAACGCGCTCACATAGAGCGCCTTGTCGCTGCCAATATAGTCCTTCGGCATCTGCTCGGCGATTTCTTCGGCGCTATGCGTATGAATGTATTGCAGCGTCTTCACGAACGCACGCGCGAGCCGGGCCGCCTCCTGCGGGTGCTTGTCGAGCCAGGCGCTCTGCACATACAGGCTCGAAGCCGGATAGGTGCCGCCGAGCGCTGCGCGCGTGCCTTCCAGCGTGCGCATGTCGATCAGCACCTTGGCGTCGCCGGTCTTCAGTAGTTGCGAGACCGTCGGCTCCGTCGTCATACCCGCATCGATACGGTTTTGCTTCATGGCCACGATAAAGCTGTTGTCCGCGCCCACCGGCAGCACCGTGTACTGCGAACTCGGCACGCCCTTCAGGTTGGCCAGATACTGCGTGAGAAAGTTGGTCGACGAACCGAGCCCGGTCACGCCAAGCGTCTTGCCCTTGACGTCCGCCATGCTTTTGATCGAGTCAGCCGACTTGGCCGAGACCATCTCCACCTCGCCCGGCACCTGGCCGAACACGACGATGGCCTTCACTTCCTTACCTTTTGCTTGCAGATCGATGGAATGATCGTAGAAACCGACCACGCCCTGCACGCCGCCCGCTAGCAATTCGTTTTCCGCGTCCACGCCGGCCGGCTGCGACAGCAGTTCGACGTCGAGGCCCTCGGCCTTGAAGTAACCAAGCTGCTCGGTCAGACGCGCGGGTAGATAGATGAGCTTATTGATGCCACCGACCATGATGACGACTTTCTCCGGCGCGGCTGCCTGAGCTGCCGGCTGGGCCAGAAGGAGCGTAAGCGACGCCGCGACAGCGGCATGGACGGCGCGCGAAAGGCGCGTCAAGGCATGGGTCATGTGGATGTCTCCGTTATATTCCGCATCTGCGGGGGCGTCCGGGGGATCGCCTGGAAAAATTCTAGAGGCGCGAATCCTTCTGGAAGCTTTCGCCGATGCGTTTGCGCCCCTGATTGCGGGTTTGTCCCAAGTAGTCCCGATCAAACGGGGGCTTTACGTTGTCTGAGGCCGCTCCGGCGTCGCTCGCGGAAACGACACGGCAATGTGCACGCCCTTGCCGCCGTCGCCCGGTTTGAGCGTGATCTCGCCATGATGGGCATCGGCGATTTCACGCACGATGGCAAGGCCGAGACCGGTGCCTTCCGTATCGGTCGATGCCCGGAAAAACGGCTCGAACACCCGGTTGCGCGATTCTGCCGGAATGCCGGGGCCGTCGTCCAGCACGCTAACGGCGACGCGGTCGGCCTCGGCGCTGACGGCAACCGTGACGTGTCCGCCGCTGCCGGTGTAGCGAATGGCGTTTTCCGCGAGATTGGCGATCAGCGCTTGAAGCAGCCCGCGATGTCCCGCCACCGGCGCGGCGCCATTCAGTTCGGCCCCCAAATCGATGTTGCGGGCCTGAGCGAGCAGCGCCAGGTCCTCCACCACGTCCATGGCGAGCGGCACCAGATCCACCGTTTCCACGGCCAGTTGCGTGTTATCGGCGGCCTCGGCTTGCGCCAGCAACAGCAGCTTGTTGGTCAGCCCCACCATGGAGCGGTTGCTGCGATGCATGGCCGCCAGTGCCTCGTCGAGCGCGGGAGTCAGGCCGTCCTGCTGACGCGCGAACTGCAACTGCGTGCCTAGCAGTGTGAGCGGCGTGCGCAACTGATGCGCGGCGTCGGCGATGAAGCGGCGTTGCGCGGCCACCTGCACGCCGAGCCGGGCAATGCATTGGTTGATCGCCTCGACGATCGGCCGCAACTCGGTATGCAGGCGCTCGACACGAATCGGTTCGAGCTGCATGGGGTCGCGGTCGGCCACTTCCTCTTTCACTTTCATCAGCGGCCGCAACTCGAAGGTCAGGCCAATGCACACCAGCGCCACCGCGAGCACGATCATCTCGATCTGCCGCACGAGTTGCGGCTGCCACAACTGCTGGGCCATGGCGTCGCGCGAGCGCACAGTCTTGCCGACCGTCACGCGCACGCGGCGCGTTGCGCCGTTGTCGTACATGAGACGCACAATGCCGACCGCGCGCACGGCGTTGCTCTGCAGATGGGTATCGTAGTGATCCGGGGTATCGGGCGCCTGCGCAGGGCGCGTCGGGAAATCCTGCGTACCGGCGAGCAGACGGCCGTCGTCGACGCTCACGCTGTAGAACACCTGGTCGCGGTAGGGCGAGACGAACACTTCGAGCGCCGCGGGCGGGACATCTACGCGCAGGAAGCCGTCCACCCACTCCACCTCGCCTGCGATCATCCGCGCCGACGAGATCAGCTGATTGTCCTGCACCAGGTCCGCCGTGCGCCGCGCGTTGTCGTATTCCGCCTTGCCGGTCACGAACACGTATAACGCAAGCGGCACCAGCAGCCACCACAACAACCGCATGCGCAGGCTATTGGTCATCTTCTTTCTTGCGCAGCAGGTAGCCGAGCCCGCGCAGCGTGACGATCGCCGCTGAACTGCCGTCGAGTTTCTTGCGCAGACGCGAGATGTAAATTTCGACCGCGTCTTCGCTCGGCTCGTCCGCGAGCGTGAAGATCGCATCGACCAGCGCGGGCTTTGTCACCGTTTTGCCGAGACGCAGGATCAGCGCTTCGAGCACCGAGCGTTCACGCGGCGTAACGTTCAGCGGCGCGCCCTTCAGCGTGAACTGGCGCGTGTCTATGTCGAACACGAGATCGCCGCACGCCACTTCGCTCGACTTGGAGGGCGCCTGGCGGCGGATCGCCACCTTGATCCGCGCGATCAGCTCGCGCACTTCGAACGGCTTGACGAGGTAGTCGTCCGCACCGGCGCCGAGCAGTTCCACCTTTTCGTCGATCGAACCGCTTGCCGTCAGGATCAGCACAGGCGTCGCGTCGCCACGCTGACGCAGCCGGCGCAGCACGTTTTTGCCCGACAGCTTGGGCAGATTCAGATCGAGCAGGATCACGTCGTAGTGATTGGTGCGCAGCAACTGGTCGGCGGCATCGCCGTCCTGCACGGCGTCCAGTGCGAACGCTTCCTGCTCGAGCATCTTGGCGAGCCAGTGCGCCAGCGTGGGGTTGTCTTCGATGAGCAGCAGCTTCATGGCGGGAGCGGCAAAAGTCAGGCTGTTGATTGTGCCGTAAAACAAGGGCTTTGCGCGCGCCCCATGTGGATTGCGGCCTGCATGGTGGGGTTTGCCGCGAACTCGCGGCGGGATTGGGGCGGGGTTTCAGCGAGGTTTCGGCGAAGTTTCGGGTTAACACCCATGAATTGCCCACAACCCCGAAAGCTAGCAGAAGGTTTGCGATTTCTATAATCGCCGTCATTCACTCAGAGAGTGCCGCATGCAGCACCAGGCGGCGCCCCAACCTAAGGAGACTGCCCCATGCGTACCTTGCGCCAGATTGCCGCCGTGTCAGGTGTTGCGTTCACCCTTGCCGCCGCTTCGGCCGCCGCTCACGCGGAAAAGCTCACGATCATGGTCGGCGGCGCCACCAAGATCATCTATTTGCCCGCAAAACTCACGGAGCAACTCGGCTATTTCAAGGACGAGGGTCTCGACGTCGAAATCCTCTCGCAGCCGGCCGGCGTCGACGCGGAAAACGAACTGCTGGCGGGCGCGGTGCAAGGCGTGGTGGGCTTCTACGACCACACCATCGACCTGCAGAGCAAGGGCAAGGAAGTTCAGGCGCTGGTGATCTTCGGTCAGGTGCCGGGTGAAGTGGAAATGGTCTCCACCAAGTCCGCCGACACCTTCAAGAGCATGGCCGACGCGAAGGGCAAGACCCTCGGCGTGACCGGGCTCGGCTCGTCGACCAGCTTCCTCACGCAATACCTCGCGCAACGCGCGGGCGTGCCGTCCACGCAGTACACGCTGCTGCCGGTGGGCGCGGACAACAGCTTTATCGCCGCCATCAAGCAAAACCGTATCGACGCGGGCATGACGACCGAGCCGACGGTCTCGCAACTGCTGAAGACCGGCGACGCCAAGGTGCTGGTCGACATGCGCACGCTGGAAGGCACGCGCGCCGCGCTCGGCGGCACCTATCCGGCTTCGAGCTTCTACGTGCAGCGCGCGTGGGCCGAGTCGCACAAAGACGACGCGACGAAACTCTCGCACGCCTTCGCGAAGACGCTGAACTTCATCGCCACGCATACCGCGGAAGAGATCGCCGAGAAAATGCCGAAGGACTACTACGGCAACAACAAGGACCTGTACGTCGGCGCGCTGAAGTCGTCGCTGCCCATGTTCACGAAGGACGGCAAGATGCCCGCCGACGGCCCGGATACGGTGCTGAAGGTGCTGTCGGCGTTCAATCCGTCGGTGAAGGGCAAGCATATCGATCTCGCCAAGACCTATTCCAACGACTACGTGTCGACCCCGGTCAAGACCGCGGCGAAGTAACGCCCTTTCAACATTACGAGAACTGCGAGGCACCAGCCGATGAATCAACCCATGTCACGCGATACGCCAGCCATTGAAATGCGCAACGTATCGTGCCGTTTCATTTCCCCGGACGGCAAGGCGACGATCGCGTTGCGCGACTTCAGCATGTCGGTGGCGCGCGGCGAATTCGTCGCCGTGGTCGGTCCGACGGGGTGCGGCAAGTCCACCACGCTCAGCATGATTACCGGCTTGCTGAAGCCCACCACCGGCGAAGTACGGGTGATGGGCGCGCCGGTGGACGGCATCGACCCGCGCATCGGCTTCGTGTTTCAGGCCGACGCCGTGTTCCCGTGGCGCTCGGTGCTCGATAACGTGGCCGCAGGTCCGCTGTATCGCGGCCGCTCGAAATCGGCCGCCTACGACGAAGCCAACGAATGGCTGCGCCGCGTGGGCCTCGACAAGTTCGGCAAGCACTATCCGCATCAACTGTCCGGCGGTATGCGCAAGCGCGTGGCGCTCGCGCAGACCTTCATCAACAAGCCCGAAATCCTGCTGATGGACGAGCCCTTCTCGGCGCTCGACATGCAAACCCGCACGTTGATGCAGGACGAACTGCTGCAACTGTGGGCGGGCGTCGGCTCGGTGGTGTTCGTTACGCACGATCTGGAAGAAGCCATCGCGCTCGCCGACCGCGTGTTCGTGCTGACCGCGCGCCCGGCAACGCTGAAGAAGGTGTACGAAATCGATCTGCCGCGTCCGCGCGTCACGTCGGAAGTGCGCTACGACCCGCGTTTCATCGAAATCTCGCGCGACATCTGGCACGACCTGCGCGAAGAAGTGCAGATCGGTTAATCAAGGAATGGCAACTATGTCTACTACCCCTCAACAGACGATGCCCTCGGGCATCGACCCCGCGTCGCTCGCACAAGTCGAACGCGTCGCGCAAAAACGCATCCGCCAGCGTCACGCGCTGGTGATCACACTGCGTATTGTCGTGCTGGTGGTTGTGCTCGGCGGGTGGGAACTGTCCGCCCGCCTGAAATGGATCGACCCGTTCTTCTTCTCCATGCCAAGCGCGATTTTCGAGCAGATCGTCGACTGGTTCGTGAATGGCACCTCGCAAGGTCCGCTGCTGACCCAGGTCTGGGTCACGCTCGAAGAAACCGGGCTCGGCTTCATTATCGGTTCCGTGGCAGGCGTGTTCTGCGGCATCGTGCTCGGCCGCAACAAGCTGTTGTCCGACGTATTCAGCCTCTACATCAAGATCGCCAACTCGATTCCGCGTGTGGTGCTGGGTTCGGTGTTCGTGATTGCGCTGGGTCTCGGCATGGCGTCGAAGGTGGCGCTGGCGGTGGTGATGGTGTTCTTCGTCGTGTTTGCCAATGCGTTTCAAGGTGTGCGCGAAGCTGACCGCTACATGATCGCAAATGCGCAGATCCTGGGTGCGTCGCGCCGCCAGGTAACGACTTCGGTGGTAATTCCGTCGGCACTGAGCTGGATTCTCGCCAGCTTGCACGTGAGCTTCGGCTTCGCGCTGGTCGGTGCGGTGGTGGGCGAGTTTCTCGGCTCGAAGCAAGGTATCGGTCTGCTGATCTCCACCGCGCAGGGCGCGTTCAATGCAAGCGGCGTGTTCGCGGCAATGATCGTGTTGGCGGTGGTTGCACTGGCAGCGGACTATCTGCTGACTGCTGTTGAACAGCGGCTGTTGAAGTGGCGGCCGACCGCCGTCTAAACGGGTTGCTGGGCGCCGAGTGGAAAACGCGGCGCCCTTTCGATATTCACGCCACCCCAAATGGATCGTCGATGCTTGACGCAGGTTGCGTGAACCATCGCGGTCCCGATTCCGTCATATAAGCGTGATCCTCGTGCCGGATGCCGAAGGCGTTGGGCACGCAGATCATCGGTTCGATGCTGAAACACATGCCGGTGTCCAGCGGCGTACGATTGCCCTTCACCATGTAGGGCGACTCGTGAATATCGAGGCCGATTCCATGCCCGGTGCGGTGTGGAAGCCCCGGCAGACCATAGTTCGCCTGATATCCCGCGTTCTCGATGTATGCTCGCGCGGCACCATCAATCTGCTCAGCGGCCGCGCCAAGCTGCGCCGCTTCGAATGCACGCAGTTGCGCCTGTTGCTCGTGCATCCACACTTCCCTCTGCTGCTCGGTCGCATCACCGAACACGTAGGTACGTGTGATGTCGGACTGATAGCCATACAGTTCGCACCCCGTATCGATCAGCACCATTTCGCCACGCTCCAACGCCTTAGGCGACTTCACTCCGTGCGGAAAGGCGGTGTCCGCCCCGAACAGCACGATGCAGAACGTCGAGCCGCGACGTGAGCCAACCTTGCGGTGCGCCTTGTCGATAAACTCCAGCACCTCCGCCGTTGTAATGCCCTCCCGGAGTATGCGTGCCGCGGCCTGGTGCACGCGCAGCGTCATGTCATTGGCTCGCTGCATGAGCGCGATTTCGGCCGATGACTTGCGCATCCGGCACTCGCTCGTCACACCCGCCGCGCTCACAATGGCGAGATCCGGAGCGTGCGCGCGCAGGCCGCTATACATGAAGAAAGGCGCCGTTTCATCGAAGCCCAGCACGCCTGCGCTCGCGCCATGGCGCGCCAGCACTTCCGCGATCAGCAGGGCAGGCGCTTCGTGCTCTTGCCAGAGGTTCATCCTGCCGGGAATCTGAAGCATGCCTTCGAATGTTCCGCGCTCGAAGGCCGGAACGATATATTCGATTTCACCCTGCGCTGGAATGATCGCGCCGGTCATGCGCTCGCTACGGCGCCAGGGGACACCGGTGAAGTACAGCAGGTTGCTGTTCGACTCGACGAACAGGGCGGCCATACCCTGCTCGCGCATCAAACGTTGTGCATTGGCGATACGGGCCCGATACTCGTCTGGCTGAATCGGCTCAGTGCCGGCCGTCATGTCGTGCAATTGCGCGAGCTCGCTCTCCGCGGTCGAGCCGCCGATACCTCTGTTCATGTACTACTCCTTGGCTTATGCACCGTGTCTTTGTATTGTGGCGCTGTCACAACGCATTTTATTCTGACTCCGCAGCGGCGGATTTTTTCTGGTTAGTAGGGGTGGCGTCTAGATACGATTCCATGATGCAAATGACGAAATCCGCATAGCCGAGACTAGGCGAAGTGGTCGTTTCGCGGTCAGAAACCAGAGTTACGCCGCTCACCATGTGAGGAATCCTTAGCTTAAGGCCTATTCCTTGACCAATTCAATTCGCCGTATCGCGGCACGACATTCTTCCGCAATACGTCGGGACAGTGCGAAATCAATGCGATTTCGCCTCGCCCCCAACCCCCGCCTCTTTGTCTCAAATTTAGCAACAAACCTTACCTGATATGGGTATTACTCCAGCCAGGTCGCAAAACTACAATGTAATCACTGACTACGAACAAGAACGCTCGTAGCAACACAAAGACCAAAACTGGAGGTAGTTAATCATGAAATCGCTCATTCAAGCCGTTGTTATCGCCGCTGCACTGGCCGCTCCTCTTGCTTCGTTTGCACAATCCAGCCAGCCCGTGACCCGCGCTCAAGTCCGCGCCCAACTGGTTCAACTGGAGAAGGCAGGATTTCATCCGGGAATTGACGACCCGCATTACCCGGCTAACATTCAGGCCGCTCAAGCCCGCGTCGATGCAGAAAACGGCACTTCACAGGCAGTCCAAAGTGGTTACGGCGGCGTGGTGAGCGGCGCATCGCAATCGGGCCGTCCGGTCACGACAAGCGGTCCGCAGTCGATTTACTTCGGCCGCTAAGCCATCATCAAACGGTAACGGGCGGTAGTAGCCGCCCGGCGCGACCAACATGCGCGCACCGACTAAAACGAACAGGCCCGCGACCGACTTTCACCGATCGCGGGCCAGTTGTGTATTCGTTACCTCCGTCATCGGGCTCCCGATGGCTTCGCCTGGGCTCTCAGGGCCCGGGCGTTTTTTCTCGATGTAATTTATCGCCGCCCCTTAGTCGCGAGCGATCAGATCGCCCACCTGACCGCGCCCCGTGACGAGACAGCTCGACAGAAAATTCTCGCCCTGACTGCTGGCCCCAATATCGCCAAAGCCTTTTTTCAGCGCGTTCGCCTTGACCAGTTCCGCGCCCTGATGGCACGTAATTGTTCCGATCTCCCCTGCTTGCGCACGCATCAATGCCCTATCTGCCATCAGATAGCCGAGCAACAACACCACGGCAATATTGAACGCCTGTCTCACGGATCGTCTCCTCTTTTGAAGAGACTAACGCGAACGACGAATACACGGTCCTAGGGGTTTCCCGATTGATAGCGATTCAATGATGCAGATTAAATCGGCTCAAGCTTTCACGCGGTCCGTCATGCGGGATGGCGCCACATTCAAAACCGCGCTTCGATTTGCCTGATTTGCTGTTCGATGGCGTTGCGCACCCGTCTATTCGAAGGGACCAATAGCAGCGATGAAGCGATGATCTGATAGACCCTGTTGCGCTTCACCTTGGAGACTTTCTGCGGGTCGAGCCAGGCGTGGTTGTCCACCAGCAGAAGCAAGGTCTCCAGACCGATCAGAATCGGCCACAGGCACGCGAGCCGCAAGCGCACCGACCATGCGGGAATCGCCAGCGTGTAGTCGAGGGCTGCGCGGAAATGATCCATTGTCGTGCGCAAAAGCTCGACCAACAGCGGCCGCGCACGCAAGGAGTTGGCGGGCAGCAGCAGTTCCTGCGCGCTCAGTCCGTGGCGGTCGAGCAGCGTCTGCGGAAGATAGCAGCGGCCAATCCGCAAATCCTTGCCGCAATCGCGCAGCACATTGGTCATCTGCAACGCCTTGCCGAAACGCACGCCACGTTGCGCCATGATCTCGGGGCGTTCTTTCAGCGTGCCTGGCATGTGCGCGTAGGTCATCGTCGTCCAGAATTCGCCGACACAACCCGCCACGAGATACGTATAGCGATCGAGATCGCCGTATTCGCGCAGTGCCGCGATCTGGCCGGAGCGCTCGTCCGGGAAGGTGCGAAGATCGAACTCCATGCCTTCGGTTAGCGTCGAGACGATCTCGCGCACGGCCTTGCGATCGGATTCGCTCAGTTGCAACAATACGTCGAGCGCCGGGCCAAGCGATTCGAGCAGGACTTTTTCATCCGACTGGATCTGCTGGCCCGCTACTTCGGCTGCGATGCGCTGCAACGGCGCACCGTCGTTAGCTGCGCCATTGACCTGCTCGCGCAACGACAGCAGCAAAGCAAGCCGTTGTTCCGGCGAGATCAGCGAGGTATCCGCAATCGTGTCGGCCGCGCGCGCCAGCAGATACGCGAGGCCGATTGGATCGCGCATCCCGGCGGGCAACACGCGCAAGGTGAGATAGAAGGAGCGGGAAACGCCTTTCAGGAGCGGGCCGAGAAGGAAGGCCCGGGTCGGATTCGGCATGGACAGCATCAGTTTTGTATTGGGCGAAAGCGGGTAAAAGTCAGGCGCTGCCGAATTGTATACGGCGAACCGCCTTCACCGCGCGGCGGTGGCTCTACCCTGGCCCTGGCGAGCCTGCTCCCCATGGCTTGCACCGAGACGTGTTGCCCGTGCCCTATTGGCGACGTCGGGCGTAATCTTGACGGCCTCGGTGAATGCGCGTTGCCTAACCGGAGGCGTAAGTCGGCAGTACACCCCGTTCTTGCCATTCGACGAGCTTTCAGGTCAAGCGCTCATCGCTAATATGTGCGTTGGTCAACGTTTGGGGAATCCGCCGACTTTGCGCCAAAAAATTCGCGGCCTATGCTGGACAGTCGCCCCACGACCGTTCAAAGACCGTTTTGACGCCCGCAAGAACCTGTCCTTCAGGATTTGAAGCGAACGATGGTTACCATTCGGGTCAATTCCAGAACCAGCCTCTTCCTGTACACGGGAATCGTTGCATTGGCGTACTACGCAGGTGCAAGGCTGGGACTTGCGTATGCGGTAGTGGGCGGTGCCATCTCTCTCGTGTGGCCTTCCAGCGGCATCGCCCTTGTTGCGCTGCTCGCTCTGGGCTTTGCAGTTGCCCCGGGCATTGCGATTGGCTCCTTCCTCGCCAACCTGTCGGCCGGCGTGCCCGCAGGCGTGGCCGCGCTGATCGGCACCGGCTCCATGATCGGCGCGTTGACGGCAGCATTCCTGTTGAAGCGCGTAGCCCGGTTCAGGATCACCCTCAACCGGATTCATGACGTGCTGGCCTTCATCGGCCTTGCCGCGGTGCTGAGCACGGCAATTAGCGCGCTATTTGGCATGACCGCCCTGCATGGAGCGGGCCTCGTGCCGCGCGCCGAGTACGGCGCGGCCTTTCTGAAATGGTGGCTCGGCGACATGATGGGGGTCCTGGTCATGGCCCCGCCCCTGCTCAGCTTCCTCACCTATTCGAACCCTGTGCGCTCCATGCGGCAGACCGCAGAGGCGTGCGGACTGACCATTTCGACTTTCTGGGTGAGCTACCTCATCTTCGGCGCCCCGCAACTTGCCGGGCATGGCTACTATCCTGCGGCCCTGGCGGTCTTTCCGTTCGTTATCTGGGCGGCTCTGCGCTTCGATCATCTGGGCATCAGCATCACGACCCTGGTGGTCTCGTCGATGGCCGTCTGGGGCACCACCCACGGCACGGGCCCCTTCGCTGCCGAATCGCCGGTGGATAGCCTCGTGAGGTGGTGCACCTTCGCCAACGTCATGGCAATAACCGGACTGCTGCTGGTGGCAGCACGTTCACAGGAACAGCGCGCGCATTGGCTGCTTCAGGCGTCCTACATCGAACTGGAACAACGCGTGAAGGATCGAACCGAAGACCTGCAGAAAACCAACAACGATCTCAAGGAAGAGATGGCGCAGCGCCGTCTGCTGGAAGGAGAATTGATCCGGATTGGCGATCAGCAGCAAAGACTCATCGGCCGGGATCTGCATGACGGGCTCGGGCAACAGCTGACCAGCCTGGGCCTGTACTGCGCCGCCTTGAATCAGAAACTGCAGGCGCAAGGCCACGCAGCAGCAGCCGACGCGGCTACCATTGTCGGATTGGTCAAGCAGGCGTCCTTGATGACCCGCCGGATTGCCCATGGCCTGGACCCTGTCGCCATGGAACAGGGTGGCCTTGTAAGCGCATTGCAGGGGCTGGCGGAAACGGCGCGCACGCTCAATGGCGTGGATTGCACGCTGCGGGTCGCGCCGGATGTGGCCTTGCTGGATCCGCTCATACAGATCAATCTCTATCGTGCGGCACAGGAAGCCGTCAACAACGCGCTGAAATACAGCCACGGCCACCGCATCTGGATCGACCTGGAGCAGGCAGACGGTATGCAGACGCTTTCAATCAGCGACGACGGAGCGGGAGTCGGCCAGGAGGAAATGGAGCGTGCCTCGGGACTGGGACTTCATAACCTCCGTCATCGGGCAGGTCTTCTGGGAGGCTCCTGCACGGTGACCCGCAATGCTTTCGGGGGCACCACGGTCGCCATCAGCTGTCCGCTACCGGAGGGGCCGGACCGTGCACGGAAAATCGTCTAGCCCGGGGCGGGCGACTCAAATTCTGATTGTGGACGATCACCCCATCATCCGGGACGGGATGGCGCATCTGCTGAATCTGCAAGGGGACCTGCACGTCTGCAGCGCGGCCGGCAGCGCCGAAGAAGCGCTGGCCGCGATGGATCGCCAGCCCGATATGGGCCGCCCCGACATGGCGATTGTGGACATCAGCCTGAAATCGGATTCCGGCCTCGATCTTGTCAAGACGCTCCGCCACCGCTACCCGGCTCTGGCCATCCTCGTCCTCAGCATGCATGACGAAAGCCTGTTTGCCGAACGCGCACTACGGTCCGGGGCCAACGGGTATCTGATGAAACTCGAGGCCACCGAGCACGTCGTAAGCGCCATCCGCGAAGTGCTGGCAGGCAATATTTATTTAAGCGCCGCCATGCACGAAAAGCTGGCGCGAGCCCTTGCCGCCCCTCGTAAAAAGGCGGATGGCGCAATCGGGAGCCTTTCGGAGCGGGAATTCGAAGTCCTGCACCTGATCGGACTCGGCTTCAGCACGCGCGAAATCGCGGGGAAACTGAATCGGAGCGTGAAGACCATCGAGGCGCATCAGGCCAACATCAAAGAAAAGCTGCATATCCGTAGCGGCAAAGAGCTGATGCGCTTCGCCATTCAGTGGATCGAGAGCCAATAGGGCGGAGCCCGACCGCAGAATAAGGCAATCCCCTAGCCTCTTTTAGCAACGGCGCCTTATTCATGCGCACCCAGCCGGCGCATAAAGTGCCGTCATACCTGCCGGTATACCGCGATCATTGGGCGGGGTAGGCAGGCGTAGCCCAACATCTCGATGGGGGTCGCCGCCATGAACACCCGATTCCAGCAAAGCACTGTCGCTCCCATCTCCACAGTCATTGCCGCAACGGCTCGCGAGTTGCGGCAGGTGTTTCGTTGTATCGCGATCGCGACTGCATGTCTCGGCGCGAGTCATGCGTTGGCGGCGCAGACAGCGCAGGCCGTCGGAGGTATTACGGGTGCCGGCTCGAGCTTCTTCGATCCCCTGGCGCAGAAGTGGGCCGCCTCCTATTACGGCAAAACCCATCAGCAGGTGAGTTTTCATCCCGTTGGCTCCGGCAACGGCATTGATCAGTTGAAAGCGGGCGCGGTGAATTTTAGTGCCTCGGACATGCCGCTGAAGCCAGACGAATTGCGCACATCTGGACTCATCCAGTTCCCGGTGGCAGCCGGCGGCCTTGTGCCGGTTGTCCACCTCGATGGCATAGCGCCAGGACAGCTTCACTTGACGGGTGCGCTGCTGGCGGACATCTACCTGGGCAAGATCACCGACTGGAACGACCCGGCCATCAAGGCGCTCAATCCCGGGCTCGCGCTCCCCGATCTGAAAATCGTCGTGGTTCATCGCGGTGACCGGTCCGGGTCGACCTTCAACTGGACGAACTATCTGAGCGCCGTGAGTCCGCAATGGCGCGAACAGGTGGGCAGCGGCCTGACGGTCAAATGGCCCGTTGGGTTCAGCGCTACGAACAGCCAACTGGTCGCCACCTATGTCAAGCGGATCGCCGGCGCGATCGGCTATGTCGAACTGGCCTATACGGGCCTCGCGCCCCTCGCCTATGCGAGCGTTCAGAATAAATCGGGCGTGTATGTCGAGCCATCGGCCGCGAGTTTCAAGGCTGCCGTGGAAACAGTGGACTGGGGACGTGCGGGCGATTTCTACCAGCTCGTCACCGATCCGCCGGGCGAGCGCGCCTGGCCGATTCCTGGCGTCGTATTCATCTTGCTGAAAGCCGATAACAACGCTGGCTCGACCGGTGCGCTAGCGTTCTTCCGGTGGGCTCTCAATGAAGGCCGGGAAGAGGCAGCCGTTGAAAACTACGGCACCCCGCCGCCGGACCTGGTCGGGAAGATAGAAGCGTACTGGGCGCAGAACCTGTCCAGCACTCAAGTCGGCGAAGTGCCCGTCAGTGGTGCGCCGAAGGGGACAACAAGCCTGGTCCGCGTCACCAAATCGCTGCCGGCAGGCTATTGAGCGTCATTCACGAACTCGCAGGAGGACCGACCATGCGTGCGCTTGACATCATGACTACGTCCGTCATCACCGCCACACCGGACATGACGATTCACGAGGCGGCACAGCTGTTCGTCGACAACCGGATTAGCGGCATGCCGGTCGTCGATAAGAACGGGCAGGTCGTTGGCATCGTTAGCCAGGGCGATCTGCTGCATCGCGTGGAGAACGGCACTGAGCACGGGAGGCGACCGTGGTGGCTTGAATTTCTGCTGTCGACGCCTCGAGAGCAAGCCGCCAGGTATGTGAAGGAGCACGGGCACGTCGTCGGCGACGTGATGTGCGACCAGGTGATTTCAATTCCCGAGGACATGTCGCTCGATTCAATCGCGGACCTGATGGAGCGCCGGCATCTCAAACGCGTGCCGGTACTGAAAGATGGCAAGGTGGTCGGCATCGTCAGCCGTTCCAATCTGATCCGCGCGCTCGCGAGCGTCGCTCCGCCCGTGGATTCGATTTCGCACGACGATGCGAGCCTGCGCGACGCGATAGTGCTGGAAATGCACGGCCAGCGCTGGGGTCTGCCGAAGCAAGGCGTGCTCGTCAAGGACGGGGTCGCGCACCTCTGGGGCGTGATCGAATCCGACGAGGAAAGGCGCGCGATCCGCATCGCGGCCGAGGGCGTGCCGGGCGTCAAGCGTGTCGAGTACCACCTGGAAACGCCGAGCGTAATTCCGGCGCTGTAGTCCGCACACAGTCGCAAGAGGCGTGTGGATTTGATTTGAGCCACACGCCGCTGGATACGGTGCGATGCATCGCGACGAATGCGACGATCAGCTGTGCGTTGGAGGCAGAGGTCCGAAGAAAATCCGTTTGAGCTTGCCGCGGCCGAGCGCGCGCGCGAGTTCCGCGATTATGCAGTAGTTGAATATCAACGTGACGAGCAGAATCTGCACCGCCCAGAAGCGTGGCCAACTGATATGGGTGAGCAGTTCGTGGTTCGCTGCGGCGAACCCGCCCGCCTCCTTCCAGAAATCGTAGAGCCGCTCCAGGTAATGGATGATGAGCGCCACGACTGTGTACATCAGCGTCTTCCACGAGACATTCCAGACCAGCGGTTTATCTGGAAAGCGGTTGATGAAGGGCAGCATGTCCGCGATCAGCACCGACTTGCCGAGGATGAGCGACGAGATCAGCACCGACGCCGTGGCTGTGGGCGAGATGCCTGCCTCCCTGACCATCAGCGCGCGGATCAGCGCGACGATGTGAAGAATGACGAAAAAGAAGATCGTGGGCGGCAGAACCTTCTTGAACTCTTCCTTGACCTTTTCCATTACCGAGCTCATGGCGTCTCCGTGTCATGACCGATGGCATTCGGGCCGACCGCCGAGGTTACGCCAACCGCGGCGGTCGCAGTGCGTACTGTAGTGGCCGGTGGCGAGAATACGATAACGACTATTAACCATGCTGAATCGTTATTCGCATTCATGACGCGAAATTGACGATGCGAATCTCTAACAGACAGCGCAATCCGACGCACTTAGTGAATCGCGTAATTCCGTCGGCCGCTTCAGTTGCGCTGCGGCTCGCGACCGTTCGAGATACCGGATTATGCGTCCTGAGTGGATTACGGAGTGTGCAGCGATTGCGCCGTGCTGATCAGGTTCTGCGGAACCACGCGGATAATGCCGCTGCGCGGACTATCTATGTCCGCAATCAGCATGAACGACAACGCCACCGTCAACGGCATAACTAGCAGAAAGCGGTTTTTTGCGCGGGCATTTTTCACGCCATAACCTACCAGCAAGTTGCTGAACACGCCGATCACGATCATCAATAGCCACGCGGCATGGGGGATGCGATTCCACCATGCCGCCTGGGTATAGCCCTGCGAATTGATGATGTCATTCATGCCCGCAACCGCAAGCGCGGTAACGGGGTTGGGCTGCGCCTTCGCGCCGTCCTTCACCGCGCTCCACAACTTGTCTTGCAGACTGCCGGTGGCAGCGTTGATCTGCTCAACGCGCTGATGGTCGCGTGTCTGATAGAACTCAATGCGCAATTCAGTGTATTGAGCGAGTTTCGAGCGAATCCCGGCAGCGACACTGTCCTGCAGAAGATTGGCCCGAATATACTCAGTCCCGATGGCGTTGGCTTCCTCCTCTTCGAGATTTTTGCGCTGATCGTAGCGGCCAACCGCCATTGACAGGCTGAACCCAATGACCAGCGCGAGCAGCGTTAACGTGGCCGATTGCACCGTCTTGAAGTCGTCGCGTCCATCCTCGTCCAGTTCCGCGCGAGCTCGCAGCACCGAACTGCCAACCCAGGCAGCGACAAACATCAGCACGAACGAAACCACGAATAAAACGAAAGGACGGTTTATGATTTCCAGCACGTATTGCTCCCCCGAATAGTCACACTGACGAACCTGTACGGCACCGGCATGGCTGCGTGGCCAACAGCGCCTGATGCCTGAAGGGTCAGATAGTAGCGTGCCTTGGGGTCGACGGAAAGGCGCAGCCAGCCGGGGCATGCGAATTGCGAAGGCCATTGCACTCATGCTTCAGGACGGTCGTGATAGAGTCGATCACCCTCCTTTATCGCGTAGCTCTATGTCGCCATCCGCCGAACGTAGCACCGCAGATTCAGCCGATCATCAACTGGACACGAAAAGCACCGCTGATGCGCACAGCGTGACCATGCAGACGCCTGCAATTGTCCCAGCGCAAACCGCGCTGGTGGTCATGCATTATCAAACCGACATCCTGGCGTTGTTTCCATCCGTTGCGCCCACTTTGCTCTCCAATACGCGCAAGCTGTGTGACGCAGCGCGAGCCAAAGGCGTGAGCGTCGTTTTCGCCAAGATCCACTTTCGCCCAGGCTATCCGGAAGTCAGTCCGTTGAACAGGAACGGGCAGGGAATCAAGCAACTCGGGCTTTTCGTTGACGACCAGATCTCGCCGGAACTCGGTAAGCAGCCCACGGAACCGCTCATCATCGCGCATCGCGCGAGCGTGTTCTTTGGTACCGACCTGCAGGCGCGGCTTTCGGCGCAGGGTATCAATACGCTGGTCATGGTGGGCATTGCGTCGACCGGTGTGGTGCTGTCGTCGGTCGCGTATGCGAGCGATGCGGACTTCCGGTTATTCACGGTCAAGGATTGCTGCTACGACCCGGATCAGGTCGTGCACGATCATCTTTTTTCAACGGCGTTCGATTCGCGGACGACGGTGCTGTCGCTCGCCGATGCGCTGGTGTTGCTGGATTAAATCAGAATCTCGTTCAACTAGACGAGACGCCATACAGGCACCCGGAGAGCGCGTCGCCAGGTGGCCAGCGCGGCCACCTGGTAGTCGCACTGTCTATCCCCCCGACTTCAACTGCGCCCACAGCCTGCCTTCCAGCCGCTTGATCGTGGCCGGCAGTGGCTTGAGCAGGAACAGCGTCTTCAACACCGACTCAGGCGGATACACGGTCGGATCATTGAGAATCTCAGGGCGCACGAACTTGCGTGCGGCAGCGTCGGCATTCGGATAGAACACCTCGTTGGTGATGGCCGCATGCACCTCAGGGCGCTCGATATAGTTGATCCAGTCGAGCGCGGCTTGCGGGTGCGGCGCGTCTTTCGGGATCGCCATCATGTCGAACCACACCGGGGCGCCGCCTTGCGGAATGAAGTATTTGACCTCGTAGGTCTTGCCGGCCTCCCGCGCGCGGTGGCTCGCCATCGACACATCGCCCGACCAGCTCAGCGCAACGCAGACGTCATCGCCGGCGAGATCGTTGATGTAGGTGGTCGCGTTGAATTGCGTGATGTAGGGGCGAATCTTTTTTAGCGCTTCATACGCGGCCTGGTAGTCGGCCGGATTCTCGCTGTTCGGGTCTCGCCCGAGGTAATGCAAGGTAACCGCGAACACGTCGGACGGCGCGTCGAGTATGGACACCCCGCAACTCTTCAGCTTGCTCAGATATTCGGGCTTGAAGAGGATGTCCCAGTTATCGAGCGGTGCATCGTTGCCGAGCATCTTCTTGACGCGTGTGACGTTGTAGCCGAGTCCTGTGGTGCCCCACGCCCAAGGTACCGCGTACTGATTACCGGGGTCCGCATCGGCAACGAGCTTCAGCAGATTACGGTCCAGATTCACCAGATTCGGCAGTTTCGATTTGTCGAGTTTCTGATAGATGCCCGCTTCGATCTGTTTGGCGAGAAAGTTCGAGGTTGGCACCACGACGTCGTAGCCGGTTGAACCTGTCAGCAGTTTTGCCTGCAAGGTTTCGTCGCCGTCATAGACATCGTATCGAACTTTAATTCCGGATTCCTTTTCAAAATTCGGCACCGTGTCTTTCGCAATGTAGTCAGCCCAGTTGTACAGATTGAGCAGCTTTTCATCGGCATGCGCGCTTGCACCGAACGCACACAGCAGCAGCGCTGCCAGCATCGGCTTCATGATGGGTTGGGACATGATAGTCATCCAGAAAGGTTTCGATAAAGCCTTTGGCGGGCTTACAGACGCTGAAGGCGTTGCAACTTCTGATTGCGCATCAGGCACAGCATGTCGACGGCAATATGGGTGGCGGCGAGTGCGGTCACGTCGCTGTGGTCGTAAGGCGGCGACACTTCCACCACGTCCGCGCCCACCAGGTTGACGGGGCCCAACGCGCGCACAATTTCCAGCGCCTGCGCCGAACTAAGGCCGCCTGCTACCGGTGTGCCGGTGCCGGGCGCGAAGGCCGGGTCGAGGCAGTCGATGTCGAATGTCAGGTAGGTCGGCGCATCGCCCACAATGGCCAGCACTTCGTCGACGGTCGCCTGCGTGCCGTTGCGATGCACCCACGGCGCGTCCAGAACGCGCACGCCCATGAAGTCCTGGTTCCATGTGCGAATGCCGATTTGCACCGAATGTGCGGGATCGATGAGCCCCTCGCGAATCGCCTTGTAGAACATCGTGCCGTGATTCAGCGAGTCGGGGTTGTCGTCCGGCCACGTGTCGCTGTGCGCGTCGAAGTGGATCAGGCTCAGCGGCTTGCCGTGCTTTTCCGCGTGCGCAATGAGCAGCGGGTAGGTGATGTAGTGGTCGCCGCCCAGCGTCAGCATGCTCGTACCGGCTGCCAGGATGCCGCGCGCGTGTTCGATGATCGCGTCGCGAATGCCAAGCGGATTGTGAGCGTCGAACCAGCAGTCGCCATAGTCGACCACGTTCAGATGATCGAACGGGTCGATACCCCACGGATACGCACCGAGCTCGGACAACAGCACCGAGGCGGCACGCATGCCTGCCGGGCCGAATCGCGTGCCGGGTCGGAACGTCGTGGCGAGGTCGAGTGGCATGCCGGATACGGCGACGTCGACGCCGGTGAGATTACGCGTGTACGGCCGGCGCATGAAGGACAGCACGCCGGCGTAAGTCGGCGGCGAGGGTTGCCCGTCGATGCCCGCCGCGGCGGTTGATGTGAGGTGGGATGCCGAAAGATTCAGGGTCATACAGGTCGATCCAGACAGTTTTTACAGACGCCATCACACAAATTTCTCTCATATCTGCCTGAACGGCAGAGCGAGTGTGGGTGGCGATTGGCTGTATCATTACGGGTAAAAATTCTGGCGAAAAGCAAAGAATCTTGCTGGAAGTATCGATATTATTAATATCTCCCGGTTGCTATCCCATGCGCAGACTTCCTCCATTGCAGGCCTTGCTCGCCTTCGACGCCGCCGCACGGCTCGGCAGCTTCACGCGCGCGGCGCAAGAACTCGCGCTGACGCAATCGGCCATCAGCCATCAGATCCAGCAACTCGAGGAATGGACCGGGCAGCCGTTGTTTCGGCGAATCGGGCGCGGCGTCGCACTGACTGCTGCCGGCGCGCTGTATGCGCAGACCGTCAATACCGCGCTCGCCACACTCGCGGATGGACGCGATCGCATCGAACCGTATGGCAATCCCGAATCGGTCATCCTCGTGTGCGCGCCGCAGTTCGCATCGGGTTGGCTGATGCCGCGCATGCGAGCGTTTTCGAAGGCGTTGCCGAACATCGAGATCTGGCTCGTGACCGGCGAAGAGGTCAACGAGATCGATCGCGTCGATGTCGATCTTGTCGTGTCGTCGAAGAAGATCGACTCGCCCGAAGTGGTGTGCGAGCCCCTGCTCGATGAAGAGGCAGTCGCCATCTGCGGGCCGATGACCGCGCGTCGTTTGCGCTCGGTGCCGTTTCCCGAGGTGTTGACGCAAGCGCCATTACTGGTTTACGAAAAGAGCCCGGAATGGGCGCCCTGGCTGCCTGATTTGAGGCGAGGCGGATTGCGAACACGGCGCGCAATGACGGTCAGCGATCCGCGCTTCCTGGTAGCGGCGGCCGAGCAGGAAGCAGGGATTGCGATGCTGTCGCGACTCACTGCGGGCGATGCGCTAACGAGTGGGCGCGTCGCAGTCTTGCAGCAAGTGCCGGGATTCGCGCTTGCACCGCTGTGGTTGATGCGCTCGGCGCAGCCGGCGCGCTCCGCCGCGGTCGATGCGGTTTATGCGTGGTTGATCGGGCTTTGCAGAAACAATGGATAACTGAACAAAATACCGAGGCCCATGCCACGGTCGAGCGATTCGGTAATCGTTCCCTGTGCGCAGCGCGTAGCGACGATTAATGCACACACCTGATGCATATCGTTCGGCGTGATCTCATGCGTCGTCACCGTCCAGTCACGCCCGCATGTTTCCATATCTTTCGCTTTGTTACCGGTTAGCTCCCCATCGCCGGTAGCCCTTCCTTTCCCCCCGCATACCTGCATCAGGAGACGAGCATGCCGAGCATTCGACCTGTTTACGCAATCAGCAGCATCTTCAGCCGCACCGCATTAGTGTTCACCGCACTCTGTTTCGCGGCTGGTGCCGCCGACGCGCAGACCTCGGCAGCGAAGCCGCTCGTCACGCCGGGATTTAGCCTGAGCGTGTTCGCGACGGGCACCGGCGGGCTGGTCACCGCACCGGACTCACTGGCCGTGCTGGATGGTCACGTCTGGGTCGGCTATGCAAACAGCGGCGCACCGGACGGCACGAATGGCGCGATGAGCGTGATTGTTGAATACTCGCAGGACGGCAGTGTCCTGAAGACCTATCAGGTCACGGGACACAACGACGGCCTGAAGGTCAATCCGTACACGCGTGAAATATGGGCGATGCAGAACGAGGATGCGAATCCCAACCTCGTCATCATCAATCCGGCAACCGGCCAGGCATCCAAGCCGTATTCGTTCGCCAAGACGCTGCACGGCGGCGGCTATGACGACATCGTGTTCAAGGACGGCCAGGCTTACTTCAGCGCGTCCAATCCCACCCTTAACGCCAGCGGCAAAAATTTGGGGCCCGCGATTGTCCGCGTGCTGCACCTCGACGCAAACAACTATACGGTCGACGTGACTCCGGTCATGCGCGGCTCGCTCGACGCCAGCGACATTCCGTTCGGCACGGTGGCGACGCTCAACCTCACCGATCCGGATTCAATGATGCTGACGCCGTCGGGCGATGTATTGCTCGATGATCAGGGCGATGGTCAGCTTATTCTGTTGCGCTCGTCGGGTGGTGAACCGCGCGTGCAGTACCTGCCGCTGCTCGGCAACGTGCAGGTTGACGACACGGTATTCGCCACTGCGCGCCGGGGCTATCTGCTGGTGTCCGATACGAAGGCAAACACGGTGTACAAGATTAGTGCCAACGTCTGGCAGCGTGATGCAGCGTTCTCTGCATCGACGGGTGTGGCCGCAACAACCAGCACGCCGGCCGTGCCGGGTTATGTCGGTCAACTTGATCTGCATAGCGGCGCATTGCTACCGCTGGTGACCAATCTGGCCAGCCCACACGGCATGGTCTTTGTACCGACTGAGGACCAGCAGTAACGGCCCCGCGTTGATCGCGGATGACGTGATCGCCGCAAGCAGGTCCGCGGCGATTGCGCTGGCTATTTTTAGTCCGAACCCACGCCGGTTGCCTGGCACCGGCGCACAGCCTCTTCCAGTCTCGACACGATCCACGGCCTCTTACGGTCGTCGTGGCAAAAACCCCAGATTCGATGAAGTGCTTCCCGCCCGCAGTCTCCTTCCCTCTCCCTAAGTAAAAACCCGAATTCCTCGCTGCCGCGACACCGACTAACCTCGGCGCATTCATTAAATAGAACATCGTTCTATCTGACAGAACGGTGCGTTGGAGAGATACGTGAAGGAGGACTCCATGGCCAGCCAGCCGATCGATGCGCCCGGCGCGTCACCCCATTCGAGCGCCGGCGCGCAAGGGCTCACACCCGGCGTGAACGCGCGCATCGACCGTCTGCCCGCGACGCGCGCGGTGTGGATGCTGGTGTTCCTGCTGTCGATTGGCGGCTGGTTCGAGTTCTACGATCTGTTCTTCACCGCGTACGTCGGCCCCGGCCTCGTCAAGAGTGGCGTCTACTCGACCACCACCGCGTCGTTCTTCGGCGTGTCGGGCCTCGGCGCGTTCGTCGCGGCGTCGTTCGCCGGGCTCTTCATCGGCACGTTCTTTCTCGCGGGCATGGCCGACCGCTATGGCCGCAAGACCGTGTTTACCGTGTCGCTGCTGTGGTACTCCGCGGCCACGCTGATCATGGCGTTGCAAAGCACGGCGCCCGCCATCAATCTGTGGCGCTTGATCGCCGGCATCGGCGTAGGCGTCGAGCTGGTGACCATCGACACCTACGTCAGCGAACTCGTGCCGAAACATCTGCGTGGCCGCGCGTTCGCCTTCGTTCACCTGGTGCAGTACACCGCCGTGCCGTCGGTCGCTTTTCTCGCGTGGTTGCTGGTGCCGCTCACCCCGTTCGGACTCGATGGTTGGCGCTGGGTCGTGATCATCGGCGCGCTCGGCGCCCTGGTGGTGTGGGCGATTCGCCGCCGCGTGCCGGAGAGCCCGCGCTGGCTCGCGCAACAGGGACGCGTGGCCGAAGCGGAGCAAGCGCTGCAGGCGCTGGAAGCGAAAGTCGCCGCGCAGTACGGCAAGCCGCTGCCCGCCGCGGTGCCGACCGTCGAACCGGCTACCACCAAGGCGGCCTTCCGCGAAATCTGGCAGCCGCCCTATCGCAAACGCGCGATCACGATGCTGGTGTTCAATCTCTTCCAGGCGATCGGTTTCTACGGCTTCGCCTCGTGGGTGCCGACGCTGCTGGTCTCCAAGGGCGTGACGATCACACACAGTCTGCTGTACTCGTTCGTCATCGCGACTTCGAATCCGTTCGGGCCGCTGCTGGGCATGGCGATCGCGGACCGCATCGAACGGAAAACCTTGATCGTGCTGTCGGCGCTCGGCATCGCGGTGTTCGGCAGTCTGTTCGCGATGCAAACCTCGCCCATCATGCTGATGATTCTCGGCGTGCTGATCACGCTAAGCGGCACGCTGCTTTCGGTCGGCTATCACGCGTACCAGACCGAACTCTTTCCCACGCGTCTGCGGGCGCGCGCCGTCGGCTTCGTCTACTCGATGTCGCGGCTGTCCGCGATGTTCTCCGGCTTTATGATCGCGTTCGCACTGCGGAACTTCGGCGTGAGCGGCGTTTTCGCGCTGATCAGCGGGTCGATGGTGATGGTGATGGGCGCGATCGGTCTCTTCGGACCCCGTACCAACCAGCGCAATCTCGACGAAATTTCGCATTGAACCGCGCATTAAACCGCATTGCATAAGAGGCTTTGAAGATGTCGCTGCCGTTGGCTGGAGTCCGGGTACTGGACTTATCGAATGTATTGGCCGGGCCGTTTTGCGCGTATCAGCTCGCGCTGCTCGGCGCCGAAGTGATCAAGATCGAGCACCCCGAAGGCGGTGACCTTGCACGGCGCCTCGGCGCCGACAAGGACGCGTCAATGCGCAACATGGGCGCCTCGTTCGTCGCGGTGAATGCGGGCAAGCAGTCCGTCACGCTCAACCTGAAAGACCCGCGCGGCAAAGCGATTTTGCGCGACCTCGTCAAAACCGCGGACGTGCTGGTCGAGAATTTCCGGCCGGGTGTGATGACGCGGCTCGGCCTGGATTTCGAGGCGCTGCGCGAGGCCAATCCAAAGCTCGTGTACTGCGCGATTTCCGGCTTCGGCATGGACGGCGAGTTTTCGAAACGCCCTGCCTACGATCAGATCATTCAGGGCATCTCAGGTGTCATGAGCGTGACTGGCGATGCCGAGAGCGCGCCATTGCGCGTCGGCTATCCGGTGTCGGACACGGTGGGCGGCCTGACCGCCGCCTTCGGCATTTGCGCCGCGTTGCTCGATGCGCGCGCCACAGGGCACGGGCGCCTGCTCGACGTCTCGATGCTCGAGGCCACGCTCGCGACCATGGGCTGGGTGGTCTCGAACTTCCTGAACGCCGGTGTCACGCCGACGCCGATGGGCAACGAGAACTTCACCGCCGCTCCCTCGGGCACCTTCAAAACCGGCAACGGGCCGCTGAACATCGCCGCCAACGAGAACAAACAGTTCGCGAGCTTGTGCGAGTTGATCGGCCGCGCGGATCTGCTCGACGATCCGCGCTTTTCCGAACGCAACGCGCGCAAAGTGAATCGCGCTGTGTTGAAGGCGGAGATCGAAGCCGCGTTGGTCCATGACAGCGCCGCGAACTGGGAGGCGAAGTTTTTCGAAGCGGGTGTGCCCGCGGGCCGCGTGATGTCGGTGCCGGAAATTCTCGCGCATCCGCATCTGGAATCGCGCGGGTTCATCCGCGAATTTGCCGCCGGCGCCAACACCGATCGGCAACGCGTGACCCGCGCGGGTTTTCGCCTGCACGATGCGGACACGGCGCCCAGCGCGCCCGCGCCAGTTCTGTCGGCCGATACGCGCGCGCAACTCGCCGCGCTCGGCTACGACGACGCCCACATCGACCAGCTGCGCGCCGAAGGAGTGATCTGAACATGACGCAAGCATTCGACGCCGCGAAGCTCGCCGCCGATTACTGGAGCACCTCGATCATCGACATCCACCCGGGCTCGATCAACGTGCGCGGGTTTCCGATTCAGGAGTTGATCGGCAACATCAGTTTTCCGCAGATGATCTGGCTGATGTTGCGCGGCGAGCTGCCGGACGCGGCGCAGGCGCGTTTATTCGAAGCGGCGCTGGTGGCCTCGGTGGATCACGGCCCGCATGCCCCCTCGATTGCAATCTCGCGCATGGCAACCAGTTGCGGCCTGCCGCTGAACGGCGCGATGGCCTCGGCGATCAATGCGTTGGACGACGTGCACGGCGGCGCCGGTCAGCAGGCGGTCGAACTGTACGACTCGATCGACGCGCGCATGCAGGCGGGCGCAACGCTGGAAGACGCTGTGGAACAAGGCGTCGATGCCTTTATCGAAGCACACGGCAAATATCTGCCCGGCTTCGGACACCGCTTTCATCCGGTCGATCCGCGCGCGCCGCGGCTTCTCGCGCTGGTGGACGAAGGCGTGGCGCAGGGGTGCGTCGGCGGACGGTACGCCACGATCGCGCGCGGCATTGAAGCGCTGCTCATGCAGCGCAAGAGCAAGCCCGTGCCGATGAATATCGACGGTGCCACAGCCGTGATCTACGCCGAACTCGGTTTTGCGCCGGAACTGGCGCGCGGCGTGTTTTGCCTGTCGCGTGCGGTCGGCATTCTGTCGCATGCGTGGGAGCAGCGCGGACGCAAGGAGCGCAACAAGGGACCCATGCCGCGTCAGATGGCCTACACGTACACGGGCAAGCCCGAGCGTCATTTGCCTTGACCCGCTTGCGCTGGCTTGAACCGCCAGTCCTGAGCGAATCAATTGCCTTGAACTTCGACCGCGCGCCGCTGTGCATGGCGCATGGCGCGTGAATCGCCGCCTAAAGCATCAGTGGCGCGCGCGGCGCAATCGAACAGCGCACCCAGATTGCGTTCGACGAACGCGTGGTCGATCCGCGAGCTCGGCCCCGCCAGCGTGAGCACGCCGCGAAGGCTCTGACGCACGCCGAACACCGGCATGGAGATGCCGGCAGTCTCCCGATCACGTTCGCCAATCGACACGCAGTAGAAATCTTCGCGAATCTTCTCGTACGGCCCACCCAGCGTGCCGCCGAACGCCAGCAACGCCTGGCCGCCCGAGCCGCTTTCCAGCGGCAGCACATCGCCTTCGCGCACGTGGAAACGCACCGCATGCTTCGAATCGACCCGATGCAGGCACACGCGCACCTCTTCGTCACGCACATAGAACGACACGCTTTCTCCGCTCCTTTCAGCGAGTTCGCGCATGAGCGGCACCAGAATATCGCCGAGGTTCAGGTTGCGCTGATATAGCGCCCCGAGCATGAATGTGGCGGGACCGAGCTGATAGCGGCCGTCGTCCAGACGCAGCAGGAGGCGGTGCTGGATCAGCGAGCCCGCGAGGCGCAGCAACGTGCTCTTGTAGAGCCCCGTGCGCGCCGCGAGTTCGGCGAGTGTGAGCGCGGCATCGTCCGGCCCGAAGGCGAACAGGATCGCGCAAGCACGATCGATAACGGCAACGCCTTCGCCTTCCTTCGAGTTGGTCTTTTCCGCGGACGTTGGCATGGATTGCGTCACTTCATAGGGAAGCTGAAATTTTACGCCATGACGCCGGGCTGTCATACCCGCCGCGTACGTGGCGCCGTAGAGCCCCTTCATAACCGGGGCCGGAGCGAAAACCACAGTGCAGCAACCGGGAAAACGTCTGACCGACGCACGTTGAGACGATCGCGCGATTTGTTGAGCGCCCCCCGCGTTCAACGTTTTGCCGCGGCCTTTTACAGTGGCTCATCGATGGCGTGGACCCGGAATATCGGCGCGCGGCGCAACTCTCGGAGAATCGGTGATGAACAATATTCGTGGCACGATTCCAGCAAGTTTCTTCGGAATCGCGGTGGGCGCGCTGGCGTTCGCCAACTTGTGGCGCGTGGCGATCAGGGTCTGGCACCTGCCTGCCGTCGTGGGATCAGTTATGACGGTCGCCGCGCTGGCCGTGTGGCTCGTGATTCTGGTGGCATACGGACAAAAGTGGCTAACGCGTGCCGCCGACGCCCGCTCGGAACTGCAGCATCCGGTGCAATCGTCGTTTGTGGCGCTCGGGCCCGTTTCCAGCCTGCTGGCCGCACAACTCCTGCAGCCCTATGCGTATCACCTCGCACTCGCCCTCTTCAGCGTAGCCGTGGTGGTGCAACTGGCGCTCGGCGTGTATTTGCAGGGACGGTTCTGGCAAGGCGGGCGCCCGCCTGAACTCATCACGCCGGCCATCTATCTGCCGACGGTAGCGCCGAGCTTTGTCGCCGGCACAGCTGCCGCCGCCTTCGGTTTTCATCAACTGGGCGGGCTGTTTTTCGGCGCGGGCCTGTTGTTGTGGCTTTCGATCGAATCGCTGATCCTGCATCGCGCCGCCGTGCATGAAGCGCTGCCCGAAGCGTTGCGCCCGACCCTTGGCGTGCAGCTCGCGCCGCCGGTGGTGGGTGGTGTGACCTACATGAGCCTGACGAGCGGCACGCCCGACATGTTCGCGCTGATCCTGCTCGGCTATGGGTTGTACCAGGCATTGCTGATGCTGCGTTTGCTGCCGTGGATTAGCCGGCAAGCTTTCGTGCCGGGCTACTGGGCCTTCAGTTTCGGTGTGGCCGCTCTGCCGACGATGGTGCTGCGCATGGTCGAACGCGGCGCAACGGGGCCGGTTGAATGGGCCGCACCGGCTCTGTTCATCGCGTCGAATGTGATCATCGCGATTCTGGTGGTGAAGACGCTGGGCCTGGCGGTGCGCGGCAAGCTGATTCCCGCCGCGACCACGGCTACCGCAGCGACCGCTGCGACCGCTGTCCGGGCGGCGACGTAAGCGCCTACCCAACCCGTGTGTCGCGCGGGCCCGATAGACCGTCGAATCGAATCAGCGAGACGCCCCCGCGTTTCGCCGATTCAATCGTTGAATCCCCTCAACGCAACGCCGTCACGATCCATACCGCGCCGGCGATCGCGATCACATCTTCGATCAACGCCGCCGGCAGGTCACGTCCGAACGCACGCGCCAATGCGCCTCGCGCTTTCGCGCCGCCCAGCGTGCCGATCACGGCGCCGATCAATCCCGCGATCAGACCACCGCCCAAGCTGCCGTGCGCCGCGCCGATCGCCGCGCCACTCAGCCCGCCGAGCACGAGACGCGCGCCGAATTGCATCGGCACGGTACGGCTGGGGGTTTTCGGCAGCTGGTCGGTGATGAGTTCGACAAGGGCGAGCACAGTGAAAATATACGGCGTGGCGGTAAAGCCCAGAAATGCCAGCGGGGTGTCTTGCAGCGGCAGCCAGCCCAGGTGCGCCGCCCAACTGACGGCAGCGGGCGCGGTCAACGCGCGAAGGCCGGCCACGACGCCAATCAGCAACGCCAGAACGTAGAAAGACATAGCGGACTCCGAATCCCGGCAGATGATGCGTAGTTGAACAAGCCGACGGCTTACCTGGACGAACGTCGGCAAAAGGTGTCGAGCATTTCCATGGAGAGTCAACTTCTCACCGCATCAATCGAGGCCGGTCCGTCTGTACCCGTGCAGTGGCCCTTTTTTCGGTGTGGCCCTAGTGTCGCATACTTCGCTTTATGTCACGCGGCGCAAACGGTGATAAGTTAGCCTGCTCACAAGAAAATCTTATGCCTTCGCCATGCGACCGTATCTTCCGCTGAACGCGCTGCGTGCCTTCGAATCGTCTGCCCGGCATTTGAGCTTCACGCGCGCAGCGCTCGAACTGAACGTCACCCAGGCCGCGGTCAGTCAGCAGGTCCGAACGTTGGAGGAACGGTTGGGCACAGCGCTCTTCAAGCGCCTGCCGCGCGGCCTCGCCATGACCGAGGAGGGGCTTGCGCTGCGCCCGGTGCTGACCGATGCGTTCGATCGCATCGAAGCCGTACTCAAGCAATTCGAGGGCGGCCACTTTCACGAGGTGCTGACGGTCGGCGTAGTGGGTACTTTCGCAGTGGGCTGGCTGATGCCGCGGCTCAAGTCGTTTCGCGAAGCGCATCCGTTTGTCGAACTGCGGCTGCTGACGAACAACAATCTGGTGGACCTCGCCACCGAGGGGCTCGACTTCGCGATCCGCTTCGGCGACGGCACATGGCCTGGGTCGCTCGCGGCGCGGCTACTCGATGCGCCGCTTGCGCTGTTGTGCACGCCGGAGATCGCCGCGCGCCTGTCGAAGCCGGAAGATCTCGCCAATGAAACCTTGCTGCGCTCCTATCGCGCCGATGACTGGATGAGCTGGTTCAACGCCGCCGGCATCCCGCCGCGGCCGATTCGCGGACCGGTTTTCGATTCGTCGCGGCTGATGGTCGAGGCGGCGATGCAGGGTGCGGGCATCGCGCTCGCGCCCGCGCTGATGTTCGATCACGAGATCAACACGGGCCGGCTGGTGCGCCCTTTCGAGGTGGAGGTTCACGCCGGCAGTTACTGGCTGACATGGCTGAAGGGCAAACCGATGACGCCGGCAATGGTGCTATTCAATCAGTGGATCGTGAAGGAAGCGAATGCACACGGCTAGCCGAGTGCCGCGCGGCGGTGGCCGTTCATCGCAGGCCGCTCCGCTTGCTGCGGAAACACGTTCCACGAGCCGTCGTCATGGCGGAAGAAGAAAATCGAAAGCAGGCCGCCCGGACGCAACGCTTCCACGCAAACATAGCGTTGCTGCGAAGCGCGGTGGCAAAACCGCACGACACGCGCGGGCATCGACGGGGTCGGGGCGAGCCACTTGTCGACGGCCCAGTGCAAGGTCTTTTCTGCGGCAATCATGATGTTCTCCTGGAATCCGCGAGCGGATGAATCGTTGAATCCGGTCTCGTTCGCTCACGCCAACTGCGCGTATGCGTGAGCGCGAGCACCCTTCGCGTTACTTTCGACAAAAGCCTTCACGAGGCACACCAGCGCATGCACGCCGGTACGCGGATGACGCAGGCAGCAGTGCACCTGTTCGCTGCGGCTCTTGCCGAGCAGGCACCATGCGCAGAAGTGCTCGCAATTGTTCGTCAGCAGGCGATAGTGGTTTTCGCCGAGACGTGAGCGCGCGCGGAGCACGGCTTCGTCGCCGACGTAGCGGGCGGACGGCTCCGTGCGAATCGACAGCGGATGGCCGGCGGCAAAGCGTTCCAGTTCCACTTCTTCGACCGGGCCGCGATGGGCCGAACTCGCAAAACCGGAGTAATGAACCACGCGGCCATTGCCGACATAAATGCCGTGATGTTCGTAACCGTTCCGTTGCGTGACCAGATGCGCACCGATCGGCAAGTCGATGGTGGACGCTGCGCCGCTGCGGATTTCGCGGCTTTCGCTGCTCGTCTGAAGAAGGGGGGTGTTCATGGCTGGCCTCGTTTCGATTTCCAACACTGTTGCGAGGTCTTTTGCATCATCCGGGCCATGCGCGCTAAAGCCTTTGTTTATAAGGCTTCGCGGTAAAACAGGGGATTTTCAATCGCACAGGTGTGCGCCGTCAGCCGACAGAATTCACGGCGAAGTGTTGGCACACGGCGCTCATTTGCGACCGCCCGGCAAGGGGTGCGGGTCGCCAGGAAAACGGCAGGGAGTCGCTTGAATGTGTTGGGTCGTGCACCGGTTCAGATTCGAGCTTGTTGGCTGCAAACCGACCCATGCAAGCGCGTTTACTTATACGTTGCTTGTGCAAGCACGTGTAATCGCCCACCCATCAACCCGTTGCGATAAAACGCGCGAGCGGGCCGCCCATTGGCATAGCACTTGCACCATCTCGTTCAAATCCTTTTTCACCGCGCGTCAGCGCGTGCGTGATACACGCGGCCAACCGGAGAACGACATGGCTTCCATCACAGTGAACGATCTCTCGCTGAACCTCGCGCTCGACCGTAAGGCGATGACGGCAATCCGCGGCGGCGGCGGCGCACCTTGGGTGTATGGGTGGATTCAGCCCTACGTGCCCCAAACGCCAAGCATTGGCCCCGTCGTCAACCTGTACGATGTCACCAACAACTTCTATGCTAACCAGATGATCAACACGTTCCAGTCGGTCGATGTCCGCAATACCGGCTCGAACTCGAACATCAACGTTTCTCCCGACGCACGCAGCCGAAACGATATGGTGTGAATGTCGTGAACTGTGCGAGCCAATTTCGCTGGACGTCGTCCGCGCGTTCCGACGCCGGACGTGTCCGCGAAATCAACGAAGATGCCTGCCTCGACCAGTCCGGACTCGGACGCTGGGCCGTCGCCGACGGCATGGGCGGGCATGCGGTCGGCGATCTGGCGAGCCGTCTGGTGATCGAAGAGCTTGGCCGTCTCGCGCCGCCGCTCAGCATGAAAGCCTTTATCGCCGACGCGCACGCCCGCTTGCAATCCGCCAACCGTCAGCTCAGGAACGAAGCGGCACGCCGCCAGGTGCAGCGCATCGGCAGCACGGTCGTCGTGCTGCTCGCCTGCGACCGCTTCTGCGGCTATGTATGGGCGGGCGACAGCCGCCTGTACCTGCTGCGCGAAGGGCGCCTGCGGCAACTCACGCGCGATCACAGCAAGGTGGAAGCACTCAAGTCGCTCGGCGTCATTACGGAGGAAGAGGCGCGGCATCATCCCGCGCAGCACATGATCACGCGCGCCGTGGGCGCAACCGACGTGCTTGAACTCGACGACGATGCGATCGAAGTCGCGGACGGCGACATCTTCCTGCTGTGCAGCGACGGCCTGAGCAACGAGGTCAGCGAAGAGGAAATGCTTGCGGTGCTGACCCAGGCAACGCGCGAGAACGCATCTGAAGAACTGGTCGAACTGGCGCTCACGCACGGCGGCCGCGACAACATCACCGCTGTCGTGGTGCGGGCGGAAGACCCTTATGCGTCAGACAAAACCCTGTTGAATCCTGCCCCCTGAGGCGGCTGACGGTGAGACTACCGCGGCCTTACGCGTCGCCGTCGTCTTCATCGCTCTCGTCGGCGCCGTTCCTCGTCGCGGACGACGCAGCCCGGTTGCGAAAGTCCTTCGAATGCAACCCGTGCTTCTTCAGCAGCATTTGCAGATGCGAGCGGTTCATGTCGATACGGCGCGCCAGTTCCGCGACCGTGCCGCTCACCTCTCGAAGGCCGCGTTCGAGGAACGCTTTCTCCGCGTCGTCGCTCGCGGCGCGCTTGGCATCGCTCAGCGACATCAGATTCGCCACGCTGATCGGCTCCACGCCTGTCGCGCTCGCGGCATTCGCCGCGGCCGCTGAACCGGGCGCCGCCGGCCGCATATCGAGCGGCAGGTGATCGACATCGGCCATCTCGCCGGCCAGACACGAGAGGCGATACATCACGTTGCGCAACTCGCGGATATTGCCGGGATACGCGTAGTTCAGCAGAAAGTCGCGCAGACGCGGTGTCATCCGCACGGGCCGGCGCTTGAGCGTGCCGGCGGCTTCGTCGCCAAACCATGCGATCAGCAGCGGTATCTCATCGCGACGCTCGCGTAACGGCGGCAGCGTGACGTGAATCACGCTAAGCCGGTAAAACAGGTCTTCGCGGAACGTCCCCTCTTCGCTGAGTTTGCGCAGATTGCGATTGGTGGCGGCAACGATGCGCGTATCCACCGCGATCGTTTCATCGGAGCCCACGCGCTGAATCTCATGCGCTTCCAGCACGCGCAGGAGCTTTACCTGACCGGCGAGCGGCAACTCGCCGATTTCGTCGAGAAAGATAGTTCCTGTGTGCGCGCTTTCGAATTTACCTTTGCGGTCGTTCGACGCTCCGGTAAACGCCCCTTTGCGATGCCCGAACAACTCCGACTCCAGCAGGTTGTCCGGAATCGCGCCGCAGTTCACGGAAATGAACGGCTTGTCCGAGCGCGAGCCGTTGGCGTGAATCACTTTCGCCATCAATTCCTTGCCGGTACCGCTTTCGCCGTCGATCAGAACCGGCAAGTCGGTCGGCGCCGCCTTCTCGGCGATTTCGAGCGACTCGAGCAGGCGCGGATTGTCGCCGAACGTCCCCTCGAAAATGAAGCTGCGCTCGAGCAGCGCCTTTCTGCGCGCGCCGCGCGATTGCTCCACGCGCTCTTGCGGCTCCGCGGCCACGGCCGCCTGCACGAAGCGCTCCTTGTGCGAGAGCTGCATCACCTCGTCGCGTAACGACGTGGCTTGCCTCAATAGTTTGTCGATATCCGCGCGCTCCAGCCGCGACGACCAGCGCAGCGTCGAGCGCAAAATCTCGATCCGCTCGATCAGGCCCGCGTAGGAAATCGCGGGGCTGGCCTCTTCAATCTGGTCGAGTATCTTCATGATCACGCGCTCAACTGTTTCTGAACCAGTTGGTAATACATGCCGCCGCGCTGGATCAGTTCATCGTGGCGGCCCTGTTCGACGATCGCCCCTTCATACAGCACGAGAATCTTGTCGGCACGCATGATCGTGCTGAGCCGATGCGCGATGATCACCGCGGTGCGGCCCTTCAGAATGTCGTGCATATTGCCGAGGATATTGCTTTCCGACTGCGAATCCAGCGCCGAGGTCGCTTCGTCGAAGACGAGCAGGCGCGGATCGTGATATAGCGCCCGCGCAATGCACAGCCGCTGGATCTGGCCGCCCGAAAGCCCGATACCCCGCTCGCCGACAATCTGCTCGTAGCCGAGCGGCATCTTGCTGATGAATGCGTGTGCGTCGGCCATCTTCGCGACTTCCTCGATGCGGCGCCGCTCGGGCGCATCGTCGCCACTCGCAATGTTCTCAGCGATCGTGCCGGAGAACAACAGGTTGCTCTGCATCACGTAGCCGATCTGGGCGCGGTAATAGGCTTTATCGACCACGCCGAGGTCGTAGCCGTCGATGGTCATCTTGCCATCGGTCGGCGTGTAGAAACCCACCAGCAACTTGGCGAGCGTCGTCTTGCCCGACCCGCTGCGCCCGACAATCGCCACGAGCTCTCCGGGCCTGATGTCGAAACTGATGTTTTCGAGCACGTAGGCCGAGTCGTTTTCACCGTAACGGAAATACACACCGCTAAGGCTGATTTCCCCTTGAAGCTCGGGCAGCATCACACGCGAGGGTAAATCCTGCGGCTTCTGCTCAGGCTCAATGTCGAGCACGTCGCCGAGGCGCTCCATCGCCACACCCGCATCGTTCACCATGCTCCACAAACCGACCAGTCCCATCAGCGGACCCAATACGCTCCCCATGAACGCGTTAAACGCGATCAGTTGGCCAATTGTCATTTCACGCGCGAGCACGAGAGTCGCGCCAACCCAGAGAATGGCAATCGTCGTCGCGGCATTCAGCAACTGGCTGCCAAGCCCCACGAGAATGTTGAACGCATGCGCGCGATACTGCACCTCGAGTGCTTTCGCGTATTTCTTCTCCCAGCGCAGACGCACTGGCCGCTCGATACCCATGCCCTTGACGGTCTCCACGCCGGCGAGCGCCTCCATCAGAAACGACTTCGATTCGGTCGATGCCGCGAACACCTCGCGCGCATAGCTTTTTATCTTTGGCGTAGCGAGCGCGGTAAGCGCCATGATCGGTATGACGAACGCAATCAGCACCAGCGTCATCTTCACGTTGTAGACGAACATGATCGTGAAATAGATGAACACCATCAGCAGGTTCAGCGCGGTAGTGACCGTGGACTCGGTGAGGAACGCGCGGATAGTCTGGTTCTCCTGGAAGCGCGCGAAAATATCGCCGGTCTTGCGCTTGGCGAAAAACGAGAACGGCAGCGACATGGTGTGCTTGAAGAACTGCGACATCATCGCGAAGTCCATGTTCCGCACCATAAAATTCGCCAGATACGCGCGTATCGACGACATCAGTTGCGAAAAGACGTTGGCGATAATCAGGCCGCCTATCAGCAAGTGCAGCAGGCTGACGTTCTGATGCACGATCACGCCGTCGAGTATGTTCTGAATAATCAGCGGAGGAATCACGCCCAACACCTGAATCACGAAAGTGGCGAGACACAGGTAGCCGAGAATTTTTTTGTACGGCTTGAGGTAGCCGACAAAGCGTATCCACGGCGAACGGGCCGCGGACATTTGCAGCAGATGCGGGCCGCCCGCGAACAACAGACACGTGCCGCTCCAGCCGCGCTCGAAATCCTCGACGGTCATTTTCTTGAAACCGACTGCCGGGTCCGCCACCCACACATAATCTTTGGAGAGTCCGTACACCACCACGTAGTGGTAACCCTCCCAATGCACGATGAACGGCAGATCGAAGCCGCGCAAAGAATCGAACGTGCATTGCACGCCGCGCGCCGTGAATCCGAGCGATTCGCCCGCACGCGCGAGGCTGTCGAGCGTAGCGCCCTGGGTCGTCACATTAGCAAGCTCGCGCAATTTGCCGAGCGTCATCGGAATGCCGTAGTGGCGGCACACCATCGCGAGGCACGCCGCGCCGCAATCCATCTCCTCCGCCTGTTCGACCAGCGCGAAGCGTTTGATGACTTTCTCGCCCAACCCCGGTTGGCTCTGCAAGTCGAGCATCAGCGGCAACTTGCGCCGCTGTTCAAGCCGCTTTTGCCGCTGCAACTCGCGGTCGCCATAACGAATCCGCTCGTCGAGCACTTCACGCAGCTTGGGATTGCGCTCCAGAATGAAGTGGACCGTTCGCTCCGGAATCACCAGCAGCCGCGTATCGGTCGCCGCCACGGCCGACGCCATTTGCTCCTGGCGCATCAAGCAGGCTTTCTCGCCGAATATCTCGCCTTCACCCAGCGTGGCGAGCGTATAGTCGTGGCCCTCCTCGTGGCGCACGATACGCACTTCGCCCTGGCGCACCACGTAAAGGCGCCGGTCCTCGCGTCCGTCCTGCTTGAGAATTTCCTTGCCCGCCGCCACGCGTTTTACGCCGACGCTGCGTACATACTCTTCGAGTTCGGCCTTGTTCAATTTGCCGCGCAAATCGAATAGTTGCGCGACGAAGCCGCCCGCCGAATTGATCGCCACGTAGCTGGCGACAAACGCCAACGCGGCCTGATTGCCAGTTATCACCGGCTCGATCGTGGTGCGCGGGATGAACAGCAGCTCGGTTTTCGCCGACGCCCGCACCGACGCTTCGTGCACATAGGTGCGCAACATCGCGATGTCGGCGAATATCTCGCCCGCTTTGCGCACGCCCATGCTGGTTTCCTTGCCGTGCTCCTCCCTGAAGATCCGCACGGAACCCGAGCGAATCACGTAGAGGCCGTCCGCCGTTTCGCCTGCCGAGCAGACCGTTTCTCCGAACGAATAGAAACGCGCTTGCGCATCTTCCGCGAGGCGCTCGATCTCATCGCGCGAGAACGGCGACAGAATTTCCACCGAGGCTAGAAACTCGGCTGCGGAAGGCGCGGTCTGGGGGGCGTCCATGGGCTTGCGGACCTCGATTCAGCGTATCGTTGCGTGGTTTTAATGTGGCGTGTGTCGCTATTCGGCTATCGCGCTTCGATCACATGTTCTTGAGCGCGCGCGATCAGCCAGCTCTCGCGCAGCAGCCGCCTGATTTCGGACGCAACATCCGCGTCGAGTGTGGCCGGATACTTGGCCGTCACGGCGAAGATCTCAAAACACGAGCGGTCCGCCGACGGAAACGGCCCCAGCAGGTCGCCCACCGCCGCATTGAAAATCTTCGCTTCAATGTCGGGCTTCAGCGAACCGCGCAGCACCTTGCCGATCACGCCGCCCGCCTCACGCGTATCCGCGATCGAATGCTCGCGCGCCATGTCGGCGAAGCTATCGGGGTCGTCGTGCAGGTACGAGATCATTTCCTTTGCCTTGCCCTCGCTGTCGAGCACGATGTGGCTCACCTCGATCGCGTCGAACTTCGGCGAATTCAGCGCGAAGTAGTCCTTGATCGCCGCGTCGTTACCGATCTCGTCGAGCATCTTCTCCTGATACAGCCCGTCGGTGATGAAGGCCTCGAATTCGTCGAGACTGACGTGAAGCGCGTCGAGATACTGGTTCATATCCGTCGCCCGATGCAGGCCACGCACGCGGCGGAACTGATCGGCGCGCTCCTGGATATCGTCGGCGCTAACGGCAATGCCCTGCTTCTTCGCCGCGTGCACCGTGAGCTTGTCGCGCACGATCTGCTCGATCAGGCTCTCGAACTGGCCGGTCAATTTCAGAAGACGAATGAACTCGGCCACGTCCACGACTTCGTCATCGATTCGCACAATCGCGCTCATCTCATCGGCTCCTTTAATTGGCGTGTTATCCGCGCGGTCATCCCGCCACCTCTCTGAACGGATCAAGACCCAGATCGATCAGGCGCCGCTCGCGCACCACGATCTCCGCGCTTGCCGTCATGCCATAGCGCAATGGATAACGCGTGTCGGCAATCTGGTAGTAGTTCTTGTCGAGCGTGACGCGGCCTTCGTAGACCGGCTGCTTGTCCGCTAACGACGGCTTGGTGGCGGGCGAGATATAGGCAAGCGTGCCGCTGATCAGTCCATAGCGCTGATACGGAAACGCGTTGAACTTCAGCTTGACCGGCAGGCCTTCGTGCAGAAAAGCACGGTCGTGTTCGGCGATTTCGATTTTCAGCACAGGCCGCGCATCTTTCGGTGCGATACCGCCGAGCGGCGCGTTCGCCTGAATCTTGTCACCGCGTTGTGTCGACGTGACGTCGGTGATGACACCTGAAACCGGTGCGAGGATCAGCAGGAAATTGTCTTTGTCGATGTTCTCGAAGCGAATCCGCGCGGCAGCGTCCGCCACCAGCCGTGCGGTTTGCAGTTGCAGGCGCACTTTGTCTTCCGCGTCGGTAATGTCGCGCACCGCCGAATCGTACTGAAGCTGCAAGTCGGTGGTTTGCTGGCCGCTGGTTTCAAGTTGTGCGTTGGCCAGCGCATATTCGTGGCTCAGGCGGAAATCCAGTTCCGCAAGTTTCGATTGCGAGACGCGGTAGGCGTTGTCCGCTTCCAGCGCCGCGGTGCGCTTCTGCTCCACCTGCAGCCCGGCAATGCCGCCGCCACCCGGCTGCGCAAAAAGCTGCGAGTAGCGATCCAGTTCCTGGTGCGCCGCCTCGCGCGTGCGGCGGGCATTGTCGAGCGCGCTGCGCGCTTCGTCGAGTTCGGCCTTCTGCCCTTCCGCGAGTTTGGTCGTGCCCTCGGACACACGGTTTTCGTGCTGGCGCGCTTCCACCTCCATCTGCGCCTTGAGCGCGGCGGCCTTGCGCACCATCAGCGCCTTCTTCTCCGGAAACTGCTTCCAGTCGCGCTCGGCGTCTTCCAGTTTGAGTTGTGCTTGCAGCGCATTGCTCGCTGCTTCGATGGCACCTCGCGCATTCAGCCGTGCCAGTACATCGCCTTTCTGCACCGGCTGGCCTTCGGCGATATACAGATCGGCGAGTTCGCCGTCGATCGGCGCATAGATGCGGCGCACCTCGGATTCCGGCGACAACGTGCCTTGCGCGCTGACGACCACATCCGCGCGACCGACGAACGACCACAGCAGGCCGGCCACCACCAGCGCGACCATCGCCCAGATGAGCGCGCGCGCGATCCGCACCGGTTCCGCGGTGAGAATGGCGATGCCTTCGACGCTGTGGTCTTCCAGCGCCTCCGACAACGGCTTAGGGTGATTGTCGCGCTTCACTCTGCTCGCCTCCAATCAGTGCCAGCTTCGCTTTCAGAAGCCCCGGATCCAGCACCATGCGCAACTCCGTCAGCGAACGGCGCTGCAGATCGGCTTCGGCATTAATGTCCGCGAGCAGCCGGTCAAAGTCCGCGGGATGATCGGCTTTGAGCTGCGTGTAGATGCGCATGCCCTGTTGCGCCGACGTTTGCGCGTCGGACAGCAAGCGCGCCTCGCTGCGAAATCCCGGCGAAATCCCGGCTTCGAGCCGTTGCGTGCCGCCAATCGAGCCGCTCGCGCGGTACTGCTTCCACAGGCTCTGGGCGCGCAGCATGAGGTCTTGCGCACGCGCCAGCGCCTTGTCGTGCAGCGCAGCCACGTCTTTCTGAATCGACTGCGCGAACCACACGTCGATGGCCGGGTCGAGACTGGCGTAGAACGACAGCAAGTGCTGGTCGTAATCCTTGTCGCCGCGTGTCTTCTGCAAATCGGTGAACTGATCGAGCAGCGCCTTCTTGTGCGCCAGTTCCGCCGCGAGCACGTCGGACCACGGGCCGGCCGGCATGGCTTGCAAACCGGCCAGCGCCTGCTGTGCATCGCCGCGCTGCCATGCCGCCGTCACGGCGTCGTGACGCGCAATGATGTCGGGGGACGGCAAACGGATCGCCGCCAATTGCTGAAACTGCGCCTGAAACGGCGGCGTGCTGAAATGCACCGATTTCAGCAAGGCGAGCAACGGTATCAATTGACGGCCGAGCGCCGCATTCAATACGTCCGTGTACTGCCGCAAATCCTCACGCACGCGGTCAAGGCCGGCAAGACGCGGATAGCGTTGCCCGTAATCGTCCAGCACGGGAGGCAGCGCGCCGGGTTTGTCGCGCGCCAGTTCGGTGCGGATCGTTCCGTTCAGCCGGTCGATAGCGGCGAGATACACCGAATCGTCGCTCTCCAGCTTGCGCAGATGGCTCAGCGCCTGTGCGTACGGTTCTGCAAACACGGGGACGTAGGTCGCGATCCGGTCGAGCGCGCGCTGATGGCTCTTCGCGTCGTCGTCCCAGCGTTGCAGCAGGTTGCCGATGGTGGCCTCGTCCACGTAGATGCGGATCGGCGCGTCCACGCCGCCGCGTCCGGCCACGAAGCGCTCCAGATCGCCCACCCATTGCAGCTCGCCGATTAGCGACGCGGCGTCCGCGTTATTGGCGCTCAACGATCTCATCTCGTTGAGCAGGGCATCGGCCTGAGCGAACTGCGCCTTGTCCAGTGCATTCAGCCATCCAGGGAGTTTCGCCTTCAGGAGCGCCTCACTGGCGAGCGCGCTGACTTTCGTGTCCGCGGGATGAGTGGCCAGATAGCCCTTGGCCGCAACCACCGCACTGCCGTAGTCGCCGCTTGTCAGCAGACTCTTCACCTCGCGTTCCGATGATCCACGCAGGTAGAGCGTCGACGCGAACACCACCAGCAGCACGACGCCCGCGGCGCCCCACCCCACGAAGCGCCGCACGCTCGCGCGATCGTCAACCGCCAAGGCCTTGCTGAGTTCGCCCGCCAGCAGGCGCCAACGTCGCGGGCGGCGCTTCACGGAACCGCTCTGAGCGGATCCATGCGCGCCGTTCGTTGCGCGGGTGGCTCTGGCAGCGCCGTTTGTGCCATTTGCGGCGCTCGCTCCTCTCGCCGCGCCGCCATGCTCGTCGGTGGGCTGAGCTGCTTCGTTGACTTCGTCTTCACGCAACAGCACGGGGTCCACGCAAAAGATGTCGAGGAACGAATGCGCGGCGCCGACGAACGTCGTCTTATCGGCATCACCGGCTTCGTCGACGGCCGGCCTGAGAAATAGCTGGGTCACGGTAGGCTCGACTTCAGGGGCGCTCTGCAGCGTCACCCTGTAGACGAAGTGGTCTCCGCCAAATGCAACGAGGTCTCCGTCCACCAACGGCAGCGCGGATTCGGCCAGGCGCTTTCCCCCGACGAATGTGCCGTTGGTGCTGCCGAGATCTTCGACATAGAGTTCGCCACCCTTCAGAAAGATGTGTGCGTGGCGCCGTGAGATGTAGTTGACCTGGTGCGGATAGCGATCTTTGTAGCGCGAGAATATCTCGTCCGTCTTGCTGACCAGAAACGGAAACGCCTGCACCTCGATAGGCTGCAGACCGAGGTCGTCGCGTTGCGGCACGAGCAACAGGCCTGGCACGGCGGGTGACTTTGCAGCCGCCACAATGCGCGCGCGCGGCTCGATCGCCACCCGGTAGCAGAGTTCGCCGCCAAAGCACAGTTCGTCGCCCGCGCGCACGCGGGCCGGCGTTTGCCGCACCGCGACGCCGTTGACCGTGGTGCCGTTCTTGCTGTCGAGGTCGGCGACGTAGACCGCGCCATGTTCTGTGAAAATCCGCGCATGCCGGCGGGAGAGACGCGCAATCCGCTCGGATGGGTAGTCGGTAAACGGCGCCTCGCTGCGGCCAATCGCAAACAGGCTGTCGACAATCCGGATCGCGTCGAGCGCGGAGCCCTGCGCTGACGCAACCGGCGACAACACCACGTCGAACGCGGCGTCCACTGTCGCGCGCATCTCAGCAATCGGAGCTTCGCCGGTGGTCATTTTATCTGGATCACTAATCGTTTACCCGCTGCGAAGAACTCGCGGCGGAAACGGGACGAAGGACTACGGCGGAAAGAGTCTGTTCGAATAAGCCGTGCGAAAGACGGCTGCTTAAGGATTGTAAGTCACGCATGGCGAGTGTCAATTTTCCGATTGTCAGTAATGAGAGCAATGAACGAGTCAACGCCGGACAAAATTCCCCACGCTTCGCGCCACATCGCGGATTAGCTCAGTGCTCCTTTACTTCGGCTTGCACGTCGACGTTCGGCCAGCCGCCACCCAACGCCTTGTAGAGCAGCACGGTGTCGGACAGCAGCAGTTGATGGTTGGCAAGCAGTTGCTGTTGCGCTTCCAGCAAAGTCCGCTCGGTTTCGAAGACTTCCAGCTGCGACACCACGCCAAGCCGCAATTGCGACTGAATCTGATCCGCGACGATCTGCAGCCGCGACACTTCCTGCTGCAATTCCACGCGCTGCGCTTTGTGCGAATTCAGATTGACCAGCGCGTTCTCCACTTCCTCGAAGGCGCCCATCACGGCCACGCGGTACTGCTGTTCGGCCACCGTCGATTGCGCCTGGGTGACCTTCACATGCGCGCGCACGCCAGGATCGAGCAGAGGAATATTGATGCTGGGCATGAAGCCGTACGTGAACGATTTCAGCAAGTCTGTCAGCGCAAAACTCGCGGTACCGCCGTGCCCGGTCAGGTTGATGGTCGGCAATTGCGCGAGTTTCGCCTCGCCCACGAGGTTGTACGCTTCCAGCACGCGGAATTCCGCAGCCACCACGTCGGGACGCCGCGCAAGCAGTTGCGCCGGCAAGCCTTCAGGCACGGGCGGCAACTGCACGCGCTGCTGCAAATGACCTGTGGGCATCTGAAACTCGCCGGCGGGTACGCCGGTCAGCGTGCAAAGCGCGTTGTTCGCCAGCGCGCGCGAGCGGCGCAGTTCGAGCAACTCGTTCGTCAGGCGATTGATCTCGGCCTGCTGGCGCAACACCTGCGTTTGCGGCACGATTCCGCTGCGGCGCTGGCCTTCGTAGATGGTGAGAATCTGCCGGTTCGTTTCGAGCGTTTTCTGCTGCTGGTCGATCTGATCGTCGAATTGCAGAATCTGGAAATAGGTGCTGGAAACATTCGACACCAGTTCGAGGTAGCCGGCGCGCCAATCCGCCTCGCTGGCGTGAAACTCCGCCTTCTGGGCCTGCACGCCCTTCTCGACTTTGCCCCAGATGTCGATATCCCAACTCACCTGGGTCGCGAGGTTGTACTGCTTGGAGAAAGTCTGGCCCGTGGTCTTTTCGAAGTCGGCGCCGGCGCCGAGGTCCATGGTCGGCAGGGCACCTGCTTTGGCCTCGCCGATCTGCGTGCGGGCCACGTCGATACGCGCGGCCAGCACCTTGATGTCGAAGTTGCCGGCAATCGCTTTCGCAATCAGTTCGTCGAGATAGGGATCGTGGAAGCCTTTCCACCAATCGGGTTCGATCGTCGCGGCAGCCGAAACCGGTGCGCCCTTCTGATTCGACCACGACGCTTTGGCAGGCGTGTCAGGGCGTTTGTAGTCAGGCATGCTGACGTCGATACAGGCGGACAGCGAGATTGCGCAAACCACGACCGCGCAAACCGCGCGCAGCGCCGCGGTGCCTTTGCCCGCGTGCAGCGCTCGATCCGACTCGCCACGCTGCACCGATGTCTTGTGGAAGAAGCGCTGGCGGACCGCTGATTCAAGCAACGCTGACACGATTGTCTCCGATGACGCCCACTTCGCTGCACGAGGAGAACACGCTCTTTAAGTAAAGCATCTCCTGCACGGCTTCACCATCGGAGCAATGCGGGAAAATCGGCGCAGGGATCGGGCGGTGACGCGGGGGTGGCGTGAAAAGAACGATTGGACGCGAATTCTTTTTGAGGCGCGACCTTCAGGCGTCCGCGGAGGCGGTGAGCCTCCGCGGCGGCCGGGGCCGTTTAGCGCACGGTGATGTTGTTGCTCGTGTTCACATGCGGGTCGATCGTGGTCGTGATGCCGGAGACCAATGCCGTATTGTTGCCGTTGGCGTTCTGGATGTTCACCGCCGAGCTGATGAACTGGGAGGCGGTGACCGTCTTGCTTTGGTCCGGCGCGTAGACCGGGTCGAAGCTGAAGTACGACGGCGACGGATAGCAGTAGCTGCCGTAGCTGTAGCCGCCGCGCACGGTGCTCATGGCGCGGCCGTCGAGTTCTTCGGTGATGGACAGGTCTTTGATCATCAGCGTGTTCATGGCAAATCTCCTGGAAGGAATGGTCGCAGTCTTGCGGTGGGTTTCGAGCAACTTGTCTGCTCGTACATCACTAACGCATGGGCTGTGCCAGTTTTGTTTTCCGATCCTAAGAAATTGCCCGAAGCGCCGTGGATAAAGGGCTGCGGGGATGAGCCAACGCGGGGAGAAAGTCTGGCCGGCATAGCCGCGGGATGAGGATGATGGATCACGGCCAACAACTCGCGCGAAATGGTTGGACGCGGCGCGACACCGGGACGTCACGGGTCACGCCGCGCACGGGTCATCGCGCAATGACGGTGATTTTCTTCGAGTACACCGGCGGATTGTGCGGGATGTGCATGTCGTCGCCCATCAGCAACTGCAACGTATGCTTGCCCGGCGGCAGCTGAATCATGGTTTCCGTTTCACCCGCGCCGAAGTGCAGATGATTGCGGTCCGACGGAATTTCCTGATCCATTGGCGGCAGATCGGTGTCGATCAGCAGATGATGGTGGCCGGTATTCGGATACTTGACACCCTTCGGCGCCACGCCCATGTAGCGCAGGCCGAACCACACGCGGAACGGTTTATTGGCGGGCACCACCTGGCCGTCGTTCGGATACCCGATATAGGCAAGGGCACGGGCTGGCGCCGGCGTAGTCCCCGCCACGGCGGCAACCGGCGACGCCAACGCCGCCCACGTGACGAGCGCCGCGACTGCGATGATCTTGTACATGAAGGTCTCTCCGTCCTGACTGACCCGCTTTGAGCGAACGGATCGCGCTAGTCTTTCAGCACCGTGATGGTGATCTTCTTCGAATACACCGGCGGCACGTGCGGCACATGGTTGTGGTCGCCGAGAATGAGCTGCAACGTGTGCTTGCCCGGCGGCAACTCGATACGCGCATCCGTCTCACCGGCGCCAAAGTGCAGGTGATTGCGGTCCGACGGAATCTCCTGATCGAGCGCCGGCAGGTCGGTGTCGATCAGCAGATGGTGGTGCCCGGTGTTCGGACGCGCGACGCCTTTCGGGCACACGCCCATGTTGCGCAGGCCCATGCGCACCCACAGCTTGCCGCCGTGAATCACCGCGCCGTCCGGTGGCCAGATGATGTATTCCTCGGCGCCCGGCGGCGACGGCGTTTGATCGGCCAGCGCGAGGCGCAACGGCATCACGCTGCCGATGGCCGCAACGACCACCGTGCGCCACATCGAGCGCAACACGGCGCGCCGCGCGGGCGCTCCCGCGGTTGCTCGATGAGGCAGGTTGGGAACAACGGGGGTGGGGTTTCTTCGCATAGCGCACTCTCCCGAAGAGCGGTCGTGGCCACCTCGGCTGCACGAGACAGGCCGGGCGTTGCGGCTGGGTGTCGCTGGCGCACGCGCAATCGAACGGCCGCGTAGTTAAAACGACCGGGCCGCATGACTTTGTGAATTAGCTTAGGACGTAACTTGCCAAAAAGATACGCCATGGTCGTTAACCGTATGGAGCATTCAGGACACGCTAACGTTTGTGGCGCGCACCACGCGTGCTATCGTTGTTAAGAGGTCGCGGATGGATGATCAATGGCGGCATCGATGCTTCACACGATTGGCTCGAGCTGTTGCCGGGCGTATCGCGATGCTCGAATGCCTATGTTCTGTCCGGAACAAACAGGATGTGAAGATGTGGCGAATATTCATGCTGGTGTGCGTGGCCGGGGCAATTCAGGCGCATGGCGGCGATGTCCATGCCGCAGCGCAACGCAGCGGCGCTGACGCTGGGCCGAGCATGGCCAGCATGGCGGCTTCGAACTCGCCGAGTTCGCTGTTCACGCCGTTCGCTCCACAGCACAATCCCGTGTCTTCCCCACGTATCGCGCTCGTGATCGGCAACGGCGCGTACGGTGCGGATCGCGCTGACGTACAGGCAAATGCGCTCCGTGAGAATGCGCCGCGCGACGCAGAAGCCATGAGTGACCGCCTGCGGGCACTCGGCTTCGACGTGATTGCACGCACCAATGCTACGCCCGCGCAAATGCGGCAAGCCATCCGCGAATTTCATCAGCGCTTGCAATCCGGCGGTACCGGTCTGTTTTATTTCGCGGGACACGGCATGCGGATCGGCCAGCAGACGCTGCTCATTCCAGCCGGACTCGACTCGCGCTCACCCGCAACGCTCGTGCGGGAGGGCGTCGACCTGAACGCGGTATTGCAGGCGATGCGCGCGGCGCGTGACGATCAGCTCAATCTCGTGATCCTGGATACGTGTCTGAACAATCCGTTCTCGCCTGATGCATCGACCGATACGCCAGTGCTTCCTGGCAATACCGTGGTTGCCTACGCAACGGTGCCCGGCGGTTTTGCCGCGGACGGCATGCGTCACGGCATCTACACGAATGCATGGCTGCGCGCGCTCGACACGACTCCATCGCAGACGCTCGCTGCCCTGCTGCAACGCGTCGCAGTACAGGTTCGCGAGGTGACTGGCGGCAGGCAAATGCCGTGGGCGGCTTCGTCGCTGCGCTCGCCGCCGCCTGGTGCGAATGCTGCATTTGCGCTTCAGGACGATCCCGTGGTCACGTTGCACAGCCGAGGCATTTTGCCGAAAGACAGCAGCGAACAATACGAAATCGCTTTCTGGAATTCGATCAAGGACAGCAACTACCCCGCCGATTACGAAGCGTATCTGAAGGCCTATCCGAATGGCCGCTTCGCTGCGCTCGCTCATGCGCGCATCGACCGTTTACGCGCGGCGGCAAGCTCGACCACGCCGTCTGCGGCAATACCTGCAGCACCTTCAGCCACACCGGCGCCGTCGGCCGCGCGGCCACCCGCGCCCGCACCCGCAACGCCACCCAATGCCGCTGCGCAGGAGCATCCAGTCACCGCGCCCAAACCCGCTTTGAGTGCCGCGCCACCCACAGTTGTACCTGCCGCCCCGCCTGCCGCCGCCGTCGCCGCTATCGCGCAAAAGCCCATCACGAACCCGCCGGTTGCCGGCGAAAGCCGTGACTGCGCCACCTGTCCCATCATGATCGCCGTGTCGGCCGGCACGTTTTCAATGGGCAGCAGCACCGACGATCCTTCGGAAAAGCCCGTTCATCACGTGAGCATCGGCGCGCCGTTCGCCATCGGCAAATACGCGGTCACCGTCGAACAATGGAACGCGTGCGTGGCCGCCAACGCTTGTCAGAAGCTGACACCCGAGAGCAACGCCAACAAGGCCGCCCCGGCGCGCGATCTCAGTTGGGACGATGCGCAGCAGTACGTGAAATGGCTGAGCAAGACCACCGGCAAGCCGTACCGCCTGCCGACAGAAGCGGAGTGGGAATACGCGGATCGCGGCGGCACCACCACCGCCTACTGGTGGGGCGACCAGATGCGCAAAGGCAACGCCAATTGCAAGGACTGCGGCGATCCGTGGCACAAGGAAGGACCCGAAGTCGCCGGCTCGTTCGCGCCGAATCCGCTCGGCTTGTACGACATGAACGGCGGCGTCTGGGAATGGACCGCCGACTGCTGGCACAACTCCTACCAGGGCGCCCCCACCGACGGCCACGCGTGGGACAACCCCGGCTGCGACATGCGCGTGATTCGCGGCGGCTCGTGGCGCGAAGGTGGAGGCTACATGCTGAGCGCCACACGCTTCAAGTACAGCGCCGGCGTGCGCCAATCGCAGGATGGCTTGCGGGTAGTCAAGGACCTCAGGTGACGTTTGGGATGCGCACGGCAGGAAGCATGGCCGGCTCTCTGAACCGTGATTGACGCCGCCATTGCGATCAAGGCGAGCGTGGCTTCGTCGTGATCGGCGCGAAATCGGCAACGATACGATCGCGGCCGTATTTACCACCCATTTGCGCGAGCCGTGCGTCGAGTGCACGCAGATAATCGGCGCGTGATTCGCTTTCGGGGCGCGGTTTGTCGAATAGCGGCGCCGGCGTGATCAGCAGCACGACCATCTCCGATCCGAACGGCTTCGAAATGACCCAGTCGCCCGCGCTGCCGATGGTGGCCGCGTAGTGCGGCGGCGCCTGATTATCTTTCGCGCGCGGGCTCGGCACCATGTGCACGACGCTGCCGTCGAGCTGATAGTAGTCGAGGTTCACATACGAATCGTAGCCCGGCGTGGTGACGTCGACGACCAGCGAGTCGCCGTCGCTCAGCTGCCCACCAGGCGGCCGCACGTGTAATGCCGCAACGTGACCGGCCTGCGAGTTGTGAATCCAGTAGGGGCCAAGCGCCTTGATGGTGTCGCACTTGTCGTCGGCAACCGGCTCGACATTGAGCGCCAGCGTATCGACACCCGGCAACGCGCCCAGCGTGTCCTTCAGATGCGCCGCGCCGTAGCGCTGCGAAACGTAGCCACGCACCGTCAGCGAGTGATCCTGGGTCGAAGCGGACAGCGCCGAACAGGGCACTTGCGCCAGCACCGGGGTCACCGCGGCGAGCGTCAGCGCCGGCTTGGGTGCGAGTGTGGGCGTGGGCGCGGACGATACCGGCGACGCGGGTGGTGCGGGCGGTGCCGCGGCCGACGTGACGGGTGCCGTCGCAGCCGGAACCGCCTGAAGCGCCGCAAGCGGCGCCGAGACCGCCCCCTCCACCGTGGAAGACGAAGCCCCCTGCTCCGCCAAAGCCTGCGAAGCGCCCGCATTGGTCTGCGAACCGCCCTGCCGGGTCGGCGCGGAGCGCAACGCGAACACGCCGACCGCCGCCGCGCACACCATGGCGAGACTCGCGAGCCCTACCTTCGCCAGCGTGCCCGACTTCTCGGCGCGCGCCTCATTGTCAAACTCCCCGATGAAGCGCGTCACGCTCGGCATGCGCGTATTGCGATCGAACGACAGCGCGGCACGCAACGCGCGCCACTGCTTCGCATCGAGATTGGCCGGCCGCTGCGGTTTGAAATCGGCGTTGCGTGCCTGCGTCGCCGAGAGGCGGTCGAACGGATGGTGTCCGGTCAACAGCTCGTAGGCGATGCAGCCGAGCGCGTAGATATCGTCGCGCGGGTCCGGCTCGCGGTGTTCGATCATCTCCGGGCTCGCGTATGCCGGCGTCAGCGCGCCGAGGCTGCCAGGATCGAACACGGTGGCGTCGCTCTCTTCTTCCGGCCGCTGGAACACGCGAGCAATGCCGAAGTCGATCACCTTCACTTCGGCATTCGTCGTGAGAAAGACGTTGGCGGGCTTGAAATCGCAGTGGACGAAGCCGCGTTCATGCGCGTAGGCAAGCGCGCTGCACATGCCGCGCACAATAGGCAATGCCGCGCGCACCGGCATGCCCTGGTAGCCAGGCGTGCGCAGCAACTGGCTGAGCGGTTTGCCGGACAGGTACTCCATCGTCAGATAGACGATGGGGCCGTCGCGGTCGAAGTCGTACACCGTGATGATGTTGCGGTGCGCGAGCACCTGCGCCTTGCGCGCCTCGCGCTGCAACGCGACGAGCGAATTCGGATTGCCGCGGAACTGGAGATTGAGCACCTTGATCGCGAGATAGGGCTTGCGATCCGAGGCCTCGAGCTTGCGCAGATCGAGCGCCTTGTACACCGTGCCCATGCCGCCCACGCCGAGACACTCTTCGAGAACGAAGCGGTTGTTCAGGGTGTCGCCGGTGCCTTTGATCTGATCGTGTCCGGCCGCATCGGCGGTGCCCGGCGCGTTGGCCGCGCTACCTGCGCTACCTGCGCTGCCCGTACTGGCCGAGCGTACCGATGGAATTTCGACTGTGGTCTGAAGACCGGTTTCGTCGCCTCCCGCCGCGACGTTCGAGACACGCAGCTGCTCGATGCGCCGCCGCACTTCCACGTAGAGATCGTCGGGTAGCGGTGCTTTGCGATGCGCAGCGCCGAGCATCTCCAGCAATTGCGTAGGAGCGAGTCCTTCAGTCGTCAACGTGCTGTCGAGTTGAGCCACGAACTCGTCACGGGACAGCTCGCCGTTCTGAAAGTCGTGAATCACACGCGCAAGGCTAGCCATTTGTGCGAAGCGCCGCCGCTGCCGTTGGGCCGGATCGCACGCGACCGCAGCCTCTCGGGCCGATAGAAAACCTGTCGTAGCCATTTACATGTACCGTTTCGATACTAGTCCCCGGCCCGCCCTTTCGCAAACCAGGATTGCCCCGCTGCCCGCGTGGCAGGCGGGTGTCGTGCGTGAGCCAACAGCTCGCGAGGGTCTGTCGGGTGCGCGCCGTCAGCCGCGCTCCTGTGACGCGCGGCGGCAGACCGTTCGCAACCTTGCTGGCCCGCGTGAAAGCCTTGTCCCGCAAGCCTTCTGCAATTTTATTAGGAACCTTGAATAAGACTGGCACAGCCCATGCATTAGAGACGTACGAGCAGACAAGTTGCTCGAAACCCACCGCAAGACTGCGACCATT
>DASVNP010000145.1:0-1987 GCA_036383775.1 Paraburkholderia sp. | reverse complement strand
GAAACAAGCCTGGAAACGCGGCCTGATTTCCATTGCGGGCTGATGAGCCTGCCGCTACGGCTCGGCATTCTCGATGCAGCGGGCTGGGGCGCGCCGTACCTGAGCGCGGACCCCGTGCTCGTGCAGACATGGCGCGAGCGGGTCGAGGCGCAGATGGTCAAAAAGCCCGGCAATCGCAAGGTGGGGCTGGTGTGGAACGGCAATCCGGACCATATCCGCGATCTGCGGCGTTCAGTGCCCGTCGAGCAAATCGAGCCGCTATTGAGCGTGCCTGGCGTGAGCTATTTTGCGCTGTCGCCGGGACGGGGAGAGACGGTCGCGCAATGGCGCGCAAAGGGTCTCGACATCGTCGATCTGACGTATCATTTTCAGTCTGGCTTCGACGATGTGGCGGCGTTGCTGGCGAATCTGGATCGGGTGGTCACGATCGACAGCGGGCCCGCGCATCTGGCCGGGGCGCTCGGTGTGCCGACGTGCCTGATGATCGACCACGTGTCCGCCTGGTTCTGGGGCGATGGGTCGCCGGTTACGGCCTGGTACGATTCGATCGAGCTGGTTCGCCAGCCACGGGTCGGCGACTGGGCGCCGGTGGTGGCGAAGGTGCGGGAGCGGATTGAGGCGATGAGGCAAAGCTGAGGGTTTCGCCTTCGCAACGCGGGCAATTGGAGGAACGCGCTGCGAAGGCCGTTGAAGCGTGAATTACATATTCGGATAGTTCGGTCCGCCACCACCTTCCGGCGTGACCCACACGATGTTCTGCGTCGGGTCCTTGATGTCGCAGGTCTTGCAGTGCACGCAGTTCTGCGCGTTGATCACGAGCCGCTCGCTGCCGTCGTCGTTCTTGACGAACTCATACACCGCCGCCGGGCAATAACGCGATTCCGGACCTGCATAGGTCTGCCAGTTCACGTTCACCGGCACGGACGGATCTTTCAGCGTCAGGTGAGCCGGCTGGTTTTCTTCATGATTGGTGTTCGAGATGAACACCGAGGAAAGCCGGTCGAACGTCAGCTTGCCATCCGGCTTCGGGTAGACGATCTGCTTGCATTGCGAAGCCGGCTTGAGCATTTCGTGGTCCGAATGCTGGTGATGCAGCGTCCACGGCACATTGCCGCCCAGCAACTTCTGCTCGATGCCCACCATCAGCGTGCCCAGGTACAGGCCCTTGCTCATCCACTGCTTGAAATTGCGCGCGCGATGCAGTTCCGTGTGCAGCCACGAGGTCTTGAACGACTCCGGATACGCCGTCAGCTCGTCGTTCTGGCGGCCGGCCTGCACCGCGTCGAACGCCGCTTCGGCGGCCAGCATGCCGGTCTTGATCGCCGCATGCGAACCCTTGATGCGCGAGGCGTTCAGGAAGCCCGCATCGTCACCGACCAGCGCGCCGCCCGGGAACGTGAGCTTCGGCAGCGACATCAGCCCGCCCGCGGTAATCGCCCGTGCGCCGTACGACACGCGCTTGCCGCCTTCCAGAATCGCGCGGATCGCCGGATGCGTCTTGTAGCGCTGGAATTCCTCGAACGGTGACAGGTACGGATTCGTGTAGCCGAGCCCGACCACGAAGCCCACCACCACCTGGTTGTTGTCCATGTGATAGAGGAACGAGCCGCCGTACGTATCGTTTTCCAGCGGCCAGCCGGCAGTGTGCATCACCAGACCGGGCTTGTGTTTCGCCGGGTCGATCTCCCACAACTCCTTGATGCCGATGCCGTAGACCTGCGGATCGGCGCCCTCGCGCAGCCGGAACTTATCGTTCAGTTGACGGCCGAGGTGGCCGCGCGCACCCTCGCAGAAAAGCGTGTATTTCGCGTGCAGTTCCATGCCGAGCTGGAAGTTCTCGGTCGGCTCGCCGTCCTTGCCGATGCCGAGGTTGCCGGTCGCCACGCCTTTGACCGAACCGTCATCGTTGTAGAGGATTTCCGCGGCCGGAAAGCCCGGGAAAATCTCGACGCCCAGCGCCTCGGCCTGCTGGCCCAGCCAGCGCGTG
>DASVNP010000144.1:0-16829 GCA_036383775.1 Paraburkholderia sp. | reverse complement strand
AAAAAGGAAGCGGGTGAAACCACTCGTTGACGAGGAACGTCGCGAACAGCAACGCCCCGCCAATGAACATCGTGCGAATAAACCCGGATTCGAGCCAGTCGAGGCGGTCGCCTTGCAGAAGGCCGATCACGAGCATGGCGACGGCTGGAAATCCCGTCAGGAACCCGGTCCAGTTGAATGCTCCGAGCCGTTCGAGTTTGAGCGGGTCCGGCGGCAAGCCTTTTTGAATCGCCACGCAGCAGACGATGCCAAGCGGCACAATCTGCCAGAAGGCCATTTGCCAGCCGACATACTCGGTCCACAACGCCGCGAGCGGTGTGCCGAGCGCCGGTCCAAAGGTCGCCGTGAGTGCGTACCCGGCGAGTCCATATAACTTCACTTTGGGCGGAAGATAGCGCAGCGCCACGATGATCAACATGGGCGGAAGGCATCCGCCGGCCATCCCTTGCAGGACGCGCAGCACGTAGAGCGCAAGCAGGTTCGGCGCGAAGGGGCAGAGCAAGCCGAGGAGCATGGTGGCGATCACGGCGCCGATCGTGAATCGCTTGAGTGTGAAGGTGATGCCGAACCATGGCGCAAAGACCATCGTCGCGACATTGGCCGCTTCGAATAGAGCGGTCAGCCAGGTGCCGTCGTCATGCCCAATGGAGAGCGCGCCCTGAATATCCGCCATCGACAAGGCCGTGACCTGTTCGTTGAGAATAGCCAGCAGAGATGCGAACAGCATCCCGACGAGGCCAACGGCGAGACGAAACGAAAGCGCGGATTGTGCGGGCGCCTCTGTCGCGGGCACGGACACGGGTGCCGGCGGCTGAGCGACGCCCGAAGCTTCCCTCGCGGTGATTAAAGTGTTGCCTGTGGACATGTGGGTTCCTTCTCTGCTCACTATTGGTAGCATGACTAAATAACCGTGCTGGAGGTCGCTTGGAATTGTCACAGCTCCTTCAACATCAATTACGCCATCCGGGCCGGCTCAAGGCTTGCGCTGCACCTCTTCAAAGTATTGCGGCGCTTCACGGCGATCGAACATTCCATATTCCCGGATGATGCGGATATTCCGCAGGCGCAAGCTATCCGCCAGCGCAGCGTCGCGCTCGAACGCTTCAGCTGCCGCATGGTCGCGCCACGTCGCCACTACGATCACGTCGCCTGGTGACAGCAACGCGTCGAAGACGTCCCAGGAAACGAGGCTGGGAGCACTCGTATCCAGACCAGTTGACTTCGCCACGCCCTCTGCGCCGGTCTATTTGATCCACTCCGGCGAGCACGTTGCATCGAGCAGCGTCACCGCTTTGCCACGACCCACCTCGGTGACATCCATGCGCTGTTCGCGCAGGGCCTGTCCCGCGGGCAACCGGTTATCGCCGACAATCTGGCCGATGCGCAGGCGATAGTCGGCAAACACCCGATCACGCGCCGCTTGCTGTATCTTGTGGTGCGCCGTCGTGGTGCGCCAACGAATGAGCGATTTCTCGTCGCGCCAGCTTGAGAGCGACAGGAGCCAACCCTCGCGTGTGAGACTTGCATAGCGGGTGTTGTCGATAAACCCGTCGATCTTCTCGAGTTCGGGGCGCAGCATCCTGGCCATGCCGAGATAGGCGTTGAACTGTTCGGGAATGGGGTTGACTTCAAGCATGGCGGAAAACATGAAAGGCCCCTTAATCAGGTTGGCGAGTGAAGTCATTGTCGAGGATTGCTCCAATACTTTGGAAACCAGCTAGGCAGGTATTGGGCCAATGAATGAGCGATTTTTGCCAACGTGCGATGGATGTCCCCGATAAGCATCATTACCGGAAAGAGTCTGCTTCAGGTTGGCGAGGCGATTTATTCGGCATGGGGCATTCAATTCCTGATTTAGCCACGCGATAACGCGGACCGTCGCCATGCGGCTCACTACGCATAGAATCACATGTGATCACGGGGATCAGGACGGGAAGGGAAATGGACAAACTGCGTGAGATGGAAGTGTTCGTCGCTGTCGTCGACCGAGGGAGCTTTACCGGGGCGTCCGACAAGCTCGCCATGTCGACCGCCGCGGTTTCGCGGGCGGTCAATTCGCTCGAATCCCGCCTCGGCACTCCGCTTCTTGCCAGGACAACGCGAACGATTCGTCCGACGGATGCGGGTACGGCTTACCTCGAAGCTTGCAGGAAAGTGTTGGACACCATCACGGATGCGGAAGCAAACATCGCGGCCGATCAACAGAACCCCGTGGGCACGTTGACTGTTTCGGCACCGGTCCTGTTTGGCCAGCGGTATATTGCTCCTCTGGTCAACGCTTTCGCGCTGCGTTATCCCGATGTGAACCTCAATGCGGTGTACGCCGATCGAACCGCGCGGCTCCTGGAGGAGGGGGTGGATATAGCTATACGTATCGGCCACCTCGGCGACTCTTCGACATTTGCGGTTCCGTTGGGTTTTGTGCGACGTCGAACCTACGCGGCGCCTTCCTATCTTGCCGCGCATGGGGAGCCGCTTCACCCCAGGGATCTGACGCAGCACCAGTGTGTGTCCTTCACGGGCGTTTCACCGCCGCTTGAATGGGTGTTCAACGAGAACGGTTCGAGGTTGCCCGTCAGACTCCAGCCGCGGATGATCGTCGACCTGGGGCCCGCTGCCATTCTCGCTGCCGTCGACGGTGTGGGGATAACCCAGTTTCTGTCGTACCAGGCGGCTCCCGAGTTGATCGAGGGCAGGCTCCAGGCTGTCCTGACCGCATTCGAACCCGAGTCGATTCCGGTGAGCCTGCTTCATGTCGAGCGGCGAAGCACGAGTGGCAAGATTCGCGCTTTCGTCGACTTCGTTACCGAGACGCTACGCAACAACGCGCACCTTCAGGGCACGGATGCTACCGCGACGCGAACCTCACGGTAGGCGTCCACCAGCGCATCGAGATTGAAGGCCCGGTTGAGTCCGCTTGGATTCGGCAAGACCCACGCGTGTGCGCCGCCGAATCGCTCTGTTTGCAGACCCCACTCGATACTGCGCGTGCCGGAAATTGCCGAGAGCGCCATCTTTCCGAGGAAGGCGATCTGGCGTGGCGCGTACCGTTCGATCTTGCGCCGAAAAGCCTCTGCGGCCAGTTCAATTTCCAGGCGTGACAGTTCGGCGGCCTGCGCCGTTGGCCGCGGGACAACTGTAGTTAGACCACAGCCATAGCTGAGAACGGTGCGGTCGTCTTCGGGGCGAATCTGCTCGGGCGTAAAGCCGGCAAGATGCAAAACGCGCCAGAAGCGATTGCCTCTGCCCTCAAAGTGATGACCCGTGGCCGCCGCACGGATGCCCGGATTGATGCCGCAAAAGATAAGCGACAAGCCGGGTTCAAGAACGTCAGGTAGAGGTTGAACGGAGTCACCGTCAGTCACGAATGATCCTGTCATTGCAGGGAAACCTGAGTGCCTGCCTCGCCGCGAAATCGTTGCCGATACTGTTTAGGCGTGACTTCCAGGCGCCGAGCGAAAGTGGCGCGCATATGCGTGGCGCTGCGAAAGCCGCATTTGAATGCTACGGTCTTCAGCGGCGCATCTGTGTCTTCAAGCAATTTTCTCGCGGTATCGACCCGCACTTGCTCAACGAACGCGGACGGGGTCACCTTCGCATGCTTCGCGAACACTCGCGAGAACGTCCGCCGGCTCACGGCAACCGCACCCGCGAGTTGTTCGATCGAGAGCGCATCGGTAATGTGTTCAGTCACGTATCGGTGCACCTTGCCGATAATCGGATCTTCGTCTCGTCCGGTTCCCATATACGGGCTGTACTGCGATTGGCCGCCTTCCCGCTGGATATAGACGACAAGACGTTTTGCGACACGCACCGCCAACTCGTGTCCCCAGTCTTCGGCGACGAGCGACAGGCACAGGTCGATGCCGGCGGTTACGCCCGCCGAGGTAAACAGGCGTCCGTCACGAACGAAGATTTTGTCGGGCTGGACACTCGCTTGCGGGAATTCGTGGGCAAGGCGCCCCGCGTCCGCCCAGTGCGTTGTCACTTCCTTGCCGTCGAGCAGACCCGCGTGAGCAAGCACGAACGCCCCATTGCAAACGGAGCCAAACCGCGTCGCGTTTCGTGCCTGATTTTGCAGCCACGCCAGAAAGGCGCCGGATGGTTGAGCGTCGGGCAATTGCGGCCCGCCGGCGACCAGCAGCAAGTCCCATTGCGTGTCGAGATCAGCAAAACCGAACGGTACGTTCAGCCCCATCCCGTTCGAGCACGTCACCGTGCCGGCGCGGAGGCCTACAAGGGTCACTTCATATTTCTGCTGGTCGGAAAGCATCGTGTTGGCTTCCGCGAACACGTCGAGGGGGCCTGCAACATCGAGTGCCTGCACACCATCGAATATGACAATGGCGACTTTCATACCGTGACCTTCGCGGAGTAAGTGGGCCCGTCTCCGATACCGGAGTTTCGTTTGGCTTTGCCTCAACCACCTGACAATGCCGATCAACCGGTACCGACGAGCGACGGCCCAGCTTACTGTAATGGGCCGGAAACAGGGAGGCTGCAACCGGTAAGAGTCTTTTGCGGCCAGACAATGGGACCGGATTCGGGCGGTGCCCGACGAAGAACGACGCCGCCTCGCGGTTGGCCCAAAACGCACCGTGATTGGCCCGGCATCGCGCCACCCGAGTGTTTCCTCTCGCATGGCGCCTGATTAGACTGCGTTGCATGGATGCGGCTTCGGCCGCCTCGTCGAAAGTAGCGGTCTGCGTTGAAACGGGACGATAACCATGGACAGATTCATCAGATTGAAAGGGCGCCACAACTTGCACCGGGTGGTAACCGCGTGTGCTCGCAGCGGATGCGGCCATTCGTGTTGCAGTGCATTCCCGGAGTGACGGCATATGCATGTTGCCATGATGCTGTACGCGGGATTCCGGCTGCTCGAAGTGACGGGCCCAATGGATGTGTTCCACGAAGCGAACCGTTTGTGCGGCGCAACGTTGTACGAGCAGCACCTCGTGGGGCCGGCGCCTGGGCCTGTGCTGTGTTCGAGCGGCATAGCGGTGGGCACGACGGAGAGTTTGTCGGATGCGGATGTCTCATTCGACATCGTCGTCGTGCCGGGCTCCCCGGTTACTGGTTCGGGGCTTGAGCACCGCGATCTGGTGGACTGGCTCGGCAAATCCGGACGCAGGGCGAAGCGGCTCGCGTCGGTGTCCAACGGGGCTTTCTTAATCGCGCGCGCCGGCATTGCGGACCATCGCGCGTTGACCACGCATTGGCGCGACGCGGAGCGTCTCTCCGCCGAATACCCCTTGGTGCACGTCATGAGTCATCAAAGGTACTTGAAGGACGGCAACCTGTACTCGTCGAGCGGTGTCAGTGACGGTATCCAGCTGGCCTTGGCGCTGGTCAGGGAGGACTTGGGCGACGAACTCTCCAGACGCATTGCCAAATCATTGTCGAGGCAGCCGTGACTCACTCCCAATCGGGTCGATCCATAGTTGACGAGAATTTAATCCATAAGGCACTCGCCAACCCTTTCCGGCGGGAGGTCCTGATGTGGCTAAAGACGCCGGACAAATACTTCGTACGCGGATACGTCGATCTGGGTTGCGGGGTGCCGTCCAATGCCATTCACGCGCGCAGCGGGCTGTCTCAATCGACCGTGTCGGCGCACGTCGCGGCGTTGGTCGAGGCAAGATTGCTTGTCCCGACCCGCGTGAGTCAGTGGATGTTTCTGGCGCGAAATGAAGATGTCATTCGCGCCTTTGCGGAACAGATCACGTTGCATCTGTAGCCGCGGGTTCGATCGCAATCGATCGCGATCGATCATGCCGTTCCCGAGGCATGTCCGCTTTCGCCCATCCGTCGTGGGTCGTCGTATTCCCGCGAGATGTCCTTGTTCGTGTAGTCGCCCATTCGCGAGGTGGCAATCAGGCTGAGCACGGCGCACGCGAATACATAGCACGCAATGGCGTAGCCCGAATGGTAGTAAGCGAAGAGCGCGGTGGCAATCAGCGGAGCAGGACCGCCGGCAATGACGGAAGCCAGCTGATAACCCAGCGATGCGCCGCTGTAGCGCATTCGTCCGGTGAACGACTCAGCGATCAATGCGGCTTGGGGACCATACATCATCGAATGCGGCACCAGTGAGAGCACGATGGCAACGAAGATCCACATCGGATTCCTGGTATCGACCATTGCAAAGAACAGGAAGCCGAATACGCCGACCGCCGCGGCGCCGATCATATACATGCGCCGGCGTCCAATCAGATCGGACACGTGGCCAAAGAACGGGATCGTCACGAACTCCAGCACGGAAGCCGCCAGCACCGCCATCAGCAGCAAGTCGCGTGACGCGCCGAGCGTTCTGACGCCATAGGTAAATATGAAGGCGGTATAGATATAGAAAGGCGCCTGTTCGGCCATGCGCGCAAAAGCCGAAAGAACGATGTCTTTCGGTTGGCGGCGCAGGACCTCGAGCATGGGCGTCTTCTCAATCCTTTGCTCGGACAGGAGCTTCGCGAAGACAGGCGTCTCAAGAATATTCAGGCGAATGTATAGGCCGATCGCAACCAGCACGATACTGAGGAAGAACGGCACCCGCCAACCCCACGAGAGAAACGCACTACCCGAATACTGGCTCATGGCCAGCACCGCCAGGTTCGCGAGAAACAGTCCCGCCGGCACCCCGAACTGCGGCCAGGAGGCGACGAAGCCGCGATGCGCGTTGGTGCGGGTCCATTCCATCGACATCAGAACCGAGCCACCCCATTCGCCCCCCACGCCCACGCCCTGGATGAAGCGCAGCACGGTGAGCGCGACAGCGCCCCAGATGCCGATTACCGCATAGGTCGGAACAAAGGCCACCGCAAACGTGGCGAGGCCCATCAGCAGAAGCGTGACGATCAGCGTGGCCTTGCGCCCGATGCGATCGCCATAGTGGCCGAAAATGGCCGCGCCAACCGGCCGCGCTATAAAGCCGACGGCATAGATCAGGAAAGCCTGTAATGTGCCAACAAGTGGATCTGATTCGGGAAAATAGAGCTTGGCGAATACCAGGCCGGTTACGGTGCTGTACAGAAAGAAGTCGTACCATTCGATCGTTGTACCGATCGTGCTGGCGAGAACGGCGCGGCGCAACTGGCGCCGTGCCTCCTCATCGGAGAGGGGCATCGCCCCTGGTTGGGTGGCAGCCATTTGGCATCTCCCCACTAACGCAGAACAGAAAAACGGCGTACATCTCGACGGCATCCTGGGAAATGCAATCAATGGATACAAAAGAATCCTCTGCATCCGCCGCGCTCCCGCCAGTCAGGTCGGTACGCGAAGGCGACGACGACCCGAACAGCAGCCCAATTGAACATGCAGCAATCAGCGTGCCAGCCCCGCTACCCGGAGCCGCGCAATCCTTTTCCTTCAGCCGGGACGGCAAGCATTTCCTGCTCGACGGCGAGCCTTTCCAGATTCGTAGCGGGGAGATGCATCCCGCCCGCATCCCCGTCGACTACTGGCAGCATCGCATCCTGATGGCGAAGGCGATGGGGATGAACTGCATCGCCATCTATGTCATGTGGAATTACCACGAATCGAGTCCCGGCGTTCTCGATTTCCACTCGGGGAACCGCAATATCGAAGCATTCATCCGGTTGTGCCAGCAGGAGGAGATGTGGGTGCTGCTGCGGCCGGGGCCTTATATCTGCGGCGAGTGGGATCTGGGCGGTATTCCGTCGTACTTATTGAGTTATCCGGCCATCCAGCTCAGGACCGATTCGGCTCACGATCCACACTACATGTCGGCGGTGGCGCGCTATATCAGGGAACTGGGCCCGCGCATCAAACCACTGCTGGTGAGTCACGGCGGCCCGATCCTGATGATTCAGATCGAAAACGAATTCGGCTCGTACGCCAGCAACCCGGCATACCTCGAAGAGTTACGACAGCTTTGGCTTCAGGAGGGAATCCAAGGGCCGTTCTATACCGAAGACGGCATCACGCAGCTTGAACAGAATCGCACGACCGTCACAGGTGGCGCGATTGCGTTGAGCAATGGCAACGCAGAGCAAATCGCGGCTGTACGGCGGAAATTCCCGACTGTTCCGGCCATGGCCGGTGAAGTGTATCCGGGGTGGCTCACGCACTGGGGCGACGAGACGTTCAAAGGTACAGGCGTCGATCTCTCCAGTACGCTGGATGCGTTCATGCAACGCAAGCAATCATTCAACCTCTATGTCATTCACGGCGGCACCAGCTTCGGTTTCTACGCCGGTGCAAACGTGGACGACCGTTCCGGTGAATATCAGCCCGACATTACCAGCTATGACTACGCGGCGCCGATTAGCGAGCAAGGCGCGGCGACTTCGAAGTACATGCGGTATCGCAGCATCATCGCCGGATATCTTTCGACGCCGTTGCCCGAGCCACCGCAACCTGTCCCGACGATCAGCCGCACAGGCAACCATGCTTTGATGCCGGCGCGTTGGGCGTCCATCTGGGACAACTTGCCGGCTGCGCTTCCCGCCGAGCAAACCGTCCACCCACGGCCTTTCGAAATGTATGGCCAGGCATCCGGCTTCGCGCTGTATCGCAAGAGCTTGCCTGGCTACCGCGGCGGCGCGCTGGATCTCGCACAGGTTCACGATTACGCGACGGTGTTCGTCGGCGGGCAATACGCAGGAGGCGTGTCGAGAGCGCTTATGCCTGAGCGCTGCGCGCAACCGCTGAATGTCATGCACCACGCGCCGCTCGAGATTCCACGTGTGCCGTTGCCGCCGGACGGCGACGTATTGCTGGAGATCCTCGTGGAGGGCATGGGGCGCATCAATTACGGTCACGCGATGATCGACCGAAAAGGCATTTTCGAGCCGGTCACGTTATGGAATGCAGAAGGTTCGAGCGACACGCTCACCGGCTGGGAAATTTTCCTGTTGCCGATGGATTCCACGTTTATCGCTAATCTGCGTCCCGTTTGTGAGAATCCAAACAAGGCCGGGCTGTACTTCAAGGCGACCTTGCCGTTGGATACCGTCGGCGATACCTATCTCGACATGCGTGACTGGACCAAAGGTGTGGTCTGGGTCAATGGGCACAATCTGGGGCGCTACTGGAATATTGGTCCGCAAAGACGTTTGTATTGTCCAGCGCCGTGGCTGAAGCAGGGTGACAACGAGATTGTCGTCTTCGATCTGCACCAGCTGGAAGCGAAACCGATCGAACTGGCGAGCACGCTATCGTAAAGGCACCGCAAGCAGCACTGAGCAATCCGCGGCGACCTTGCTTACCCTTCGCCGGCGACAGGCACTAACTCCAGCGTGAGCACTTCGAAAGGCGCGAGTGAGATGGCGTGCAGCTGGTCCGCGTCCAGCACTGGCGGAACAGGCAAAGCATGACCGTGCCATACACCGCACGCGCGGAATCGTCCTGACGCACCGGCCGGCAATTCCAGCTGCTTGGACAGGTCAAGCACGAAGTCCTGCACCCGGCTGTCGGGATTGCGTAGCGTAATGATCGACTTGACCGGCGACCACCCCGCCCAGCCATACACATCGAGTCCGTCCGGGGCACCGCCAATCCAGTGAGTGTCGCGCAGCACGTCGGCGTTCGCCCGGGCCCACCTGGCAGATGCGGCGAGAACGTCCCAATCGTCGTCGGTCAGCAGCGATGGCGTGATGTACAACTCCTGCAGTTGGGCGCCGCTGCCGAAGTACGAACGCACTTCATGGGCGAAGTCATGGCCTTGGGCGGTATTCAACCGGTCGTTGTACTGCGCGTAAATGATGCCGTGGAGCATCAGCGAGTTAAGCGGAAATAGTGGACTCCTGACTACAACGTTGTGGTAAGTCTGAGCGTCCCGATAGGTAATCCAGCGTTCGCGACTGCTGCCCACGCCGGCCAGGTCGTCGTCCTTGCCACCGCGCCAGATCGAATCGGCGTAGCGCAGCCAGAACGGCGAGGGGTAGGTGCCGACAGTGAGGTTGACGAAGGTGTCGGGCCGGGTCTCGCGGATGTCTTCGATCAACTGGATCGCCGCGTCCCAATCGCTGCTGAAGCGGCTGCCTGTGACCACGGTGTCCACATGGCCAGTCCCGTCGAACTTGAACTGATTGATGCCGTGCCGCGTGAGCAGGTCCATGACGACTTCATGAAAGCGTCGATAGTAGGTCGGTCCGGACAGTGCGAAGCGGTCGTCGATGATCTCGTAACCGGCGGTACGGCCTCGCGTCACACGTTCCTGCCGTGTCGCGCCATAGCCGCCCCACGGCGACAGCCACACGCCTGGCGCCGCGCCGTACCGGGCAGCGGCGTCGCGCAGGGGCACGAATCCATTCGGAAAGTCCGTGGCGAAATTCCAGCTGCCGCTGTAGTCGTCCCAGCCGTCATCGAACAGGAAAGAATCGAGCTGCACGCCGCGCTTGTCGTGCAACTCGCGGCCGATGTCGTCGATGCGCTCAAGCGCTTGCTGCTGCGTGTACGCCGTGAGGTAGCCGATGTCGTACCAGCAGTTGTAGTGCAGAAACGGGCGGTACGGATGGGCCCGTTCGCGTTCGAGATAGGCTGCGAAGTCGCGGCGTAGCTGGCCGTCGCGTGCCACGCCCGCCACGGCGGAGACGACAATCGTTTTGCCTTTTTCCAGCGGCAAGGCACGCGGCAGGACGAACCTGACGGTGTCGCCGCTTACCCGAGTCTCCGCCAACGGAAGCTCGAAACCAAGGTAGACGTTGCCCGTGACCGCAGGTGTTCCCTTGAACTCGCCGCAGATTTGAACGCTGGACGCCTGCGTCTCTAACAGCGAAACGGTGGCAATGTGTTCGTCTTTGCTGATCGCGGTAATGGCCACTTGCAAGCGCAGGTACTGCGAGCTGTCGCGTTGCTCGACGCTCAACTCCAGGCGCAGATCACCCCGTTCGTCGACGAGGAGGGCGCACACGCGTCTGCCGTCGATCCGTTCGGCCAGTCGGGATGCATTGGAATTTGCTGCCAGCATTTCTTCGCGCAGCGCGGCGGCCAGCTTCAGGTCGGCGATGCCCAGCGTGCGGCCGTCGGCCAGCGACAGCGCAAACGGCGCGATGACCGTCAGCGTGCGCGAATGCACACGGTCGCTCAGGGTGAAATCGGCCAGATGCTGGTCCCTGACGGTCCAACTCAGGGCGATTGCCGCGTTGCCGAAAGAATGCCTGTCACCGTCCGTCAGAAACGCGGGCATGCCCGGATGCGTCGACACCGTTTCTTTAGTATGCATGGACGAAGCACGGGATTAGGGGGATGGTTGTTCCGTCTGCTGGCGCTCGTATTCCTTGTACTTCATCTGAAGATAATCCTGCCGATCCAACTCGTGCAGTTGCCGCGAATACTGTTCAGTTGCATCGAACCAGCTGGTGAGGCGTTGCTGCAGACGCTTGTCAGATGTGCTGGACAGCGATCCAAGATAGGCGTCTATCGCCAGGTAGTAGCGCATGGTATTGCGTTCCACCAGACCGCGCACCCCCCCTATGTATTCAGGCTGTCCGGAGGACGAACCACCCGTGGAGGTAAAACCGACCTTGCCGCTGCCAATTGTCGCGAGATAGGTTTTCATGGCGAGGCGTCCCGCCATGCCGTAACCGTACGAGTAGGTCAGGTGCAGAAAGGTCCGGTTGGCATCGATGCCTGTCGCTTCGAGCACGATGCGGTAGTCCTTTGTGCTCAGCGGACCGCTGTCGGCGGTGAGGTCCACCTGGAAGTATCCTGGGCTCGTGGCGACTGGGCGGTAACGGAACTGTATGCGGGAGGCGTCCGCGAGTTTTTGCTCGACTTTCTTGCCAATGTACACGCTCAACATGTTGCCGTTGGCGCTGGTCGACGCATGGCAATACTTGGTATTGAGGTGCAGTATCAGCACATCGCACCAGTTGGCCGGGCCTTGCACGGGGTCATTGAGCGCGCCGCTGACCGTCGCGAATGGATAGTCCAATACGGCGTAAATGTCGCCCTTGATCGTGGACGGCGACTCTACCGATTCAAGATAAATCGGACGCTGGAACTGATTATGTTTGAGCTGTTGTCCCAGGCTCTGGTATTTGTCGCGCAAGTTCGCGGCATCGTCCGCCGCGAATGCGAGCAGGCCATGGCACAGGCAGAACACGGCCACGATGGCCAGCACCAGTGTCAATCCGAGTGGCTTGTTGTTGCCTACGTTTTTAGCAAGCGTGACCATTAATGTGCCAGAGCCTCCTGCCTGGAATTATAGGCTCCTACCGTGCAACATACCGTACGTCGCTCCCGGACCCCCTTACGCAAGATGCCTTTACAATCCAGCATTCGATCCGATAACGGTGATTTGCGCGATGAACCTGAAATACTTCCTTGCCCCGGCACTCGCGGCGGCTATCCTGGCCGCAAGCGCAGCCGCGACAGCCCAAACATCCGGCGGCACCGATGCGCCCAAGCTGCAGTGCGCCATTGGGTACGTCACCGGCGTGGGTGGCTCGGCACAGAGCGTGCGTGAATACCTGGCGACCCCGTCGAGAGATCAATACCGCTACATTGCGGACAACCCGATCCACTGCAAGGTCTCCGACGAGGGGCGCGCGTCCGACTGTACCGGCATCACCAACCTTAGCCGTGAAAAAGTCAGCGTGTACGACGACATCGACAGCACGATGATTGCCGTGGTCGCGCGCGTGGAACTCGAACACGGCGATACGTACCCGGTGATTATCGCGGTGCCCAGGCAGGATGTGAAATGTGACAAGTAACCGCCGTCACCGCACCGGCTCCGGTTCAACGGTGTTCCGCGACGGCAGGGCGCTTGCGCTCGCTGCCGCCTCGCGAACGCACATCCGGTTACGGCCCGCACGCTTGGCGTCGTATAGCGCTGCGTCTGCCCGGGCGCTCAGGCGGTCCAGGCTTTCACCGGCTCGCCAACCGGCCAGGCCGCCACTGATGCTGTAAGCACACGGACCGGCAGTCGTTATCACCGGCTGCGCGACGACCGCGCTGCGCAGCCGTTCCGCGAGACGCAACGCGTCGCCCAGTTCTGTCGCCGGCAGCAGCACGGCAAACTCCTCACCGCCCATGCGCCCCAGCACGTCGCCGCGCCGCAGTTGCATGTGCATCACGCGAACGAATTCGCGCAGCACGGCGTCCCCGCCCGCGTGACCGCACGTGTCGTTGATAGACTTGAAATGATCGAGGTCGATGATCAACAGCGACACCGGCAAGCCTCGCTTGCCCGCGTCCGCCAATTGCGCGCGGGCGATGGTTTCAAAGCCTTTGCGTGAGAGCGCACCCGTGAGGAAATCCCGATTCGCCGCGTCGCGCGCATCGGCGAGCAGCGCGTCGTGCACCATCATCATCGCGGACATCGACAGCGTTGGCATGACTGCCGCACCCGCGACGAGCAATATCACGTTGCCAGGCGAGGCGAACATCAGCGGGTTCGACACACCGTGCAGCGTCATGAAATAGATCCCTCGGGCGACCTGGCATAGACCGAAGAGCAAGGCCATTACCGCCGTCACCCAGTACGGGTAGGCTGAACGCCCGGCTGGGCGGTGGCGGAGAACCAGGTGCGCCGTGGCGAGGCAGAGGCCAGCCGTGAACAGCGTGGTGACGAGTACGCGGTTGGGAATGCTGTCGTTGACGTATCGCCAGTAGACCAGCGCAACGCCGAGCGGCAAAAGCGAGGCGACGAGCATGGGCCAACGTGCGGGGCGCTGCAGGAATCGCGCGCAGCCGGCGTAGTACGTGACGCCCGACAAGGACATCAGCATGTTCGCGGCGACCACGGACAGGGCATCCGGAATTCTTCCCCGCATCAGGATAAGCGGCAGGGCGATGACCATGCCCAAGTTGGCCGCAAACCATTCGGGAACGCCCGCCATCCCCGATCGGAGCAGGGAGCCGAGCAGCACCAGAAGCACCATGCACATCAGTGCGGATGTGGCAATGGCCACTGCGGGATCCAGCATGGGAGATGCACCTGCCCGAAAGGCGTCGACGGCGTGGCGTCGCTCGTGATTGACGTTGTCAGTCGCAATTGGACCGGAACCGTGGCGGCGAACGGCTTGCCGGTCGAGGGGAATCGCGGCGGCAGGCGGCGTGTGTGATGGCCCGGCGCGGCGAATTGTAACATTTTGTGTGTGAGGGCTACGGGCGCCCGGCCGCGCGTTTTGCGACTGACCGAGTTTGCTTACCGCTGCCGCTGGACGCTGTAGCCGCAAAGTCGCCCTTCGCCAGTAAAGTGAGAACGTTCAGAAGATGACGTAAACCTTCCGCATGGTTTCCTCGACTTCCCAAAGCCCTTCGGTATTGGCTTCGAAAAAGAGCGTGTCGCCGCTGGCAAAGTGAATGGTTTCCTCATTGTCGGGCGTGAAGCGTCCGCGTCCGGAAAGGAAGTGCATGACCTCGGCCTGTTTGACCGAGCGGCGGTACGTGCCCGCTGTGCATTCGAAAATGCCGGTGTCGACGGATTCACTGCCCTTGATGACGCGCTGTACGCCCGACACCTGGAGCGGCGTCGTGCCGGGCAGCCCGGCCGTGCCCCAATCCTCCAGATGCTGCAGGTTGACGCTCTGTTTGATCTGTTGAACCTTCATTGTGCGGTGTCTGTGGAATGTGGATGAGCCGGCTCATGCGCCGGAGGCGACCGTTTGCTCGACCTTGCCGAGCCGCACGACCGTCACGCCGGGGCGCAACTGCCGCAACGAAGGCATGACGAGCATGCAGTTGTCGTAAGGCGTTGAGACTGCCACGCCATTCGACCAGCCGATCACCGTGCCCGCGTCCGGGAAGACTTCGAGCCCGGTGTACGGCGCGGCGAAACGGAAGTCCATGCTCGTCGCCACCACCGGCTGCGTGACCCGCACGATGCGCTGCGCGGGCGGCAACGGCGCGAGCCAGCCGGCCGGCAGATCGGTCTCGTCGATAACCCCGGACAGCAACAGAAAGCGCGCCGTCGTGTCGCGCGCCACGGCGACGGCGCCACGTTCCCAATGCTGTCCGCATTCGATCAGCAGCGCGTTCTTCGGGCTGCCCGCGTCGCCGAAACCTTCGTAGTCACGCATGCGCCGGCCTTCCGGGTGCCCCTCGTCGCAGATTACCGTGGCCGGCGTGCCGAGCCGCACCGCCAGGTCGATTCCTTTCTGCAACGGTCCCGAGACGATCAGCGGCGCGCTCTTCTCATGCATCGAATGGAGATCGAGCAGCATGTCGACCGTGTCGATCACCGGCCGCATGGCTCGCGCGCGGGCCAGTTCGCTCGAGATGCGCGAGCTGTCGTCGAGTGCCGCGGCGGTCCACACGCGGTTGAAGTCCTGATCGACGAAGCGGGCCGAGTCCGGTTTGGCGGGATCGAAGCTCTGGTAGGCCGCTACATTCGCGAAGGCGAGCGTCAGGCGTCCGCGGCGCGGCCTCAGCGCGCGGCGCAGCAACTCGTCGACGACGATCGCGCCGCACACTTCGTTGCCGTGCGTCAGCGCGTTGATCATCACGTGCGGGCCCGGCGCGCCGGAGTCAAAGGTGTGCACGTAGGCGATGCCGGAGGCCGACTGCTCGTGAGCCGAAATGTCGGGGAATTCGATTTCGATGGGATAGGTTTCGGTGCTCATGTCGTGGCTCATTCGAGGTTGCCCTGGCAGAGGTACTTGATCGAGAGGTAGTCGTCGAGACCGTACTTCGAACCTTCGCGCCCGTAGCCCGATTCCTTAACGCCGCCGAACGGCGCGGCTTCGCTCGACACCGCGCCTTCATTGATGCCGACAATGCCCGCTTCGAGCGCGCGCGCTACGCGGTCGATGCGTCGCGGGCTGTCGCTGTAGAAGTACGCGGCGAGGCCGAACGGCGTAGCGTTGGCCGCTTCGATGGCCTCTGCTTCGCTGTCGAACCGGAACAGCGGCACGACCGGGCCAAAGGTTTCCTCGCTGTTCAGCTGCATGCCGGCGGTGGCGTCGGCGAGCACCGTCGGCGCGTAATAGTGCGGGCCGAGCTCGGTGAGGCGCTTGCCACCGGTCAGCACGCGCGCGCCGTGCGAGACGGCGTCGTTCACGTGACGGGCGATCTTGTCGAGTGCGCGGCTGTTGATCATCGGGCCGATTTGCGCGGCGGGATCGGTGGCGGGGGCGACCTTCAATGCGCCGACGCGCTCGGCCAGCATGGCGCCGAACCGGTCGTACACGCCGGCTTGCACGTACACGCGATTCGGGCACACACAGGTCTGCCCGCCGTTGCGGAATTTCGAGGCCAGCAGGCCCGTGACGGCCGCGTCGAGGTCGGCGTCGTCGAACACGATGAAGGGCGCGTTGCCGCCGAGTTCGAGCGACAACTTCTTCAGCGTTTCCGCCGATTCGCGCGCGAGATATTTGCCGACCGGCGTCGAGCCGGTGAAAGTGATTTTGCGCACGCGCGCGTCGTGCAGCCAGTCGGCGACAGTCGCGACCGCGTGATTGCGCGAGGCCGTGATCAGGTTCAGCACGCCCGCCGGCACGCCGGCTTCGTGCGCGAGCAGCACCAGCGCCGAGGCGGTGAGCGGCGTGTCTTCCGCGGGTTTCGCGACGACCGTGCAGCCGGCGGCGAGCGCCGGCGCGATCTTGCGCGCGATCATCGCGAGCGGGAAATTCCACGGCGTGATCGCCGCGACGATGCCGATCGCCTCCTTCACGGCCGTCATGCGCTTGCCGCGATGCTGCTGCGGAATCACGTCGCCGTAAATGCGCGTGGCTTCCTCGGCGAACCACGCGACGTACGAAGCGCCATAGGCCACTTCGCCTTTGCCTTCGGCGAGCGGCTTGCCCTGTTCGAGCGAGATCAGCGCGCCCAGCGCGTCCTGATTCGCGACGATCAGCGCATGCCAGCGATGCAGCACCGCGGCGCGTTCCTTGGGCAGCGTGGCGCGCCACGCGGGCAGGGCG
>DASVNP010000143.1:0-3708 GCA_036383775.1 Paraburkholderia sp. | reverse complement strand
ACGCTTGGGCAACTGTACTGGAAAGCGCGTCGACGAGTCGTCAACCGTCGCGCGTTCCTCACGGACAGTGACAGCAAGTGGGCGTGGCGGGAAGCGAATTGCCGCGATGCGACGTGTCTGGGGACGTGGTATGCGACGCGGATCGACGAACTGCAGCGGCTAATCGAAAGCATGCAGACGGGAACCCCGGATGTTCCGACTGAGCCGAACACTCAGCGTAAGGCGGTAATGCCCGCGCTACAGCAAACCGAAACCGCGATGCTTCGATGCACCGCGGCAGATCCGGGAATCGTCGTGAATGACCAGTGCTCCACTGTGATCAAGGAGAACAATGGCAAGTGGAAATATCAGCCGCACGGCGGCGACTGGTTCTGCGGACTGGCGATGCTCGCGCCGGCGGAAGTGCGATAGCGCTACCTGCCGCTCCAGAACCGGCGCTGGACCTCCATCACCTCAGCCTCCACCTCGGCTACAGGACCGATGACCTCGACGCGCTTCTGGCAGTGATCGAACACGTACCGGCAATCCACGCTCATGGTGGGATTCTCGGCATGATCGCCGGTCGCCTCCAGCAGGCGCTTCTCGGTCATGCCGAACACGACGCGGCCGATATTGGCCCAATACATCGTGCCGGCACACATGCAGCAAGGCTCGACCGACGTGTACAGCGTACAACTCCATAAGTACTCCGGCGTGAAGTTCAACGCCGCCACGCGAGCCAGCACCGATTCGGCGTGATTCACCGTATCGACATTGCCCTGCTCCATCAACACGGTTTCCTGATCCGGGCCGACCAGCACCGCGCCGAACGGATGGTGTCCCAGCAGCGTCGCCCGCTCGGCTACCCGGCTCGAATGCCGCAGATGCCGCACGACCTGCTCGTGCGTCGGCGTTAAACCCTGCGGCGGAAAGGCCGGCGCCACTCCAGCGGCGCCGGTATCGGTCGGGACGGTAAGACTCACGGGCGATCTCCTTTAACTTCTAATAATAGTTAGGCAAACCAATCAATGCATTACTTCGGCAGCGAACCGTCGACGCCTTGCACGAACCAGTTCAAACGCAGCAGTTCCGCATCGCTCGACGACTTGCCCGCAGCGACCTTGACCACACCGGACTGATCCGCGATCGGACCGGCAAACGGATTGAACTTGCCGGAGATGATGTCGTCACGCTTCTGGCTCAACGCCTTTTGCGCCGTCGGCGAGACTGCATCCGTGTTGATGTTGGCCAGATCGATCGCCTTCTCTTTCAGCCCCCACCACACGGGTGAGTTGTTCCACGAACCCGCCATTACCTGCTGCACCAGATGCGTGTAGTACACGCCCCAGTTGCTCACGCATGCGCCCAACTGCGCGTTCGGCCCAAACTTCTTCATGTCGGAGTCCCAGCCGAATGCATGCACTTTCTTCTGCTCGGCCGTCTGCATCGTCGCCGTCGAATCGGTGTTCTGGATCAACACGTCGGCGCCCTGGCCGATCAGCGTTTCGGCGGCCTGCTTTTCGAGGCCCGGGTCGAACCAGCTATTGATCCACACGACCTTCACGCGTGCGTTCGGATTGACCGAGCGCGCACCCATCGTGAACGCATTGATGTTGCGCACCACTTCCGGCACCGGCACCGAGCCGACAAAGCCGAGCGTGTTGGACTTCGTCGTATAACCGGCGACCAGTCCGGCCAGATAGGCGCTCTGGTAGGTCCGCACGTCATAGGTGGCAAAGTTGGCGGCCTTCTTGTAGCCGGTCGCATGTTCGAACACGGCGTCAGGGAAGTCTTTGGCGACCTTCAGTTCGAAATCCTGGAAACCGAAGCTCGAGCCGACCACGATCTTGTTGCCCTTCGCCGCCAGATCGCGAAACACGCGCTCCGAATCCGCCGACTCCGGCACGTTCTCAACGCGCGTCACCTTGATCTTGTCGCCGAATTTCGCCTCGACCTCTTTCACGCCCTGCTCGTGCGCGTAGGTCCAGCCGGCGTCGCCCGGATTGCCGAGGTAGACGAACGCGATGCCGAGCGGTTGCGCAGTCGCGGCGATTGCGGCCCCAGCGCCGAGCGCGAGGGACGCGCCAAACGCTGCAGCGAGAACAGTGCGAACGGTTTTGATGCGCAATGAGTGATGCAGCACTCGCGCCAGCTTTGCTTTCATGAATTCTCCGAGGATGGTTTCCAGGTGCCTGCCACAGTGCCCGGGATGGTCCTGGGCAAGGCTCCAGCATAGGGGGCCATATTCGAAGGTCAATTTCCGCGGAAAAATTATTTCCCGTTATCCCGCCCATAACGGAATCCGTATTTTGGTGACGAGAAAACTCAGTGAACGCGTGGCGGCGGGTCAGTCTCGTCATCGTCGGGCGAATCGCCCTCACCGAACAGATCCGCGCACAAGCCCTGGCCGATTTCGCTCAGGCGCGCCGTTCCCGTGCCTTCCTCGTTGAACGTGGTATCCACCAGGCCGCCGTCGACCAAGGCCGTCAGTTGCCGTCGCAGGCCGCTCATCGGCACGTCCGCCTGCTTGGACAGCTTGGCGAGCGACCACGCGCCGCCAGGCGTTTCCTGATGCGCACGCCACAACTGCGCCAGCACGGCGACCAGTACCGGATCGAGTTCATCGTATTCCATCGTGAATGTCTCCTCGCTTTTCTGAAGGCCGATCAGGCCATCTGCGCCACCAGTTCTCCCAGCGTCTTCAACGCCGCCTCGGTCTGCGCCGTCCACGGATAGCTGTAATTGAGCCGCATGAAGTGGCGAAAATCGTCGCGCATCGAAAACATCATGCCTGGCCCGATCGTGATGCTGCGCGCGAGCGCCGCCTGATAGAGCCGCATCGAATCGACCCGTTCGGGCAACTCCACCCACAGCACGTAGCCGCCTTGCGGCGTCGACACGCGCGTGCCTGCCGGAAAAAACCGCTGCACCATCGCCATCATGATGCTCGCCTGTTGCCGGTAGACCTTGCGCACGTGGCGCAGATGCCGGTCGTAGCCGTCCTGCCTCAGGTAATCGGCGACGGCGACTTGCGGCACGGAAGGCGTAGTCAGCGTGTTGAGAAACTTCAGCTTCTCGACCTGCGCGCGGTAGCGCCCCGGCATCGCCCAGCCAATCCGGTACGACGCGGTGAGGCTCTTCGAAAACGACGCGCAATGCAGCACCAGCCCTTTGGTATCGTAGTTCTTCAACGTCGACGGCCGCGCCTCGCCGAAGTACAGCTCCTGATAGACATCGTTCTCGATGGCGGGAATGTCGTGCGCGGCGAGCAGTTCGACCAGTTGCCGCTTGCGCTCATCCGGCATCTGGAAACCGAGCGGATTCTGGAAGTTCGGCATCACCATGCACGCAGCGATCTTCTGCCGTGCGATGACCTGGGCCAACGCCTCGATATCGATGCCGTGGACCGGATGCGTCGCCACTTCAATCGCGCGCATGCCGAGACGCTCGATGGCGTGCAGCATCGCGTAGTAAGTCGGCGACTCGACGGCGACGGTGTCGCCCGGTCGGGCGACCGCCTGCAAGCTGAGGTTGATCGCCTCGGTCGCGCCGAGCGTGATGACGATTTCCTCGGGATCCACAGGCACACCGTTCTCGGCATAGCGCCGCGCGATCTGCCTGATCAGCTCGGGATTGCCGGGCGGCAAATCGTCGATCAGATTCCAGCTCGCGTGACGCCGGGCGATCGCATTCGCGTACTGATTGATGCGCCGCCACGGGAACAACGAC
>DASVNP010000142.1:0-15543 GCA_036383775.1 Paraburkholderia sp. | reverse complement strand
ATGTTGGGCAGCAGCGAGAGGTCTTGATAGACCGTCTCGACGCCCGCGGCGAGCGCCTCCAAAGGCGACAGACGCGCGTGCCGCGTGCCTTCGATCACCAGTTCGCCCTGGTCGGGCGGTTGCGCGCCCGAGATGATCTTGATCAGCGTGCTCTTGCCGCATCCGTTCTCGCCGAGCAGATGGTAGATCTGCCCGCGCTCGAACTGCAGACTCACGCCACGCAGCGCATACACGCCGGTGAAGTGCTTATGGATATCGACGACTTCGAGAAGCGGTGTCTGACTCATGTTCACCTGCAGTGTTGAAGGCGGCGCGCGCCGGTGCAAGGTGCACAGCGCACGCCGCCGCACATCAGAACGGATACTGCTTGTAGTTCGTCTTGTCGACGTCGACCCAGCCCGCTCCGCGCACGATGATGCCCTTGCCCGGTCCCTTGCTGACGGTCACCTTGTTATAGCCGACGATGCCGAGGTCCGCGCCGTTCTCCACCGTTTTGCCGGCGACCAGCATTTGCGCGACCTTGTTCATCGCGATGCCGGCGAGCTTCGGATCCCAGAACGCGATGCCGTTGACCGCACCGCTTTCAAGGAACTTGCCAGCCTCGGTCGGCAGGCCCGTGCCGTACACGCAGATCTTGCCGACCTTGCCCGCTTCTTCGACCGCGCGGCCAATGCCGATCACATCCAGCGACGACGAGCCCTGGAAGCCGTTCAGGTCCGGATGCTTGCGCAGCACTTCTTTCGCGACCTTGTACGCCTGTTCGCCGTCGTTATTGGTTTCGAGCTTCGGCTCGACGAGGTCCATCTTCGGGTATTTCTGCTTTGCATTGCCGATGCCGCCGTCGGCCCACTGCACCTGCGAACGGCTGCCGAGCGAACCCACCAGCACCGCCCATTTGCCCTGCTGGCCCATGCATTTCGCCAGACGTTCGTTCAGACCCGCGCCGTATGCGGTGTTGTCGAACGCTTCGATGTCGACCATCGTGTTCTTCTCGTTGTCCGCTTCATGCGTGACGACCTTGATGCCACGATCCATCGCTTTCTTCAACGCGGGCTCCAGCGTCGGCGGGTCGAACGGCACGACAGCGATTGCGGTGACCTTCTTCGCGATCAGGTCCTCGACGATCTTCAGTTGCTGCGCGGCGTCGGCGCGTCCGGGACCTGTCTGATACACGTTAATGCCCGGGTTGTCCTTGCCGAACTCCTTGACGCCTTCGTCCATCCGGTTGAACCAGTTGATGCCGGTCACCTTGACGACCGTGACGATCGTCTCGTCAGTCGCGGCTTGCGCCGTGAGGATCGCGCCCGCCGCGAGAGCGGCGCCTGCGACGGCGATAGCAAGTCGATTCAGTTTCATGCGATGTCTCCTGTATGGTTCGAATGTGCTGCACATGAAGGAAGGGTTGAATCTAACGTCCCGTCGACGCGGGCGGCCGCGGCAGGTTGGGCGCGGCTCGCGCGCCGCCAATGCCGAAGATCGTGCGAACCCGTTCGCCACCCGCAAACGCCAGCGACGCAAGCAACAGGAAGCCCCACGCGCAATCGCCGAAGAACTGCGATACGCCTAGCAGATTGAACAGGCTCGACAGGAATTGCAGTGCCGTCGCGGCGAGGAATACGCAGACAATGCGTCCATAGCCGCCCGACGGATTCACGCCGCCCATCACCGCGATCAGGATCGCGATCAGCAGATACGAGTTGCCGTAGTCCCACTTTGCGCTCGACGTATGCGTCGCGCTGATCAGACCGGCGAGCGACGCCAGCACCCCGCACAGGCCATACGTGATGATCAGCATCCGCGTGCGCGGAATGCCAGCGTAGAACGCCGCCTTGGGATTGGTGCCCATCAGGAAAAGACGCAGACCGAACGGCATGCGCCTCAACACCCAGCCGAGCACGAGCACTGTCACAACGAAGATCGCGAACGAGATCGGAATCTGCAACCACGTGCCGTTGCCGATCGCCGACAATGGATCGACGTATTCGACCCGTACCGACGCACCGTTGCTCAACACGACAGCGATACCGGTGAACAATAGCGACGTGCCAAGCGTGCACAGGATCGGCGTGAGACGCAGGCGCGCGATCACGATCCCGTTCAGCACGCCGCCGAGCACACCCATCGCCAGCACGATCGCGGTGAACACGGCCGTGTAGAGCGCAGGCGAATCGTCGGCGGAGACAAGATGCGGCAACAGCATCGCCGCGACCATGCCGGACAGATTCGCAAGCGCGACGCCCGACAGGTCGATGCCGCCGTTGCCCGACACCATCGACAGCATGATGCCGAGTGCGAGCAGCCCGAGTTCCGGCAACTGCCCGCCCATCGACTGCAGGTTGTCGATGTCGACGAACTGCCCGTGCGACAGCACCGTCGCAATGATCACGATCAGCAGGTTCACGCCGACCAGGAAGTTCAGCTGCCTGTCCCTGAACCAGGACGTCATGTTCAGGCCGCTCACGATTGAGCCGCCAGCGCAACGTGAGCGCCCAGCACCGCGTTGATTTCGTCGAGCGTCGGCATCGACGGCGCGGTGCCCGCGCGCGTGACCGACAGGCTCGCCAGCGCGCAGCCGAAGCGCACCGCCTCGAGCGGAGAATCGCCGCGCGACAGTGCCGCGGCGAGGCCGCCAGCAAAACCGTCGCCTGCGCCGGCGGTTTCCACCACACGGCCGCAATCGAATGCGGGCACGTGCTCTGAAAGCTCGCGCGTGTGAAGTAACGCACCCGCTTCGCCGAGCGTCACGATCACCGCGCGTACGCCCTTCGACAGCAGGATGTCGGCCGCACGACGGGCATCGTCGAGCGTTTCGATCGGCACGCCCGTGAGCGCCGTCGCTTCGGTTTCGTTCGGCGTGATGTAGTCGCACAGCGGGAACATGTCGTCATCGAACGGCACGGCCGGCGCGGGGTTGAACACGGTCGTCACGCCGTGACGGCGCGCGAGTTCGAGACCACGCTTCGCCGCCGGGACCGGTTGCTCCAGCTGCGTGACGAACACCTTCGCTTTTGCAATGTCGGCCTCGATCGCCTCGACGTCGGCGGGGCCGAGCGTGCCGGCGGCGCCGGCCGCGACGATGATCGCGTTGCCGCCTGTGACGTCATCGACGTAGATATGAGCTGCGCCCGTTGCCATGTCGTCGACTATCGTCGCGCGCGACGTGATGCCTTCGGCCTCCCACGTCGATTGCGCAATCTCACCGAATGCGTCGCCGCCGATGCGCGTGCAGAACACGACGTCTGCGCCGGCTCGCGCGGCAGCCACTGCCTGGTTCGATCCCTTGCCACCCGGGCCCATCGCGAACGAGGTGCCGGCAATCGTTTCGCCAAGCGCCGGCATCCGGCTCGCGCGGAAGCTCAGATCGGTCACATAGATGCCGAGAATGACGACGCTCATCGCGAACCCTCCGTGGCGTTGGGCGCATCGGGAGCGAGGTCGACACCCTTCTTGAAGATGAAGCAGCCATAGCCGCGCGCTTCGCCCGTGGCAATCACGCAGTACGCCTTTTTTGCCCGCTCGTAGAACGCGAAGCGCTCGATCGACGCGAACGGTGTCGAACGTCCTTCCGCATGATCGACTTCGCGCTGCGCTTCCCGCTGCACGGCAGGCAAGCTATCGGCATCGCCAACTACTTCCATGCGTTCGGCCGGATGATCGACGAACGAGTCGAGCGGCAGGACCGACAGCACCGCGCGAATGGCGCGCGGTGCGTTCGCGCCGTCAAGCCGCAGCACTTTGCCCAACACGGTTTGACGGGCGACGGAATCCGCGGGGAAGTTCGCGTCGCAGACGACCACCTCGTCGCCGTGGCCCATCGCGCAGAGTGCATGCAGCACGTCGGCGTTGAGCAACGGATCGATATTCTTCAGCATGTCCCCTCCATCTTGCGGGCGCCTGTTAAAGGTCTGAGCCCACGGCTGTCATTGCCGGCGATCAATCGCCGTACGGAATCCAGATGTTCTTGACCTGCACCGCCTGCCGCAGGAACGGCAAACCTTCTGCTGACGCAGCGTGCCAGTCGAACACGCGCCCATGATCGACGAAGGTGCGCTTCAGATTGCCAACCGATTCACGCTCGACAAGCGCAGAGAGTTCTGCGCCGCCGAAACTCCACAGCGCGTCGACGTCATCGTGCTGGGCAAGTACCTTTGCAAGCGTCGCGTGTTCGCCGGTGACGATGTTCAACGCACCCGCCGGCACATCCGACGTCTCGACCACCTGATAGAAATCCGTCGCCATCAACGGGCAGCGTTCGCTCGGCACGGCGACCAGCCGATTGCCCATCGCAAGCGCCGGCGCGATCACCGACACCAAGCCCAGCAACGGTGCTTCGTCCGGGCTGATCACGCCAAGCACGCCGATGGGCTCGTTCATGGCGAGTGCGACGCCGCGCAATGGCGGCGAATGGACTGCGCCGTCGAACTTGTCGGCCCACGCGGCATACGTGAAGAGCCGCGTGATCGATGCCTCGACTTCACGCCCGGCTTCGGCCTCGTTCGATCCTGCGCGAATCACGAGTTGCCGCCTGAATTCGTCCGCGCGCGCCGAGAGGTTTTCCGCGAGGTAGTAGAGTACCTGAGCGCGGTTATGCGTGCTGGTCTGCGACCACTTCGTCGCACTTCGCGCCGCTGCGACCGCATTGCGAATGTCCTTGCGGCTACCGTCCGCCACTTCGCCGACGATAACCCCGGACGGCGCACGCACGACGCGCGAGCTGCCGTTGTCCGGTCGCACCTGCTTGCCGCCGATGAACAGCTTCGCGGTCCGATCCATCGTGCTGAGATAGACATCGGCTTGCGCGACGGGTCTCGCCTCGTCGCGTTCGTTCGCGCGCAGCGGCAGTCTGGTCCACGCCTGCGGCTTCAGGTACTCGTAGATCCCCTCACGGCCGCCTTCCCGTCCAAAGCCCGACTCGCGATAGCCACCGAAGCCGACACCCGCATCGAACAGGTTCGTCGCGTTGATCCACACGACACCGCATTCAAGACGCGGCGCGATGTCGAGCGCGCGGCCGATCGTTTCGCTCCACACACTCGCAGCCAGTCCGTAACGTGAATGGTTCGCGAGCGCGACCGCTTCGTCGGGCGTACGAAAGCTCATCGCGACCAGCACCGGTCCGAATATTTCCTCCTGCGCAAGCGTCGAGGCGGGCGCAACGCGGGTGACCAGCGTCGGCGGGAAAAACACGCCGTTCTCAGGCATCCGCAGATGCGCGGGCTGATAGACCTCGCACCCTTCCCGCTCGCCTTGCGCGACAAGTGACTCGATGCGCTCCCGTTGCACCTCGTCGACGATCGCGCCCATGTCGATGCTCTTGTCGAGCGAGTGACCGACGCGCAGGGTCTCCATCCGGCGCTTCAGCTTTTCGATGAAGCGCGCTTCAACACCCTCCTGCACCAGCAGACGCGAACCCGCACAGCAGACTTGCCCCTGGTTGAACCAGATCGCGTCGACCACGCCTTCGACCGCGCCATCCAGATCGGCATCGTCGAAAACAATGAACGGCGACTTGCCGCCGAGTTCGAGCGTGAGCGACTTGCCCGAGCCCGCCGTCGCCACACGGATCTGCCGGCCGACACTGGTCGATCCCGTGAACGCGATTTTCGCGACCTGAGGATGGTCGACCAGCTTTGCGCCCGTGCGGCCGTCTCCGGTGACGACGTTCAACACGCCTGCCGGCAGACCCGCGCGATGCGCGAGTTCCGCGAACAGCAATGCCGTCAGCGGCGTAAACTCAGCGGGCTTGAGCACCACGCAATTACCGGTGGCCAATGCTGGGGCGATCTTCCACGCCAGCATCAGCAGCGGGAAATTCCACGGCACGATCTGCCCGATGACGCCAAGCGGTGTCCAACCCGACAGTTCGCTCTCCTGAAGCTGCGCCCAGCCGGCGTGATGCAGGAAATGTCGCGCGACAAGGGGAATGTCTATATCGCGCGTCTCCCGGATCGGCTTGCCGTTGTCCAGCGATTCGAGCACGGCGAAGAGCCGGCTATGGCGCTGCATCATCCGTGCAAGCGCATAGAGATGCCGCGCGCGGCCCGCGCCACCCAATGCCTGCCACGCGGGCAGCGCCTTGTGAGCGGCAGCGACCGCCGCGTTCACATCGGCCTCGTCGCCTTGCGCGATGTTTGCGAGCACACGGCCCGTCGCAGGCTCGCGGGATTCGAATGTTTCAGCACCGTCGCCAGACGCCGGCATGCGGAAAGCGCCATCGATAAAGTGGCCGAAGCCGTTCGCATGCTCTGCGAGCCAGGCGCGCGCGGCCTTGTCGTCTTCCGGGGCTGGTCCGTATTCCATCGAAGAAAAATATTCAGCTACGCTCATGTGGGGTCTTCGTTGTGCGAGGTCACGCGACCGGGTGACGATGGAATGCGGAATAGCGGCCGCTCACGTGATGCTCGAGTTGTCGCTCGATATCGGCCAGCAGGCTCGACGCGCCGATACGGAACAGATCCGGTTCGAGCCATTGCCGCCCAAGTTCTTCTTTCATCAGGATCTGGTATTCGAGCACGGACTTCGCAGTCGACACGCCGCCCGCCGGCTTGAAACCAACTTCGATGCCGGTGCGCTCGAAGTACTCGCGGATCATCCGGACCATCGCGAGCGACACGGCAAGGGTCGCGTTGACGCCTTCCTTGCCAGTGGACGTCTTGATGAAATCCGCGCCCGCCATCATGCAGACCATCGACGCCTTCGCGACGTTCGACAGCGTGCCGATGTCGCCAGTGGCAAGAATCGCCTTCACGTGGGCATCGCCACACGCGGCGCGAAAATCGCGCATCTCGTCGTACAGCGCCTGCCAGTTGCCACTGAGCACGTGCGCGCGAGTCACCACGATATCGATCTCGGCAGCACCATCGGCCACCGACGCTTCGATCTCTTTGAGTTTCAGCGGATGCGGGTTCAACCCGGCAGGAAATCCAGTGGACACGGCCGCGACCGGAATGCCGCTGCCCGCCAGCGCCGCGACCGCCGTACGCACGAAACGGTGATATACGCAGACCGCCCCCGTTGTGATGGACTGTGCCTGCATCCCAACCGCTTCGAGCAGATCGTCACGCACCGGGCGGCGGGCTTTTGCACACAGACGCTCGACGCGGCCGGCCGTGTCGTCCCCAGCGAGCGTGGTCAGGTCGATGCACGTGATGGCCTTGAGCAGCCACGCGGCCTGCGCGTCCTTTTTGACCGACCGGCGCGTGCCGAGCGTCGCGACGCGCTGCTCGACTGCCGACCGGTTCACGCGCAACGAGTCGATCCACGACAGGTCGAACGGAACACCGGGATTGCGGGCACGGGCGTGCGACGCGTGCGCACGACCCGGCCAGGCGACCACCGAACTGGATGCTTCATCGAACATAGGTAGGCTCGTAATTGTGCATTGCGCAACACATTTTGATAACTTGTTATCTGATTAGAGCACAAATGTTATGATTGTTACATAGGGAAAACCTGCATTTCGCGTCAGGAAACCCTGCAGTTCGCGTCGGTGCGGTGCCGGTAGCCGCTGGTGCGGCGACCGGCTGCCTTGATGTTAGTATGTTCACATAGTGGAATTGAATGTGCGTGATGTGCCCCGCATGCTGCAATGCACCCGCCGCATCGAACCTGTCATGCTAGGATTTCTGCGTTCAACGATGGCGCCCGGAGGGCAGCATGGATGGCTTCGTCAGACATCAGATAGAAGGCGCATCCGTCGATATCGACGTGGTCCCGGCCACGCCACGCGGCTATTGCGCGCGCTTCCGAATTTTCCGCGACGCTTCCGACAATCCCGAGTGGCATCAGGTCCACGTGTCGGGCAGCGTGTTCGAGACCCCTGAAGAGGCCGAAGAAGCGGCTCGCTCGATGGCCGTCGAGCAGGTTCTGGCCGGCGGCGGAACGTAGCGTTTTTCTTCGGCGATCCAAGCGCACAGCAGGCTTGTCCAGGCAATCTGGCAGTTGAGAGCCGCTCACGTGCAGCGACGGCTACTTCTGATCATCATCCGCAGATCCGTTGAATAGTCGGAATCGTTTGCCGCTCTATCGCCTCGGCCCTTTCATGCTTTCCGACTCCATAGCGGCGTGCCGTTCCTCACTCGCCTCGATGGGTTCCATCGCTTCGTCAACCGACGCCATTGCGCGCTCGGCGGCCGCTTTCGTTTCGTCGGCCGGGACGTCGAATTCGTCGTTGCCGTCACCGGGGGGCTGCAGCATGTCCTTGAGCATCGCGTTCAGTTCCGACGTATCCCACGGCAGGCCATGCTGTGTTCGCACCTTGATGTAGTGTCTTACTTCAGCGTCCTGTTCCGCGGTGAGCGGCAGCCCCCGGAAGGTGCTGGTAGGGTCAGCGTCTGTCATGGCATTCTCCTGCTTCAATTGCGCTTCCAGTGTAATCCCATTGCAATGGGTTCTGGCGCGCGGCAAGGGATCCGGGTGAGACCGCCTGCTGGTATCGCACAGCCTTTGCCTGGGCAGATCGCTTCGTCGTCGATGTAGTCGTTCTTGTTGCTCTTGGTTGATTTGCACGGAAGCCTGACCCACCCTACGCAGTAGTTTGCATCGAATATTGACCCGAGTAGAACACTGACCTGCTCGCCAAGGCGCAGATGAAAGACGCAGGCAATCTCAAGCCACCGCCGCTCGTCAATCCTACTCGCCGGCTATGTAAGCCATCCTTACCATATCGTCATCGTTCGCCCACGTCACCGCGAGAGAACCCAAGATCCCATAACCATCACACCGGCCCAATTGAGCCGTTGACGCCTGCGGCTAGCCGCCCGACATCGTCATAGCGTCTGCGTCGGGTTTTTACACGACCTAAGTCGTCGATATACCGATGAGTTTTGTATGCGTCTTGACGCATTAAGGCGGCCCACCTTCTCGCAATTTGCCCGGTGAACACCTAGAATTCAATCCCATCCTCTCCATCCCGAGAGATTGTTATGAAAATAATCATTCCAGTCGCGTTTGGGATTCTGCTCAGTGCAAACAGCATTGCGTCCGCATTCGCACAAGCCTCCACGTCACCGTACGATCCGTCGCCTCCCAAAACCCGCGCCGAAGTTATGGCAGATGCGCAGCGTTGGTTCGCCGCCGGTTTCGATCCCCTGGATTTATTCCACTATCCGAGTACCGCAATGAAAGCGTCTCGCATTCTCATCGAACAACGCGGGCAGGCGGCGGTTCTCACTCAATAGTTCGCTTGAATTCATCTGCAGATGATGCATCGCGCAAAAACAGCCCCGCAAATCGGGGCTGGTTGCGCTACCTGACCGACTGGGCTGCGTAGGTTCAGGTTCGAGTCAAATTCAATCCGATGTACAGTCTGACGCAAGCCGTCGTCATCCGACAACCGCAGAGGTGTTTTACGTGGGCGCACCGTGAGGGGCGGGGTGTGTCCCCATGCTAAAATCGCGAACCGTGAATCGATGTCATAGGTAGACAAGGCCGAAAGTGGACAGCGCCCGCGCTCTGGAGCAGCACTTCAACTCGGGTGGGTGTCGATGGATCGAACTGCTTCTGAATCACGCACAGGGCGGCCCACTTCTATCGTCGCTGCGAATCAGCGCTCATCTTCGGGCTCAGTCTCGCGTTGAGTTAGAAGCACGGGCGGAGCCGGCCCGGTTGTTCTTCAAGCAGCTTCAATCTGCATATGCGGCAAGCTCGACGTTGCGGTCAAGAAAGCTGGTAGTAACAGAAAAGGTCAATCAATGGTAACGGGAAGAAAATCAAAGACACGAGTCACCACCACCGCACACGATGAAAGGCGGCTGGAGATCATCCTGCATAGTGCCAGTTTATTCGATAAAGTTGGCTACCATAAAATGACGATGCAAATGCTGGCGGACGAAGCTGGCATGGGCAAGCCGACCCTTTATCACTATTTCCCGAGCAAGGCTGAAATCCTCTTCGAGATGCATCAGATCCATATGGACGCTTTGCTGGGCGACCTGGATACCGATGCCGAAACCTGCGCTGATAATTCTGAACTGCTGGTCAGGGCTTGCGCCTCCGCCCTTCGCCAAATTGCGGAGCACCCTGGATATGTGCGCGCTTTCATGGACCACTACAGCGATCTGGAAGATAAGCACCGTAAGCAGATTCGCAAGCGGCGGGATGAATATTTCGAACGAATTCGAAGTATCATCACGGACGGCATTTCCTCAGGCAGATTCCAGAAACTTGATCCGGAGGTCACGGTTTTCGCCTTCCTCGGAATATGCAACTGGGCCTACAAGTGGTATCCGAGCATGGCGGCTGCGTCGCCGCCTGACGTCATGGCGAAAAAGCTTTGCCAGGTGATTCTGGACGGCATCAAACGTCAGAAGTAATGATGGGCACCGCGCAAACCCGCTTATAAAGTTTAACTAAGCGCGCAGAAAGAGCCTGCCCCTTCCCCTCCGAAGTGACCTTGCCCCCGCTGAAGTATTCCACTGTAAAGTTCGCGGCAAGGCCGCGGGAGAAACCTTGACCGCAGCCACCCAATTACTCGGCGGGGTAAGGCCACGGTCTGCGCCGCATTTCCCGGCAATCGTCCATGAACCCCAAAAAACCCAGCAGACTTTACGTTGCAGGGCTTTGATTGAAACCTTACCTAGCTACCAGACCATCGAGGATGACTCGGCAAAGTTTTTCGGCCATCTCGGGAGGCGGGCACTCCGAGGCCATACGCGGATACCACTTGTAGGCCCAGTTGCAGATGCCCAAGAAAGCAAAAACGGTGATATCGGGATCGCCGTCACGGAAGGCGCCAGAGGAAATTCCGTCAGTGATAATTTTGCGAATGCGCTTAAGGTACTTGTCGCGTAGTTTGCGAATCTGCCCACGGTGTTCATTTTGCAGATCGCCATAGTGATCCATGAACGCCCGCACATATCCAGGATGCTCAGAGATTTGACGCAAGGTCGAGGTACAAGCTTTAATCAGCAATGATGCTGCATGCGTACACCCTTCGCTCGTATCCTCCAGATCCTCTATCAGAAGCTCCAAGTGCGTCTGGTGCATTTCAAAGAGAATCGCAGCCTTACTAGGAAAGTAGTGGTAAAGGGTAGGCTTGCCCATGCCAGCTTCGTCGGCTAACATTTGCATAGTCATCTTGTGGTAGCCGACCTTGTCAAACAGCTCAGCACAGTGATCGAAAATCTTCAGTCGTTTCTCACCGTGCTCAGCTGTCGTTACTGTCTTAGCTTGATCCTTCATTGGCTTAATTTTCTCGTTTTCTATTTAGTGCACTTATAACTGGTGCACAACAACTACCCTGTATAAAACCTGCCCACTAGTCCGAGCACAAAGGGAAAATGCCTACATGAAGATTTAGATGATTTTTCCACTTTAAAAGATTCAGACATTTAGCAGTCAGCCGCTTAATACTGATAAAAACCCCGGCTTGATTTGCGCCCCAGATATCCTGCATCGACCATTTCCTGAAGCAATGGTGCCGGTCGATATTTAGAATCACTGAAGCTCGCGTATAGAACTTCTTGCACCATCAGCAACGTGTCGAGGCCGATCAAGTCTGCGAGTGCGAGCGGGCCGATAGGATGATTCGCTCCGAGCTTCATGCCCTTGTCGATATCTTCAGCTGAAGCCAGTCCTTCCTGGAGCGCGAAGATCGCTTCGTTGATCATCGGGACCAAGATGCGGTTGACAGCGAATCCCGGGCTGTTTTTAGCGACAATCGCCGTCTTGCCGATAGTCTCAACAAAGTCCTTCGCCACATCAAGGGTCAGGTCATCCGTCTGGAGACCTGCGATCAGTTCGACAAGCGTCATGACCGGCACTGGGTTGAAGAAGTGTGTACCGATGAAACGGTTTGGATTCGAGACCTTAGCCGCAAGCTTGGTAATGGAAATCGAACTCGTGTTCGTAGCAATCACCGCCGTCGGGCCTACTGACTCGTCAATCGACTTGAGGATCTTCGCTTTGATGTCTGCGTTCTCGGTAGCAGCTTCAATGACCACCGAAGCACTCGAGAGGTCGGAATACGTCACCGTAGTCTTGATACGGCCAAGAGTCGCGGACTTCTCTTCGACGCTAATTTTTTCCTTCTGCACCAGACGGTCGAGGCTCTTGCTAATCGTAGACAGGCCGCGCTCCAATGCTGCGTCCGACACATCGAGCATCACGACGTTGAAGCCCGCTGCAGCTGCGACCTGGACAATGCCATTGCCCATCGTACCCGCGCCAACTACACCAATAACCTTGTTGCTCATGTTCGGCGTACCTTTATATGGGGTTAAACGCGTTCGAAGATAGCTGCAATGCCCTGCCCACCGCCGATACACATCGTGACCAGCGCGTAACGACCACCGGTGCGCCGAAGCTCTGCGATAGCCTTAGTCGTAATGATCGCGCCGGTAGCACCTACCGGATGGCCTAGCGAGATACCTGAGCCGTTCGGGTTAACGCGAGCGGGGTCGAAGCCCAGCTCACGAGTCACTGCCAGAGCTTGCGCGGCAAACGCCTCGTTAGCTTCGATGACATCCAGATCGTTAATCGACAGTCCGGTACGCGACAGCACTCGCTGCGTTGCCAGGACCGGGCCGATACCCATATACAGCGGCTCACAACCGCTATGAGCGTAGCCCACGAGTCGAGCTATCGGCGTCAAGCCCAGCGAATTCACCGCACGCCCCTCGGCTAGAACGACAGCACCCGCGCCATCATTCAGTCCTGAGGCGTTACCTGCGGTAACAGTGCCGCCATCTTTCTTGAACACGGGCTTCATCTGGGACAGCGACTCGACGGTAACTTCCGCCTTTACGTGCTCGTCGGTCTCAAAGGCGACAACGCCCTTACGCGTCTTGATCTCGACAGGGACGATCTGGTCCTTGAAGCGACCTTCACGAATAGCATTCAGTGCACGCTGTTGGCTTTCGGCCGCGAGTTCGTCTTGTTCTTCGCGCGTAATGCCATAGCGCGCGGCGACGTTCTCAGCGGTAATCCCCATATGCACCTTCTGCCACGGGTCATGAAGAATACCGTTCATGTAATCGACCATTGCCGTATCGCCCATGCGTTGCCCCCAGCGAGCAGCAGGAACGATGTAAGGGCCGCGTGACATAGATTCAGCACCGCCGCCAACAGCGACTTCGCAGTCCCCGAGAGCAATCGACTGAGCCGCGCTAATGATAGCTTGCAGACCCGAACCGCAAAGTCGATTCACGTTAAATGCCGGGGTGTCCTCTCGCATACCCGAGTCGATAGCAACAACTCGCGACAGGTAGGCATCACGGGGGGTGGTCGGGACGACGTTGCCCATAACGACGTGACCGACAGCGTCAGACGGAACTGAATTGCGCTCCAGCGCCGCACGGACCGCAGTTGTGCCGAGGGTAGTGAGTTCAACGTCTTTGAGCGAGCCGCCAAAGGTTCCGACAGCGGTACGTGCCGCTCCGACTACAAAGATTTCACGATCCATCTTCAATCCTGTTCTTTTGCTACAGCTGTTGAGCACTCTCGTCTAACCGCGTTCGAGAATAGTAACGCCGCTCACTCCGGGCGCACCGTATACGTGCGTATAACCCAGTCGCGGGTTATTCGGCACCTGACGCGCACCCGCTTGACCGCGGAGTTGCAGACAGATTTCGATTACTTGACGCAAGCCAGAAGCACCGACGGGCTCGCCATTCGCCAGACATCCACCATCGGTATTGATAGGCAGACGGCCGTTGATTTCCGTAGCGCCTTCGCGGAGCAACTTCTCTTGCTCGCCGTGTTCACAAAAACCATTCTCTGCCATGTGAATGATTTCCGACCCCGAATCAGTATCCTGCAACTGGATGACGTTGATATCTTCTGGCCCGACGCCCGCTTCCTCGAGTGCTGCCTTAGAAGCCGTCACTGTCGGAGCTGACACCTGTTGCGCCATCAGTGCAGGGCTGAAGACTTCGAACGAACCGTGGTGACGGGTCCTGACTGCCGCCGAGCGGATGATCACGGGATCAGCTTGATACTTCTTTGCCAGCTTAGCTGAGCACAGGACGATAGCCGCCCCGCCCTCTGCTGGATTGCAGAACATGAACTTGCGAAGAGGCAGACTCACGGCGCTCGATTCAGCTACTTGCTCGTAATCGAGTTCTTGCCTGCGCCATGCGTTTGGATTCAGTGCTCCGTTGCGCGATGCACGTAGAGCAACTCGAATCAGGGCATCATCCGTAATGCCATATTCGTGCATATAGCGACGAGTCTTCATCGCGAAGAACTGAGTAGTGAGCATCAAACCAGTTTCACCGTACCAGTCTTCGAGACCCCAGTCTTTAGGCAACGGATTGAAAGCCCCGCGAGGATGCTTATCGAAACCAACGGCAACACCAATGTCAGCCGAACCCGACCGGATAGCGGAAATGACCGCCGCGAGAGATGATCCGCCAGTCGCGCAACCGTTAGCTACATTGACGAAAGGCAGGCCAGTGAGACCCAGATCGTTTGCAAGTGCATCTGCGTTGCCCCCGTCCTGCGAACCGCCGTATGCGACTTGAACTCGATCCCATGTAATCCTTGCGTCTTTAAGCGCTTCCCGCACAGCATGAGCGCCCTGTGCTCGCCCCGATACACCATCGAAGCGCCCGAATCGGTGCATGCCTACGCCGATGATCGCGACATCGTTACTCATTGCCTGAAACTCCATCGATAACAGATTCTGCCGGCGAGAACACAAACGTCACGAGGTTAGCGCCCTCAGGCGTTCTCCCATATGTTTTGAGCGACATCGTCATCGGCATACCGATTTTCAACTTGTCCGCGTCAGCAACAGACAACCGACTCTCGATCTTGATACCACCGGGCATTTCGATATAGCCAACACCGTAGGGCTTGAAACTAGCATCGGTCTCGCCGCTGTTGTAGGGCGTCTTGGGCAAGAAGCTCTGAATCGTCCACGTCCACAAGGTTCCGTGGCGTCCAAAGTCAAATCGATTCAGATTCGTACCAGTGCAGCGCGTACACCCGGATGCAGCGGGGAAATAGGTCTCGCCACAGTCAGCGCACTGATTCCCTACCAGAGTCGCCGTGCCATGTACGTCGTGTTCAATTGCTGATGGGCAGGCAAGTACAAGATTGTCAGCATTCATGTTGAGGTCATTTCCTTAGGCAGCTCAGGTCGTGTTCGCAACTACCTGAGCTACGGTACTTATTTCCAACCAGCCGTTTGAGCTGCCGTGATACCGAACGTTATCGCCAGCGCAAGGCCCCCCGCGTAGCCGATGCCGTATGCGCCACCGGCGTCCGAACCTGCTGCGAGAAGACCCGGAAGCACGGAGCCATCGTCCTTGAGAACGCGCGCCTTGGTATCGATCATCAGGCCGCCGAACGTAAATGTGATAGCTGAATACACAACGAGAGCGTAGTACTCGCCGTCCAGCGGGATAGCCGATTCACGTCGCGGGGGATTCAAATTCTCCCAACCATTGGTAGAGCTTTCTTGATACTCAGCAAGGCTCTTCACGAGTTGCGCGCCGTCGAAGCCGTGAGCTGTTGCAAACTTCTCCAGTTCAGCAACGTCCGTCGTGTGTACGCCTTCGCCGCCGTTCTCCATAGCGACCTTGTATTTATCCAGCGGAG
>DASVNP010000141.1:0-20098 GCA_036383775.1 Paraburkholderia sp. | reverse complement strand
GGAGATCGACCTGCACGTCATCCCGGTCAAATTGCCGAACGCGGCGGAGCGCTGCTACCTGGTTTCGTTTGCCGAGCCTGCGCATCGCACCGGTCCGGTGTCGGCGGCGCCGGCCATTGCTGCACCGGCGAAACCGCCTAGGGATGAACTGGAATTGCTGCGCCAGGAATTGGCCTCCACGCGTGAATATCTGCAATCGTTGATCGAGCAGCAGGATGCCGCTAATGAGGAACTGAAGGCGAGCAACGAGGAGATCCTTTCGTCGAACGAGGAATTGCAGAGTACGAATGAGGAACTCGAGACCGCAAAGGAGGAGCTGCAATCGGTCAACGAGGAACTGACGACGGTCAACGAACAGCTGCAGGTTCGCAATGCCGAGCTCATCCGGCTCAACGACGACATGACCAACCTGCTCGGCAGTGCCAATGTTCCGGTTATCGTGTTCGGTAATGACCTGTGCGTGCGCCGCTTCACTGCTCCCGCCACGAAGTTGCTCCACCTGCATGCCGGTGACGTCGGCCGGCCAGCCAGCCATCTCAGGCTGCCGGTGCCGACGGCCGGCCTCGAAACGCTGCTGGGCGAGGTCATCGCGACCGTGCAGATGCGCGAACACGAGGTGCAGGACGAAGCCGGTCGCTGGTACGCGTTCCGCGTGCTGCCTTACCGCACCGCCGACAACCGGATCGACGGCGCCGTGCTGGCGCTTGAGGATATTGATGCCGCGAAGCTGGCGCAGGCCGCGCTGCGCGACGCACGCGACTACGCCCAGGCGATCATCGAGACGGTGCGCGACCCGCTGCTGGTGCTGGACAGCGAGCTGCGCATCCAGATGGCGAGCCGCTCGTTCCATCGCACGTTCTCGCAGATGCCATCCGACACGCAGGGGCGCCGCCTGTTTGAACTGGGCAACGGTCAGTGGAACATTCCCGAGCTGCGCGCACTGCTCGCGCAGGTGCTCACCGAGAGCAAGCCTTTCGAGGACTATGAGGTCAGGGCGAGCTTCGACCCGATCGGTCGCAGGACCATGCTGCTCAATGCCCGCCGCATCGTTCGCAACGGGGAAGAAACCGGTCTGATCCTGCTGGCGCTTGAGGATGTGACCGACCGCGCCCGCGTGGGAGAAGTCCAGGCGCGGCTGGCCGAGATTGTCGAATGCTCCGACGACGGAATCATCAGCACGACCCTGGACGGCGTCATCACGACATGGAACGCGGGCGCGGAACGGATCTTCGGGCTGCGTGCTGACGAAGCGCTCGGCTCGCCCCTCGCGCGGCTGATGCCGCCCGCGCAGGAAAATGGGGAGGCCGACGTTCAGGCACGGATGCGGCGGGGCGAGCGCATCGCGCATGTCGAGACGACGATTCTGAACGGGACGGGGCGACAGGTGTACCTGTCGGTCGCCATCTCGCCGCTTCGCAACGCCAACGGCACCGTGATCGGCATATCGAGCGTGGTGCGCGACATCAGCGACAGCCGGCGCATGCAGGAAGAGCTGAAAACCTTCGCCGCCGGACTCGCCGAAACCGACCAGCGCAAGAACGAGTTTCTGGCGATACTCGCGCACGAACTGCGCAACCCGCTCGCACCGATCCGCAACGCCCTGCAGATACTGCTGCAGTCGGGCACACGCACGCCTGCGGACCGATCCGCGATCGATATCATGCAACGCCAGATGGCGCAGATGGTGCGGCTTGTCGACGAGCTGCTCGATGTGAGCCGCGTCAGTCGCGGCAGGATCGAACTGCGCAGGGGGGAAGTCGAACTGACCTCGTTGGCCCATCACGCCGTCGAGGCTATCCGCAGCGAATGCGATGCCATGCGGCAGGAACTGGTGGTCAGCGTGCCGCCTGAGCCGATCTACGTCGACGGTGATCCGGTGCGGCTGCTCCAGGTGATCGGCAATCTGCTGAGTAACGCGAGCAAGTTCACCGAGGGCGGCGGCCGGATCGAACTGCGCCTGGAGCGCGAGGGGGACCAAGCGCTTGTCCGTGTCAGGGACAATGGTATCGGCATTACTGAAGCCCAGCGGGCACGCATTTTCGACATGTTTGCGCAGGCCGACAACTCGCTGGAACGCACGCGTAGCGGCCTAGGGATCGGCCTGACACTGGTCAAGACCCTGGTGGAGATGCATGGTGGCGTTGTGACCGCCAATAGTGCCGGGGCTGGCCAGGGCAGCGAATTCGTGATCGGGCTGCCCATGTTGAGCGGGACGCGGCCGGCGCAGTCACAGCAGCCGGAACGACTTGAACGCGGAGAGATGACGACGCAGGCTCGCCGCGTGCTGGTCGTCGACGATAACCATGACTCGGCAGACTCACTTGCCACGCTGCTGCGAATGCTCGGACACGATGTCCACATTGCGTACGACGGGCTTCGCGCGGTCGAGGAAGCGGCCGCCTTGCTGCCTGACATGATCCTGCTCGACATCGGCCTGCCCGGACTGAATGGCCTTGAGGCCGCCCGGCGGATCCGCGGGCAGCGAGCGGATGGGCGCGTCCTGCTGGTGGCGCTGACCGGGTGGTCGCAGGAGGAAGACCGGCGCCGCTCCCTGGAAGCCGGTTTCGATGCCCATCTGGTCAAGCCCGTCGCGCTCGACGACATTGAAGTTTTGCTTGCCCGGTTGAGTCCGCAAGGTACATCGGACTCCCGCACCTGAGCACGTCCGGCAGCCCCGCCTCTTTGCAGAATAAGTTTAGCCGCACCTCACACCCGGCCCGATGCCTATCGACGATCCAGGCAAACGGCGATTGCCCTTTCAAACTGTATCGAAGGTCCGTGACCTCGGACCTCGATCAGGCGCCCTCCTTGCAGCGACTACGCGGACGGACGAACCCCTTCCCAGGCACGCTGTAGCAGTGCTCTAAGCGGCTCCTCCTCAATCGCTCGCGGGTTCCAGTATGGATTCGACAACGCCACCTCGCATGCGAAGTCGAGGTCGGCTTCTCCCAACCCAATCTCGCGAAGGCCTCGCGGAACGCCAAGTTCTTCGTTGAGCTGGTAAAGTCCGTCAGGCGCAGAGTCCACGTTCAACGCCCTGGCGATTCGGCCCATCGCCTCATCCGCAACGGTACTGTTGTAAGCGAGAGAATGAGGCAGAACGATTGCGTGCGTCACGGCATGAGGGAGGTTAAATGTTCCACCCATTGACCAGATGCTGGGAGTGCTCGCCGCGTTCTATCCAATAGCACTGACGATCGCGGGCTTCGAAATCGCGCTACCCGTCGGTCTCTTTACCGGGCTGGCGGTTTTCATTCCATACATCGGATTTGCAACTGGGCTGGCGCTCGCGCTTCTAGCCGCCCTGCTTCAGTTCGGTAGCTGGTATGGCGTCGGCACGGTGGTCGCCGTATTCAGCGTCGGCCAGATTCTAGAAAGCTTCATTCTCACGCCACGCTTCGTTGGCGAGCGCATAGGCCTGCATCCGCTCGCGGTGATTTTCGCCCTGTTGGCGTTTGGCCAGCTCTTCGGATTCTTTGGCGTGCTACTTGCGCTGCCGGCCAGCGCGGTCCTGGCGGCGGGTCTGCGCGAACTGCGTCGCCGCTATCTCGCGAGTGCGCTCTATGGAAGCTGACTGATGCCTACAGCGACAGAGGATCCGGCTCAACGCCGGAAGAACCGGCGCTAAGACGCGAAGCTTTCGAAGCACCACTTCCGCTGAGGGGCTGCGGCATGCACGTTGCTTACGCGCAGCCTCAACAAGTGACGTCGCTTCGCATGTGGACCGGCCCATCGAAATGCTTCCCGATATGCTCACCGCAGGAGAGATTTTTTCGTTGGGATTGTGGCGCGGCTGCCAGGCTATCTGGTATTAGGCGCCGAGTTGCTGGCGCCGCTCGAACGCGTGGGGCCATGTCGGCTCGTTCAAGTCGGTTGTCGGTCCGCCCGATCGCGTTCCCGAGGCGACCCGGGCGTTTTCGGCTCGGCCCCAACAAATATTGGTTAGCATGTCGAATGGACGGGTTATCGATAAGTACATCGTGATGGTAAGCGGCGTCCACGCGCGTGGAGTTCATTACCCCGGCGAAATGCGCCGCGCTCCCGATCACGAATTGCATTGTCGCCACGAAGGCTATCGGGTGCGGGCCGCATGCAACCCCGCATCACGCGCCCTTTGCCGCGAGATCAAATCCTGCTTAAGCATGAGTGCCTCGCTATTGTCCGGCTGCAGCGAAAGCGCCCAATAGACCCCTGATCGGGCCATAGCCAGATCATTTTTCTCGAGGCCGCTGTGCGCTCGCGCAAGCGCGAGCGACATCAGCCTTTGATTCCTGCCGCCATACCCCTTGTTGCTCGCTGTCGAGCTCGGTGACGAGGCTTTTTCGTTCTGCGAATGTGTCGCGCGATCCGGGATCGCAGGCGCAACGGGTTCCGCGGACGCCACCCAGGAAGCAGCTGCAGCAGGCGCGGCCGAAGAAGCGATCGCCGCTGCCGCGACGGTTGCGGCCGTCGCCGGGTCTTGCACCGCCGTCGGACTTTGCGGCGTGATCGAGCTTTGTTCCGCCGCAGAGCCCTGGACCATTGTCGGCGCCTGATGCGGCGTGGAGCCCTGGTTAGCCTGGCTCACGCCATCTGTCGTTACGCTGCCTTCCACCGTGCTCGACGTCGTCTGCTGTTCACGCGTGGCGGAGTCATCCCGGTGCAACAGCAACCTTCCGCCATAAAGGGCAACGCATGCCAGCAACGCCAGCGCTGCACTCGCTTTCAATCGCCAGTGACGGGCACCGCCAAGCAAATTCGGGCGCGTGACGCGATATGGATGGGCATCGGCCGACGCGAACACGGGTCTCGACTGCGACGGCCACAGCAGCTTGTCATACGGAACGTGCGCACGGGCCTGTGCTGCGCTGGCCGCGCCTGCATCGGGCTTCTTCGTCCACGCACGATCGCCGAACGCGAGCCACGCATGCGCGCCACAATGCGGGCAGAAAGAAACCGCCTCCAACACCCTGCCGCCGCAGCGCACGCAGGTTGCCGGAAAAATCGGGGCATGGGTGGTTTCATCGCCCATTGTTGATCCTTCCGTCATACGAAAACGGGGACGGTGCTTGGGGTGTGGACGATGTGGTCGAAAGGACAGGTACAAGTACCCGCTCGGTTCGACGTTGGTAAGTACTTATTGCCATGAGGACAGGACCAAATCGAACTATTCGGCCAATATAGGTCGGTGACGCACCAGCGTCAAGCCGCCATCGGCAGATTCGCAAATTCGATTTACATTGCACTCCTGTTTATCTGACGAATTGCACTGGCGACCTGCGACTGGGGAACCTGAACGCGCCGGAATCGACCCTTGCTGCGTTCAGGACGGTGGTTTTCTTCGTGCCACGAGCATGGCCTCCCGTGATGATACGTAATACTGCGCATTCAGTGGAATAGGCGCGGAACTGTCGCCCCTCGGCTTCCATGTTTGTGAGCCACCCGTTCGCACCGGTGTTTCCGGGCGAAGAGGTGACTACGACCGCATAACCGGCATCATGCAACCTGATGCTGATCGCCTAGCCCAGCCCCCATGCCACCCGTTACTACCGCGATCTGCTTTGCCATCGACTCGTGCACACGAATACCGGCGGAGTGCTCGTCTGGAGCAACACAGCCTTCAGTCATAAATCGGATGCATTGAAATTCCGGACTCGTATCCAGAATGAATCGAAGGAGTTCTAAATATAAATATGGAACTGATCAGCCGGGCATCGCTGTCCGCGAGATGCTCAGTGCTTCGCGCTCGCAGCTATGGCAGCCGCCTAGGCGGCGCTACGTTTGGCGACCGTGGACGCGGAGGCCGTGGCGGTTTCGAGATTGGTCGCCTGTCAGGAATATGGGTGTTGCCTCGATCAAGTCGCTCTGCCCGGTATGCCGGAGCGCGTGGACTTTGCCGCTGCGCACGTCACGCTAACACTCGCGTAATCCGCTTGCTCCTTCAAAACCGTGCAAGGCCACTGATGTGCAGGTCTCGACGGTCGAGCACCCTGGGGCGCGTATGCCATCATCTTGGGCCCAACCGCAATCGATATTAAGCGACATGCGACCTGGACATTTCCCGACGCGAGTCACCGGGCCCCGCTGGCGATAGCGGCGGCAAGGCAGTCTCGCAGCAACTGCAGACGTGACCAGGCGGTCATAAGCGCTTCGAAGGACGCTAGCTCCTTGTCACGAGATCCCAAACGCTGAAGCAGCGAAATGTACTCCCTTCGCACCGCAATCACGCCTTCAAGCGCCACCAAGGCTTGCTCAACTTCGCAGAGTTGTCGTCGCAGGTCATCTGTCATTTCAGTCCTCCCGACGGACGAACGCATCCTGTTCGTACTGGTCCCGTTCCAGCGACTCCAGTGCGCCTCGCTCCCGTTGCTGACGCCGAAGGATGCGGATAATCCGGCGAGCTTCCCTAATTCCCACTAGCCGTCTCTTAAGGGTGTAGTGGATCATCGCCGACTCCCCTCGCGCGGCGTGATCGAACGGGCGCGGTTTCGCTCGAGGCGTCCTCTCGCGTCCATAGTGGACTCGCCAAGGCACTGTGTAAACGTACAGTATCGCGGGTTGCACGTAACGGCCTAGACTTGTTATCCCGACACAAACGCGGAGCGCGCCATGGTCACCAAGACCGTCCGCCGGACATTTTCTGGTCTGACTTCGGCGTTGTCGCCGGCTCCGAAGGGCAAGCAAGAGGTCGCATATACCGTGAAATCGGCCCAGCAACGCGCCGACGAAGCCTGGAGGCGCACGACGCACGGAGTCCACAGTTCCCTACTCCGGAAAGATCCGAAAGCGTGATTTTCGGAAACCAGAAGCAAGACCGAGCCTGCCGTCCGAATTGGCTGTCATCGAAGCCGGAGACGAACTATGACTGCGCCGCAAAAACTTTACGGTGTAACGCTGAAGCCCCACGCCAGGACTCCGCGCAAGCTGGTCGAAGTCCCTCCCACTGAATCGCGCCCCGACCTTTTGGAAGCCGTTCGCCGAGCCGTGACTGAGAATCGGGAAGCTGGGGAGCGACGACCCCGAGAATAATTCGATCGATTACGGCAGCCGTGGCACATGCAATTGGGACTACGAGAGATACCCACTCGGGTCGGAAATACTACCGAGTCGGGTTGCCGACGGGTACGACGTAGGGAATCGCTCCACGCCTCTAAGCAAAGGTCGAACGGCGACCAAAGGTAACGCCGGGCGTTATGGCGCCGACGGGCGGGGCTTCGCGCACTGCCATAAGATTTAACGTAGGTTGGTCCGTCTCTAAAACCATTGTCTCTCTCCGAGCCTAGAAGCATCCCTCGCCCGCAATCGGTCAACGGCCAAGTTGGGTCGCACTGAGAAAATTGTGGGCGATGCCGGCGCGTATTAAACGCCGCCGGCCCGGCCCCTTTCAAGAACTGAGTCAGCCGTTTTCTTGTTTTCGTGGCACAGTTTTCACTTTCTGCGGCACCCGACAGCATGGGCGGTGGGAAATTTTCGCAACAATGTGATCTACCGCGCAGTGGGACATACAGGTCCCCTTATTATTGATAGCGCTGACTCACCAGTGGCTGCATGAAGAAGTGGTCGGAGCAGTGGCGCTTTGTGACCCGGTGTGAAAGTCCGGTTTGAAGCCGGCGGAATGTCACCAGACGATGAGAGGAGTTCATCATGCTGCGGTGGATAACAAGCTGGGCAGTGGGTAACGCACCTACTCCGGAGAAGCAGGCCGAAAAAGCGCTGCGAGAATTGCGTCTGGAACTCTTCCAGGCTGAACAACGCATCCTTGACGCGCAGATGCACGCAGATTACTACCGAGCTCGCCTGGCCTTTTGTGAAGCGGTGTTGAAAAGCGGCATCGAGCAAGTAAGCGATCAGCGCAAGGAGCCGCAGACGGGCTGGCAGGCATTGAGAACAGGTCCCAAACTCACAGCGGCCCAATAGGCCAAACGGTTGCGTTGGCGGAGCGGCGACGCCTTCCAGCTTTCGCCGTTTAGACTGAACAGCTCGATGACACCTTCGACGAGTTGCCACCGGTATTCCGGAAGTCGCCGATGACGGAAGCCGTTAAAAACCCTGAGATGTGCGTCTCCACGGCCACGTAACGCGGCGCTCTCCAATCCACGGAAACTGCTGTTGTGCGAGCTCCTCATGCCGGAAGCCACAGAAATTCCATACCCACACAAGATGAACAGTTCTTCTCCCACGTCGATCGGCCGGAGCGTGTGGATGAAAATCCGCCCGCCATCCTCGATGGTTTCGCAGTTCGGCGTACAGGCGTGGCTCAGCCAGCGGGCGCTGTTGCCACCCCGGCTGCCATCAATGACGCGTCCGTCCGACAGGCCGAACAGGAACGTATGTCCCACAAAGCGTTCACGCCGGTGCCGGCGCAACGCGTTTCGCCACGTCGTGATTTCGCCCCTGTACTCAAGCACGCGCTAGCCCTCCGCGAGCGGCACCAACGCGAACACTCCCTTGCCGTGGACCGGCGATCTCCGGACGGTAATTCGTCGCATTGTGTTGCCTGACTGTGATCGATACACGAGTATAGGGCGGCTAATTTCCGCCGCTATGGTGGTGACATGAAGAACCCGCTGCCGCGACCTCCGGCCCTGGACGGCCGCATCCCAGCCTGGGACGTAGGTACGTGTTGATCCGCGACGTGCAGGGTTGATCGTCAGATGGCCTAGGATGCAGGCCAGATTCAGAAGAGCTGGGCGCCGAGTTCGCGCAGACTGCCCCACTTCACCGTACTCACGAAGGTCCTGCCGGTCGTGTCGAGCGATTCGATCATCGCCCGTTGCCCACGCGCTTCCGCAATAACGCGCACGATGCGCGTCCGGTAGCGCAGCAACGCACCGATGGCCGGGCACGACGTCTGCCGTCGGGTCCGTGATCGTTTCCTTTCCATGCGGATAGCTATTTAGACAGGCAGTGCAGCGCAGGGGCCGCGATTCATCGCGGCATCTCGCCACCCATGCTACCAGGTCAGCCGATCCGGGTCCAGGCCCGTTGCCCGATCGCTGCACTCCACTGCCACCGGCGCCCACCGGTCGTGGCGATTCGGCAGGCACGCCGGCCAGCAGCGATCCGGCCGGCGGCCTGCCTCCGATCTCAGCCGCCGTTCACCGCATCCTTGAACGCCTTGCCCGCTGTGAACTTGACGGTCTTCGCGGCCGGGATCTGGATCTCGGCGCCGGTTGCCGGATTGCGGCCGACCCGTGCGGCGCGCGCGCCCGTGGAAAACGAACCAAACCCGACCAGTTGCACGGTGCCGCCTTTTGTTACTTCACCCGTGATGGCTGCGATCACCGCATCGATCGCCTCGCCCGTGGCGACCTTGCTGTCGCCGGTTTTCGCGGCCACGGCATCGACCAGTTCCTGCTTGTTCATGGCTATTCCCCTTTATGGTTGTTGACTGCGCAACCCTACCCGATCGATACCGGGTCGTGCAATGGGCGGCCGCACGGTTTCTTTGGCGTCACAGGTGGCCCGTGCACCGGCTCTCCGCCTGCCTCCCGTTTCTTCTCACCTCAACAGCAGCGTTTCATCCGGGTGAGATCCCGTCACGTGCCGGGCGATGAAGCCCAGCGTGTACAAGTGCGCCGTTTAGTCAGTCGCCGGACAGTTTGCGACCAGCAGCTGCCTTTCATTGCTGGCTCGCGTGATCCCAAGGCTGCCCGGCACCTCCACACCCGGCGCCCGAATGCATCTGAACAGCCGCTCACGGTAACAAAACAGTTGCGCGAGCGCCCGCTCGCACAACTGAATCGGTTACTACGATTATGCGACGCACCATTTCCGGCGATTCGTTGTCAGGCGTGGCCTAGGAGCGACTTTCACTGCAACTCATACTGTTACTACTGGCCGGGAATTTGACAAGTAATTTTGTGACGCGATGTGCGGCATCAACGAATTTTGCAATGAAATGACGGCGACACGGTAGCGCGATATAGGCGAACTCAAGGGTCCAGAAATAAGCAGAAGGACAACGGCCCGCAAATGAGCGCATCGCAAGGCTCAGACGTGCGGCTGGGCACCGGGATGAGCGATGAAGCCCGCTCCGAACTACTCAGCTACCTGGTGGTAGCGCAGCCCGTCGCCCGGTATGCACCGGCGAGCCGCTAGGGTAACAACTTTCCTTCGCTCTACGTCAGTCGTCAGTCTGGATTGATCCCTCAATAGACAGACAAAGCCTTTGCGAGGAACATGAAGGCCCGCGCGCCACGGTGCCGAAACGAGTGGAGGCAAAGATGGGACAAGTCGACTTCAGCGCATTTGAGCATGAAGGTTGGGAGCGGGTCGCGCAGGCCTATCACGAGTATTTCGGTGGTTTGACGGCCCAATCGAACCACGCGATGCTCGAGGTCCTCGGCATTCAGCGAGGTTCGCGATTTCTGGATGTAGCATCGGGCCCAGGCTACCTCGCGGCTGCAGCAAGGCGGCTCGGCGCGGACGTCACCGGCGTCGATTTCTCGGTTGCTATGGTTGAAAAGGCGAGACGCGTCTTTCCAGGGCTGGAGTTCCGCATCGGTGATGCGGAGGACTTACCCTTTGCGGACCAAAGCTTCGACGCAGTGGGCATCAGCTTCGGGATGTTGCATTTCTCGCAGCCCGAACGAGCACTCGAGGAGGCGTTTCGTGTGCTGCAACCTGGCGGCAGAATCGCCTTTACGGTCTGGGCAACACCGGATAAGGCAGTTGGCTTCGCGATGGTATTGAAGGCAATCGAAGAGTACGGCACGACCGATGTGCCAGTGCCGCCGGGACCGCCCTTCTTTCGGCTCAGCGATTTGGAGGAATCGAAGCGCATATTGCTTGGTGCAGGGTTCGTTCAACCGCATATGCGGGAGGTGGACTTGACCCTTGTACTTCATCGGCCAGATACGCCGTTTCACGCATTAATGCGCGGTGGCGTTCGAGTTGCCGCGATGTTAAACGCCCAGACGCCGGCCGCGCTGGCATCGATTGAGCAGGCAGTCGCGCACGACGCAGAGGCGTATCGGAACGATGCCGGGGAACTGCGGATTCCCATGACCTGCGTCCTGGCTTCCGCGCTAAAGGCTTAGGGCCAGCCGGCCTATACAAGCGGGTTGGTACTTCCGCGCCTTGAGTGTGCCCTCCCTGATGCCCAAATGTCCCGCATACTGGTGTTGAGGTTCGTCAATTCTGCTAGTGATGTCCGTTGGAGTGCTAATCGTGCCCATTAATTCTGCTAGCGCGGCTTTTCTACCGCAACGCGAACTTACGGCCCGACACGACTGACCAGGCAGAGGACGACGCTGCGCTGACACCGCCCACACAAGGGGACGTTGAAGGCCGCCGAAGTGACACACAAAGAGCAATACTGTATGGCGCTCTTGATCTGCGCAGTGAAATGGTCACGATAGATAGGTTTCTTCTCAACTATCCATTGGCACGCCTAGTCTCTCTACTCGCATACGATTTATAGTTGACTGCCTTCCAATGACCTCCAAAGCCTCAATCATTTTTAGTCTGATGCCTTCGCGCTCGTCCGCGGGAACCGGCAGTCTGAAAATGCTTGTGACCAGATGACGCAAATTCGGCCCCTGATTACTCAATACGGTGGCAACGAGTTGATCTACCGTTGCGCTACCAAAGGCGGCCGGGATGCCGTCATGCCAATCGGCATTTTTGATAATCATGTCCGCGGCCTCTTTCAGGGTCATGGACGGCCGCGCCGCACTAAACTCCTCTTCAAATCGTGCTCGTGCCTTGGGGTCATCGGGCCATTCGGCGCGGAAGCGTCGATGCACCGGCAAGATCCGTCTCGTCGTCGCCACCTGCAGATGCTAAAGTCCTTGCAGCCACCGGCTTTCAACGAAAAGAAGGGGACCGTCATGCCAAACAGAACCTCCCTGCTCCAGCGCGCGGCAGCCGCCGCTGCTTTCTTTGTGCTGATCGCGAGCCATGTGGCCCGCGCCGAGGATAGCGTCGCGCCGGTTCATCCGGCCGTTCGCGATATTGCCCAGGAAGAGCGCAACCGCGCGCTAGTCGTGAACTTCTACGATGCGGTGTTCAACCGGCACGATCTCAGGACTGCTAGCACCGTGCTCGCACCGAATTACATTCAGCACAATCCGCATGTGCCCACCGGGTCCGCGCCGTTCATCAGCTTCTTTACCGAATACTTCAAGCATGCCCCCGATGCCCGTTCGGCCATCGTGCGCAGTGCGACCGACGGCGATCTCGTCTTTCTGCATGTTCACTCGACCAGCAACCCGCAAGACCGCGGCAACGCCATCGTGGATATCTTCCGCGTCGAGCACGGCAAGATCGCCGAGCACTGGGATGTGATTCAACCCGTGCCCGAGCAGTCGGCCAACGACAATACGATGTTCTAGTCGATCCGGTGAAACACTCTGTCTGCCGCGAGCCTTGCCTCGCGACAGACGGCGCCTCGCAGTTCAAGCGCGGCTGCCGAACACTACCTGAAAGTGGACCTGCGGCCGATGGTCCCGCCTGCGGGCCATTCAACGAACCGAGTAGCCGGCGTGCTCAAAATTCCTGAGCAGAAAGTTTTACCGAGCGATGACGACTGCGCAGGATTGCACACGTCAGGTTCGACGTCCAGCCGTCTTCTGGCTTGGCAAGCCGGCCCTTTCCTACCTGTTCGTGCCATCGAAGGACCGGGGACACAAACACATTGGAGGAGCCGAACCATGGAAAAAATCCATGACTTTCTGCGCTGCAGGACCAGTAAAAAAACAGGACAGCGAAAAAAGTAAGCGGACGGGCACCTATCTTGAGCTGCGTTGTAGCTCTTGGGAGCATCGTGTCCACTGATATGACTTTCCCTGTCAAGTAGCGCGACGGTTTGTTCTTTGGGATCAGCTGCACATATTTAAATTTCCTGAGGGCGGCGTAGCAGTAAAGCCGACGGTGGATCACACTGGTATGCGCGGGTTGGATTCCGCATTACAGAGAGCCGTCTCGTGAGCCTGCCGCTTCCTAAAAGCGCAAGTCAGGCACTGCCAGTTGCCAAGTGGACCCGCGGGTTGCTCGAGGTACCGGGCTAGGCCGCCTTCAGGAGACTGCCTCCTTCGGTAATATTGATGGAAGGCTCACAAACTTATTGATGGCTTTAGATCGGCTGGTTGCTTCGTGGTAATGCCAGCTCCATTGCAAGTCGGCCGATGTCCCAGATAAAGCCGGCCAACTCACGTGCGACCGCAACTATAGCGACGTTAGTGTTCTTGCTGCGCGCTTGAAGTTTTCGATACTGCCGGCATAGCCGGACCTGAGTATCCAAGGCGCGAACGATGATCGCTTTCGGGAGCCCTTCGTGTCGTTTCTGGATCTGTGGTGCAACACGTGCGACATGCCTGTAGCTCCAGGCTGCCTCGATTAGCAGCTTGCGGGCGTAGCTGTTGCCGGTCTTGGTAATGCTGCCTTGACGACGCTTTCCGCCTGAGGAATGTTCGGATGGCGTCACACCGAGCCAAGCCATGAGCTGACGTGGATGGGCGAATCGTGATAGATCGCCCAACTCGGACACCATACCAATGGCGGTAATGAATTGCACGCCACGCATCGCCTGTAGAGCTAGAACCACAGGGTAAAACCGCCAGTTGCCAACGGCTTCGTGCAATGCTGTCTCCAACCGTTCGCATTGAACCAGCCGGTCTTCGATCGAGCGTCGATGCTCCTCGAATGCTAGTTGTTGCCAGGCGTTGGAAAACGCAAATTTGCTCAGCCAGCGGCGATGAGCTTCACGCCAGTCGGCGCGGCCCGTATAGCGCACACCATGCGAGAGTAAGAACGATTTGAGGCGCTGTCGCGCTTGCCGAACATCTTCTCTGGCGACGGCCCACGCGCGAGCCAGATCACGGAAGGCCTCGTATTCGACAGTCGGCACATGTACAGCTGACAGATCGCCGGCCCGCTTCCGCGAAACAGTCCCCAGTCTTCCATAATAAGGCGTCGGTGCTTGCGTAGCTCGCGACCCACCGCGTTGCTGCTCGCAGTGAAGATATTCGCTCCGCACCAGAGCAGCAAGTATCCAAGACGCTGCGTCCATCCCTGCGGTGCCTGGTTTGACTTTTTGATCTGCGCTGGCCACCCCTAAATCCTCGCCACGGACATCGGCCCCAATCTGCGGGTAAATTGCGGGTAAATATTGATTTTTTCGCCAAGCAATGAGCCATCAAGTCAGTATCAGTAAGGCTTAGGGAGAACCCAAGCTGGTCCTGAACAACAACTATCACGTGGTACATCACGATCTGCCACACGTGCCATGGTTTGCTCTTCGCGCCGTCTATGAAGCCTCCCGTGAGCAATACATAAGTCGCTCAGGAGGCTTCCTCGTCAACGGCTACAGCGAATGGCTGCGACTTTATGCGTTTGCTCCGGTCGCTCATCCGGCTTATCGAGAACTATCCCATTTGATCCGTAGTAATCCACGTACTTCCGACATTGTTTCGGGTAAATTGCGAGCCAAACTCATGATAGTTGTCCGTCGAGGAGAACTCCATGAAGCTGACCTACGCCCAACTGTTGAACGCTGTTCAACGCAAAACCGCAAGACAGGCCCTATAAGCTTCGTGACCGCGACTCCATGTATCTGCGGGCGCCGGTCTCCGGTTCGAAGGTATGGAAATTCAACTACCGGCTGGATGGCGAGGATTGCAGCTATACCCTTGGGCGATTCCCTGATCTGTCGATAAGCGACGCCCGCCAACGTCGCAACGCTACGGCTACGGTCGTCGGTTCGGGCGACGACCCCATTAGCTATAGAGTCGTCCCTTTCTTGTAATGTCGCAAAAAGCGGAACCTGGCTACCAAGTTTGTGAGATCAGTAGCCGATTGCTGCTCCCGCGGGCCGACGTGGGTCATTGACGCCATAGACGAAGCCAACGCGGACGTTGCCAGAGACGGATGAGTCATTTCCCGAACTCTGCCGGCTCGCTACTTCGGTACCTGGCAGGCCGACAAGAATGAGCTCCGCTGCCCCCCAGGGAGTCTGCTCTACCGTCTTGTACCCCATGTTCTTAAAAATGGCGATCGTGTCCGGCGAGAGTCCATTCGTCTCGTAATAGACCTCGTCAGGCAACCACTGATGATGGATGCGCGGGGCATCGACTGCGTCTTGCGGCGTCATCCCGTAGTCGATCACGTTCAGCACTGTTTGCAGTGTAATTGTGATGATGCGTGACCCGCCGGGCGAACCGACGACCATGAAGACTTTGCCATCCTTTTCCACGATGGTCGGCGCCATCGATGACAACGGGCGCTTGCCCGGTGCGATTGCATTGCGTGCTCCCTGCACAAGTCCGAACAGGTTCTGCGATCCGACTTTCACAGTAAAGTCGTCCATCTCATCGTTGAGAAAGAAGCCGGTCCCCGGAGCAATCACCACCGCGCCGAAGCGACCGTTGACCGTATAAGTGGTCGAGACCGCGTTACCGGACCGATCAATGATGGAATAGTGGGTGGTCTCCGGTTTCTCGTGCACTCCGAAACCAGGTTGCACGTCAACCGAAGCCGTCGCCTGATCGCCACTGATGAGCTTTCGAATATCAGCGGCGTATTCCTTGCTCGTCAGCTTGCTCACCGGATTGCTGACGAAGTTCGGATCACCCAGAAGGGTATTGCGGTCTTCATACGAATGCCGCATTGCTTCTACGGTGTCGTGAATCGCCGCCGCGGAATGGTAGCCAAGCTTGCGCATGTCGTACCCTTCCAGGATGTTCAACGTCTCGCACATTGTCACACCGCCTGAACTCGGAGGCGGGGCAGAGACAAACTCATATCCGCGGTAGCTGCACTTCAAGGGCTCCATGTCCTCGGCATGATAGGACGCGAAATCCTCGGCGGTGATTACACCACCAGCTCGCTGCGCCGCAGCCTCGACGATCTTCGGAATTTCTCCCCGGTAGAAGGCATTAGGCCCCTGCTCCGCGATCCGCTCCAGCGTTCGAGCGAGATCCTTCTGGATCAGACGGTCTCCTGGCTGCAGCGGCGTGCCATCAGGGCGCAGAAAAATGCGAGCCGCATCCGGATCCGACTTGAAACGCTGAACCGTCGTATCGAGAATGTCTGTGTCACCTCGAGTCAGGACAAACCCTTCACGCGCTAGCCGAATCGCGGGTGTCATGACCTGTTTGCGCGTCAGTTTCCCGTACTTGCGCAGAGCGAGGTCCAGGCCAGCAACAGTGCCTGGTACGCCGACTGCGCGATAGCCGTAAAGACTTTCGCCCTTCCGGACATTTCCAGACTCATCGAGGTACATGTTGGCCGACGCAGCGGCCGGCGCAGTCTCTCTGAAATTGATAAACCGATCCTGACCATTGGCGAGGTGGATGGTCATGAAGCCACCACCACCGATATTGCCGCAACAGGGATTCGTGACAGCCTGCGCATAACCGACGGCGACGGCAGCGTCTACGGCGTTGCCCCCCTTCTTCAGTATTTCGACTCCGATCTCCGACGCCAGGCGCTGTGACGAGACGACCATTCCGTTTTTGGCCTCGACCGCAGGTTCAGACGCAGCGAATGCGCAGATGTGGACAGTAAGCAGCGTGAGTACAACAAAACGCCTCATGGCGGAGTCTCCGGATGTAACTGAGTTAGGCAACCATCACGTCGGCACGACAGGCATGTAATATTCATTACATTTCAAGTTGGCGCGAGCATAGCACACCAAATTTTTCGCGCAAAACCTAGGGTAAATACTTAATTTATACAAAAACTTGGCAACAGACGCAGGCAGAAGTAGATTTCATTACATTTCGTGTTGCCAGGGTGGTCGCGTCCTTATCCACAGAGCCGGGTCGTCCGTTCGCCCGGTGCGATAAGATCCATGAAGGCCAGCCAAGGCGTTTGCTGCCAATACGACCAAATCACGAAAGCTGGAGCCACCCCAAAATGGGCACAAATATCAGGGCGCTGCTGTTGTCTCAGATGGATACATTTACGCCAGCAGAACAGAAGGTTGCGCAGGCGTTACTCGACAGATATCCCAGCCTTGGGTTAGGCCCAATTGCCAGTGTCGCCAAGCAAGCAAACGTGAGTGATCCAACCGTCCTTCGCTTCGTCGCCCGGATTGGCTTTCCCACCTACGCGTCGTTTCAACACGCGCTGCATAACGAAATTGATGAGGCGATGAATTCGCCTCTCGCGCGAATGGACACTTTTCACTCCGTTCCAGTGGAGAATGCAAGTCCCCTGCCCGTTTTCCAACGGCTGTCCCAGTCCCTCAACACCATGATCCTGGGGCTCGATATAAAGGCATTTGATAATGCTGTTTCGCTACTATCCGAATTAGACACGCATATTTTCTGCGCAGGCGGACGATACACATCGCCGCTTGCCAAGATGTTTTCTTATACCCTGACATACATGCGTCCACATGTTCGCTACATTGAACCTGATCTAAAAGTCGCTTCGATTGCATTGGCTGACATGGGACCCAATGACGTCCTGGTGATGTTCGACTTTCGACGCTACCAGGAAGGCAGCGTAAAATTCACAGAAGCAGCGAATAGATTGGGGGCAAGAATTCTCTTGATCACTGACGAGTGGATTTCACCAATCGGAAAGTTCTCAGAGGTTGTGCTCTCAGTGAAAGGCCGTCCGTTTGCGATGCTTGAAACCCAAGTTCCGGCACTTGCATTATGCGAGGCGCTTCTGATCAGTTTGACAAACAGATTGCCTGACACAATTAAACAACGGATGGAAATGATTGAACATCTCAGTTCCGATGGACGCCCCGAAAGTTCAGAGTACAACTGCTAGCGCCTGCATCCTTTCGCGGAGCCCAAGTGACTGCTCGGGCATGGACTAGCGCGGGGGCGCGTGCCGAGGTTCGGCGCCGCGATCGTCGCTCATCGCGAGTCTCTCCGGCGCCGCGTTACGGGCTCACATCAGTTTCGCCCCTGAACCGTGATCGACACATACCGGTCCGGCTGCAGGCACGCGATCAGTGCGCGAGCGTTGCTGTCCGAACAGTGCGTTCGCGGCTCGCTCGATCCCACGCCTTGCGCGTGAATGATGCCGCCGTCCAGCCCGTGAGCAACCAGATAGGCCCGCACGGTGTTGGCGCGAGCAAGCGACAACGGTCCGTTGATGGATTCGGGACCGAGCCTGTCGGTATGACCGACGACAGTGATTGCGCTCACCTGCTCATGCTTGCTGATACGTTCGGCGATCTGGTCCAGTTCGGCTTTTGCAGTCGGCAGCATCGACTCGGGCGCGGACTTGTCGAACGGAAACAACGCATCCGTTTGCACCGTGAAGTCTTCGATCGTGGTTGCTTTTGCCGCGACAGGAGCCGGCTTGGCCGGCGTGTCAGCACTGGCATCCTGGCCACATCTGAACAGCAGAACACGCGGGTCGTTGCGGTTGTCGTCAGCGGCGCGAACCTGGTCGATCCTGTCGATCGGCTGCACGGCCTTGTCGCCGCAGATGCGTTGCGCCACCTTCATGCAGGTTGATGCGCTTTCGAACAGCCCGTGGCACTCGGCCCGGTATGTCCTGACGCCGTTGCTTGCATCGACGGAATAGGCGTTGAAGGTCGGGCCGCTCCCGGCCGTACATCCTGTCACGGCAAGCGCGACAGCGCAGAAAAAGCTGGCGAAAAAAAGTCGGTTCATCAAGTACTCCAAAGATTGTGGGTGGCGGAGGACGCGGGGCGCGCGGCGGCTGCCCCGCCCTCACGACTTACCATTGCATTGCCGCGCCGACGCCGACTGTCGTGCCTCCCGGGCTCATGCCCACGCCGGCTTTCATCTTCAGGTTCTCGGTCAGGCGCGCCGTGCCGCCGAGCGCGACTGCCTGATAACCGCGAAAGCCCGCGGTGCCGATACCGAGCGACAGCGTCTTGTCCTTGTCCACTTCCGGAATCATCGTCAGCGCGGTCGCCGCCGCGATGCCGGAATACGCATTGCGTGCGGTGGAACTGATGCCGTTCTGCAGTTCATTCATCCGGGTATCGGTGTAGGTGTTCGCCTGGGAAAGCGCGTTGTTCAACTGTTCGACGTTGACCGCATCGGTCGGCGCCGTGCCGGCCGAGACATTGATGACCTGCCGGGTCGACGCGGCGGAGCCGACCGCCATCACATTCGCGCGGCCGCCGTCGTTACTGTTCGAACCGAGCGCCGTCGATCCGCTTCCCGTCGACGTTGCGCCCGCTCCCACCGCGGTCGAACTGCTGCCCGACGCCGTCGAGCCGTTGCCCACCGCCGAGCTGTTGTTGCCCGAAGCCACGGCCCCTTGCCCGCCCGCGGACGAATTCGACCCGGAGGACGCGGGCGGAGTCGGCGTGCCGGGCGAGGACGTGAAGCTGCCGCCGTTGTTGACCGTGGTGGTCTGCTGGCTGATCAGCGTCGTCAACCGGCTTGCCACCGCATCGAGCTGCGAGACATTCACGGCGTCAGTGCCGGCCTTGCCGGCGGCGAGACCCGTGATCTGCCGATTGCCGACGTTGACCTCGCCCGCCGACGACTGCGGACTGCTCAAGCCGTACGCAATGTAGTTGCTCAACGCGCCGACTGTGGTGACCGATCCGGCTCCCAACGCGACACTGTTCGCAAGCGACGCACTCGCACCGGCGCCCAATGCGAGCGCGTCGATCGCGCTGCTGTGCGAGCCTGAGCCGATTGCAACGGACCCGGCGTTGGCCGCGCTGGCGTTCGCGCCCTGCGCGATCGACTGCGCGCCGCTCGCGACCGAACCGCTGCCTACCGCTATCGCATCCGCCTGCGCCGAATTCGCAGACTGGCCGATCGCGACGCCACCCGGCGCCGTCGCATCGACGATTGCGCCGTTGCCCATGCCCACGCCGTTATCGCCGTTGACCACCGTCGTCGGCCCGACCGCGATCGACTGGGCGCCGACCGCGAGCGAATCCGCCGCCGTCGAGTTCGCATGGAAGTACAGCTGCCCCGTCACCGCGAACGACGACAATGCGCCGGCCAACTGCCGGATGGTCACCGCGTCGTGCTGCTGCGTGCCGTCAGCGACATTCGTCAACTGGCGATACGTATTGCCGCTCGCGCTGCCGAACGACACCGCGCCGAGCAGCGTCTGGTCCGACGTGTTGAACGGAATCGAGTGCGTGCCGTTGGCAATCGAGCCGACGCCCGAGAGCACCGCGCGATCCGACACCGAGCCGGAGCCAATCGCG